>NZ_CP152413.1:3908333-4216666 GCF_038967635.1 Bradyrhizobium sp. B124 | reverse complement strand
ATTTTGCTTATCCGGAGTTGAAGGCACCGGGCCGCTAGGCCCTGCGCATCACGCGCGCAAGTCCGGAGCCTCGAATGCGCTCCGAATGATATCGGGGTCGCGCTTGTGACCTCCAATAAATGCCGAAGTCGCCGTTCGACTCTCAAAGACGCAGCAAGCGTCTCGGCAAGTCTATCAATCTCAATCCTCCAACAGGAACGCGTCACATGTCGGCAGCCACCTCGAGTTCGGAAGACTACACCCCGGGGCAACGGTACTCGATCATGATATCGGCGATGCTGGGCTACATACTCGATTTCTATGACGTTCTGATATTCCCGTTCCTCTTGCCTGCGATCCAGCGATCGATGTCGCTATCGCTCACCGAGGTCGGCTCACTGCAAGGGCTTACATTGTTCGGATCGGCCATCGGTGGAGCGCTATTCGGCGTTATCGGTGATCGATTTGGCCGAAAGACTTCGCTTCAGCTCACAATCGCACTGTTTTCTGTCGCCGCGATTGTTTCGGCGTTCGCATGGAATTACTGGTCTCTTGCCGCGCTGCGCTTGATCACCGGCATCGGTCTCGGCGGCGAGTACGGCGTCGGCATGGTGCTCTTCAACGAGGCCTGGAAAAAAGGCAGCCGAGGTTTGGGGGCGGCCGCGCTCCAAGGTTGCGCCGTGATCGCGTCGTCCACAGCTTCAATAGTTGGCATCTGGCTGATTGCAACGTTCAGTGACGAGTGGAGCTGGCGCATCGGTTTGCTGAGTGGCGGCGTGCCCATTCTGCTGATCATCTTTATTCGCTTCTTCATGCCTGAATCCAAGATCTGGCTGGAGTATGAGAGGCAACGCAAGGCCAGCCGGGCCACGGCAGAAGCTCGCACACTTCCCCTCGCGGATCTCTTCCGGAACGGGCTGGCACGGCAAACCGTCACCGGCTTCGTATGGCTGATGAGCTACATGCTCTGCTACTACAGCGTCGTCTCCTTCATTCCGACGCTGCTGCTGCGGGATATGCATACGCCGGGTGATGTCGTCCGTACGACCGCTGTCCTGCTCTCGGTAGTCAGCGGCATTTGCTACCTCGCGAACGGCTTTTTCAACGACAGAGCCGGCCGCCGCTTCGGGGCTCTCGTGCCCGCGCTGTTTTGGGTCGGGTCTCTGGTCGGTATGGCCGTATGGGGCAGTCAGCTCTACGCCGGATCGAAGACCGAATGGCCGATGTTCTGGCTCTACATCGGTTTCGGCATTGGCAACGTGGCGCTGGGTGTGACCGGCGTCTGGATTTCCGAACTCTATCCGGTCAACCTACGTGCGACGGCGGTGTCAACATTTTATATGGGAGGTCGAGGGCTCGGCAGCATCGCCCCCGTGATTGTACCGCTTGCGGCCGGGCATTTAGGCGGAAGCCTGCTGAACGGCATGGTGGCCGTGGCCCTTCCCGCTGCGACTATCTTCATTCTCTCCTCACTTCTGCTTCCCGAGACCCTGGGTCGTGATTTATCCGCAAGGGGTTTTAAGGTCGACACGGAAACGGAAGGCAACATGAAGGCAGCTTCGGTCTCGGGTGTTTGACAGACGAACGAGCAGATGACGGCGCGCGCATTACTCGACACGATTCGAACGTGTGACCCTTTGCCTGCAGGCGACCCTCGGTCGATAGCAACCGGTGGTTTTCGTGGCATCGACAATCCTATGCGAGGATCGCTTGACCTCCGCATGGATCGGAGACGGTCTGACTGTTTGACCGTGGAATTCGTGTTCCTCGCTGCTTCTTGTCGCGCAGGGTAACGTACATCATCGCGGTCATTAAGGCGTCGTTGAACGCGTCATGTTGAGGAAGCGAAGGAATGTCGAGGTCCGCGAGAATTGCGGAAAACGAAAGATCGATCGAGATGTTAGGGGGGCATCGCCGTACTTCCGCTCGTAGTAGAGGCTGGAGATCTCGATGCGCGGATTTGGCGGTTTGATTCCAATGAACGGAAGAATATATTTGTCCAGCATCGCGATGTCGAAATCGACGTAGTACCCGATGAGCGGCCGCCCGCCGACGAAATGCAGGAAGTCAGGCAACAGCTTCCGGATCGGGACTTGATGCTCAACGTCGACCTGACGCAGGCGGTGTATCTTGATCGCATCCGTTCGTATGCTTGCATCGGGGCGTACGAACCCCTCGAAGCGCTCACTTGTCAGAATGCGGTTGCCTCTGATTTTGATGGCGCCGATGCTGATGACGTCGTCCGTACGTACGTTTAGCCCCGTGGTCTCGCAATCGATGGCGACAACTTCGTCCACGGGGCCGCCCTTGAACATGAATCGATATGACTGGTCGCCTATCGAAGCTTGATGAAACAGGCGTTTGATCGCGCGCGGAATCTGGCGGAGCGGGGGGCGTCGTCGAAGAGAACGAGCTCGCGATGTCAATAAACGTGCTGGAATGGGCCACCCAGGCGGGGCCGTACGAGAAAGCGAAAGCGTCGATTGACCAACACTGAAGTTTGGGAGCGAACGGGTACGTCGTCTCCACGGTTCAACCTTCTCGCTGAGAAAAGCATCGGCATCGTCGGATGCGGGTCCAAGGTCGCCGCGATGCGCGCTTTGTCGCGGCCCTGACGGACCGGGTGAGCACCAAGCGGGGAGCGCAAGATGCGGGGCGCCAACCCGTGGGGCGTCCGTTTCCTCAAGAGATCGCGATCCAGAAACTGCTTGCCAAGCTATGTACCATTCGGTAAACAATGTACCGATTGGTACAAGGAGAAATGCAGATGACCATTATCGCCCCGCCTTTCACGCTCGAAAGCGCAACTCAGAAAGTCCGCCTCGCCGAGGACGGTTGGAATAGCCGGGATCCAGAAAAGGTGTCGCTCGCCTACACGCCGGACAGCCGCTGGCGCAATCGTGCTGAATTCGCCACTGGTCGCGCCGAGATCGTTGCGTTCCTGACCCGTAAGTGGGCCAAGGAACTGGACTACCGGCTAATCAAGGAGCTCTGGGCCTTCAGGGACAATCGGATCGGTGTCCGCTACGCCTATGAGTGGCGCGACGACAGCCGTAACTGGTTCCGTTCCTATGGCAACGAGAACTGGGAATATGATGCTGCCGGCTTGATGCAGCGGCGGTTCGCCTGCATCAACGATCTTCCGATCAAGGAAGCCGACCGCAAATTCCATTGGCCTCTCGGTCGTCGACCGGACGACCATCCGGGGCTCACGGAGTTGGGACTCTAAACAGCGAGGCGTATCGCATGCGGACGCTCAACGAGCGCCCTGACGTCGTTCCCCTCATAGCCGAAGTCTTTCGGGACTTAGGCTATGAGGGAGCGTCGCTCAGCCGGATCACCGAAAAGACCGGCTTAGGGAAGGGTAGCCTCTACCATTTCTTCCCCGGTGGAAAAGAAGACATGGCGAAAGCCGTGTTGGAGGACGTTGGCACCTGGTTCGAGCGCCAGATCTTTCAACCTCTGCGAACCGACAGGCCAGACATCGCGATCCCCCGAATGTGGGAGGCCGTTGATTCCTATTTCCGGTCGGGTGCGCGCATCTGTCTCGTCGGCGCCTTTGCCCTCGACGAAACGCGGGATCGATTTGCCGACGCCATCTCGGGCTATTTCGGCCAGTGGATCGCGTCGCTGCGCGATGCTCTCGTCCGGGAAGGCTGGAGCCCCGCGAGCGCCGAAGAGCGCGCCGAGGATATCGTGCTCGGAATCCAGGGTGCGTTAGTACTGGCGCGCGCAAGCAGGGACAAAACGGTATTCGCCCGCGCAATGGCACGTCTCAAGGCACGGCTGGAACGCAGTGCCGCGCAGTGAGATCCGTCACAACGACGCGGCGGTCAGGCCAAACTATCCTTGCGCTTCGGATTGTCCAAATCGAGCGGGTCGAGACACCTCTCAGGCGACGCTCTGATCTGCTGAATGAAATTCTTCGCGGTTGGGGAACTCCGGTCCGTGCGGAACAAAGCCGCCAGCCGACATAGTTGGCTCTCCGGGGATCAGACGGAAAGTGACGTCCGGCCGGTGGACGACGTCGCGCACCACGCTGGGATGACGGAAATTCCAGCGCCGAGCGAAACCTATGTTAGCACCGCGAGCAGGTTCCCGGGCGCCGAGACGATGTGCGGTGTCGTTCGCGGTCGTTTGGCTGCCATGGCATGCGAACAGTCTTGTCGTCGAACCTTCGGGTTCGCTGATGCTGTCGTCGGCGGCGCTTCACCGAATGCCCTTAGAGGATTGGGCCCTCTTGTCTTGCCTAGGTTTGACGCGCGCCGACGACGCGACGACTATTAGTGGCAATGATCCGCATCGCGCAGCAAGACGCGCTTAAGGCGGCAAACGCAAGGGGGTCTGGCGAGCATAATTCGAGGGAGAAGAGTGAGTCGGCGGTCGCGTCACGCTGACGTTATGCTCCTTCACGCCGAGATATGAGGACGGAAGCGGTGGATGTTCCAGCTCCATCCGCTTTCGCCGGCCCTGCCGCACATCGGGAACCTGATCGAGCGACATTTCGCCGTCGGCGGGAAGGAAGACATCGAGCAGATGAGATGTGAGACATCGCCCGCCATCTCTTGTGCCGCGAGTATCGCGGGGAAACCTCCTTAACTCTGGGCGACCAACGCTAAGTCGGTTCCGGCTGTCTCGCGCACACGATCGACGAGGTCACGGACATGACGGGTGAGATCGATGGAGCGCAACAGCAGATCGGCGCGCTTGGCAAGGCCGCTCAGCGCCGCCGACTGTATCGTCTGCCCGCACAGAATTGGTCCAACCGATCCCAGCACCCGCGACTGTGCCGTGCACAGCCGACACCATGCCCCCCAAGATTCCACCGCATGAAATCGATGAAAACGCGCAGGCGGCGCCGCGCCGTCAAAGCTGAAAAAGGCCGGAAGCGATGCCGTTCCCGGCCTTGGGTCTAGGTTCGGAGTGAACGCGTCAGTAGGGCTTCACCGGCAGGAACTTGCCGTTGAGCATGATCACGACGCGCTCGCCGCCCTCGGGATCGGCTTCCTTGTCGATGCTCATGCGGAAGTTGATGGCGCTGACGATGCCATCGCCGAAGCGCTCATGCACCAGGGCCTTCAGGGCTGGGCCGTAGACCTGCATCATCTCGTGGAAGCGGTACAGGGTCGGGTCGGACGGGATCTCCAGGCGGCCGCGCATCGGCACGCTTTGCAGTAGCGAGATGTCGTCGGCGCTGAGCTCCAGGCGTTTGCCGACCAGTTCGGCCGCCGCGGCGGGCAGGGGGTGATTGCCAAGAATTGCCGTGGTGACGAAGGCAACATTTAGGCCGGTGCCTTCAGCGATCTGGTCCCAGGTTAGGTCCTTGCGCCGCTTGGCAATGACGGCGGCCTCGGCCAGCCCGGCGCGGGCGGTGCAGCTGTACTCGGATTGCATGTGAAGATCCTTTCTTCGGGGGTTTTGGGGAGGAGGACTTGTCGGCGTCTCAGTCTGCTTGGGCGTAGACGTCGGGATGCTGCATCAGATCGACGAAGCCACCGCTCTGGTGGTCCAGGGCAGCGATCTCGCCGCTTTCGATGTCGAACACCCAGCCGTGCAGGCGCAGCTTCTTCTGGCTCAGCGCCACGGCCACCGAGGGGTGGGTGCGCAGGTTGCTGAGCTGGGCGATGACGTTCTGACGGACCAGGTCGTCGAGCTTCGCCTGCTCGGAGTCGTGGTGGTGCGCGGCGTTGACCGCCTTCGCCGCGTCGGCGTGGCGCAGCCAGCTGGAGACCGCCGGCATCTCGCTCAGGTCGTGACCCTTGGCGATGGCCGTCATGGCACCGCAGTTGGAGTGGCCGCAGATGACCACGTCCTTCACCTTGAGGGCGGCCACCGCGTACTCGACCGTGCCGGAGATGCCGCCCGGTTCGGGTCCATAGGACGGCACGATGTTGCCGCCGTTGCGGATCACGAACATGCCGCCAGGCTCCGTCTGGGTGACCAGCTCCGGCACGACCCGGCTGTCCGAGCAGGCGATGAACAGGATTTCCGGGGATTGGGTGTGGGCGAGCTTGTGAAATAGCGCGGCCCGCTGGGGATAGGCGCTTTCGCGGAACTTCCGAAAACCGGCGATGAGGTCGTTCATATGGGCTCTCCGTTCCAACTTGTGTCGCCAATCTGGAGATTGCCGGGTATAATGTCTAAGACCGATTGCCTACGCTTTGGATAAGTAACGCTTATGCTGCTGCGCCATGCCCGCTACCTGCTCGCGGTCGCCGACAAAGGCAGTTTCACCCGCGCGGCGGCCGAGTTGCACGTGTCTCAGCCGGCGCTGTCGCAGCAGATTCGCCAACTGGAGGAGACGCTTGGGGCGAAGCTGTTGGACCGGTCGGGGCGGGTGATCCGGCCGACTGACGCCGGGCGGGTCTATATCGACCATGCGCGCCGGGCGGTGCGTGAGTTTGAGGCCGCCCGCCGGGCCATCCACGACGTGGAGGGGCTGGAGCGCGGCGCGCTCAGGGTGGCATTCACCCCCACCTTTACCACCTATCTGGTCGGTCCTCTGACGCAGCAGTTCTACGCCCGCCATCCGGGCGTGCTGATCACCATCAACGTCCTGGCCCAGGTCGAGATGGAGGCGGCGCTGGCGGCGGATGCGCTCGATCTCGGAATTGCCTTCGGCGACGTGCGCAGCGAGGACGTGACCGCCGAGCCGCTGTATCAGGAACGGCTGTGTCTGATCGTGGGCGAGGAGCACCCGGCCCATGGCCTTGACGTCCTGCCTGCTGCGGACCTGCGGGGCATGGACCTGGCACTCCTGAACAAGAGCTTCGTGACGCGGCGCGCCATCGACCGGTACTTCCACGACCAGGAGATGGCGCCCCGGGTGGCGGTGGAGTCCGATGCGGTGGATTCGCTGCTAGCTGTCGTACGCGGCGGCAGCTTGGCCACCGTGGCGCCCGAGGCGGCGGCCCGCCATGGCGAGCTCAAAGCGGTGCAGCTGTCGCCACCCATCGCCGAGCGCACCGTCTCGGTGCTGCTGCGACGCGACGCCTATCGCAGCGCCGCGACGCGGGCGTTTATGCGCCTGCTGGCCGAGTGGGACTGGGACGCCATGTCAGCGCCATAGAGGCTGTTATGGATTGGTTGAACTTCCGTGCGCTGGCCCAGCGCGTTGAGGTCGCCGAGTCCGTATCATCGGATCGAAATCGGAACCGCTACGAACGCTCGTTTGCGCTTCTTACGTCGAAACGGCGGCTAGAGACCATGGCCGGGCGAGACGATACCGACAGGACGATCGGGTTAGAAAAAGTAGTGCGAGACGGAGCTCATCCCCGCCATTTGGTCGCGACGACTATATGCTCGCACCGAACGCCAGCTTGGGGCTTCGTCTTGCAGGAGTGCTCCGCGCGACAATCCTCATGGCGCCGCCGCTGATGTCGGCGCTTGCCACGCGCTGGATTTCGGATGGCACGCTCGATGAGCTCGCAAGAGCCATCAGCGACGAGAATGCGGCTCGCCAGAAGCTCGCTGCATCGATCCTGCGTGACGTCAGCTTCGCGGCCGACCCATATGGTCATCACCTCTGGTTGAAGCTTCCCGGCCGTTGGCGGGCGGCGGACTTTGTGGAGCAGGCCGATCGCGTAGGTGTGTCGATCGTGCCGAGCTCAGCCTTTGCCGTGGCGATGTATCCGATTGAGGCTGTCCGGATTTCGTTGGGCGTCGCTCCCGACCGGGGCGCGCTGGAAGACGGTCTCACCCAACTTGCCGGTCTCGTGGCGCAACCATCGTTCGCTACCCGAGCCGTTGTGTAGTTTTCTTGAGGATTGAAGACCGTCAAGGCCGCGGTCGTTCAGGCCGCTCCTGTCTTGTTCGACACGTCGAAGACCATGGTGAAGCTCGCCGGCTTGGCGCGCGAGGCGGCCGACGGGGGCGCGGATCTCGTGGTGGATTCCGGAGGCGTTCGTTGGAGGCTATCCGAAGGGCATCGACTTGGGCGCTCGGCTGGGGATGCACCGTCCCGCGGCCGGAGAGCTATCGGTGATCATTCTCTTGAGGCGATCGCCTTTCCGAGCGAAGCTGCGATCGCGTCGAGCTGCCGTCGAAACACAACTTCGCGCTCTCGGTTGTATCGCGCCGCGGGAACCGCCAGATTGAGCGCGCCATAGAAGCGCCCGCGATGTTCGACCGCTCTCGCGATACCAATGATGCCCGGAGTGAATTCCTCGTGAGAATAGGCGAAGCCGCTGCGTCTCACCGAGATCAGCTCCTCCCGAAGCTGTTTCCTGGACCTGATCGTCTTTTCGGTGATCGGCTCGAGCTTCACTTGCCGTAGATATTCATCCAGTTGCTCGGCGGACATCTTCGCCAGTGCGACCTTGCCTCCCGACACCGCGTACAACGGCGCGCGTTCTCCGACCTTCATCGTGTAGGCGAGAGCCTGAGTGCTCGTGGCCGACGCCGCCGCTTCGACCGCATCTCCCGTCCTGACATAGAAGCCGGAGGTCTCGTTCAGTTCGCCGGTCAACTGCTTCAGGAAAGGGGTAACGATTGTCGGCAGAGCCGGCGCCGAGATTTTTCTTGCGAGCGTCAGCACGTGTTCGCCGAGGCGGTAACGGTCGGTCGCTGGATCCTGCGCTAGGTAGCGGCGCGCAAGCAAATTATTGAGCAAATGAAACAAACTGCTTCGCGGTATCTCCAGGTCGGCGAGCATCTGCGAAAACGACGGCGGTTCCGCAGCGTCCGCCACGTATTCGAGAATATCGAAGGCACGATCCGCCGACTTGACAGATGAGTCCGATTTTAGTTTCATATATCGAACCAGTTTCAGTATATGAACTTACACCATGCGGCCGATTTGTCTAAGGCGGCCTTCATCGAGGATTACATCATGGACGACACAGACCTGTCAGATCGGGTCGCGATCCGCCACCTTATCGAGAATTGGGCCGTCTGGCGCGATGCCGGCGACTGGGAACGATTCGCCACAGTATGGCACGACGACGGATGGATGTCGGCGACCTGGTTCCAAGGGCCGGCAGCCGAATTCATCCGGGTCAGCAAGGAGGGGTGGGCCAAGGGCGTCAGCATTCTCCACTTTCTCGGTGGCATGAGCATCGACCTCTCTGGCGACCGTGCCATCGCCCAGACCAAGATGACGATCTCCCAGCGGGGTCCCGTGCACGGCGTGGAGTGCGACGTCGTCTGCACCGGCCGCTTCTACGACTTCCTCGAGAAACGAGCTGGCAAGTGGGGCGTGGTGCGCCGGCAGCCGATCTACGAGAAGGACCGGATCGATCCGGTCGATCCCGCTGCCGTGCCGAACATCGATCCCGCGAACCTGCTGCAATATCCGGTCGGATATCGGCATCTTGCCTACATCCAGGAGCAGATCGGATACCGCGTGAAGCGTGACATGCCCGGCCTCAAGGGGCCGGAAGTCGAAGCTCTCTATCGCCAAGGCCAGGAATGGCTCGGCCAGACCGCCTCCCAAGCCAAACTCGCCGCCGTCTGAGGCGGCTTCACCGAATTGTCCCGATCCCGGGAGCCAACCCGGGGCGCCCTTAATTGCGCGCGATCACGCGCCGGAACGGAAGGATGCGCGATGACTGCTTCGACGTTCAACATCCAGAAATTCATCGACGAGAGACCGGTTTCTGCCTTTCAGTGGCTGACGCTCGCGCTCTGCTTTCTCGTGACCTTCCTCGACGGATTCGACACCGCGGCCGTAGGATTCGTGGCGCCCGCGCTGAGCAAGGCCCTGCACGTGCCTCCGCCCGAGTTGAAGCAGCTCCTCACTGTCGGCTTCTTCGGCCTGGCGGTGGGTGCACTGCTATCGGGCCCGCTCGCCGACCGCGTCGGCCGGAAATTGGTGCTGACCGGATCGCTCGCCCTGTTCGGACTGTTCAGTCTATTCTCGGCTCAAGCTACGGGGCTCACCGAACTCACCGCGCTGCGTTTCTTGACGGGCGTCGGACTCGGAGCAGCGATGCCCAACGCAACGACCCTGACGGCTGAGTATTGTCCCGCCGCTCGCCGCTCGCTGCTCATCACGTTGATGTTCTCGGGCTTCACACTCGGCTCCGCAGGAGGCGGCTTCGTGGCGGCGGCGATGATCCCGCAGTTCGGTTGGCAGAGCGTCTTTATCATCGGAGGTGTCGCGCCGCTCGCGCTCGCGTTCGTTCTCGCCGTCGCCCTGCCGGAATCCATTCAGTATCTGGTAGCCAAAGGAAGCGTGAAACAACGTGCGATCGCATCCATCGTTCATCGCATCGACCAATTCGCGGCCATTGATTTCAACACTCGCTTCGTCGGCAACGAGACGAAGAAGAGCGAAGCGTCGTCGCTGCGCGTGATATTCGAGAACGGATTGACCTTCGGCACGATTGCGCTGTGGATTACGTTCTTCATGGGCCTCCTGGTTATCTATCTGCTGACGAGTTGGCTTCCGACCCTAATCTCGACGTCGGGGTTTTCAATCGAACAGGCCGCGCTCATCAGCGCCATGTTCCAGCTTGGCGGCACCCTCGGTGCGATCCTCGTCAGCTGGTGCATGGACCGCTACAATCCTCATATCTCGATCGCGATTTCGTATCTGCTCGGCGCCGTTATGCTCGTTGTCATCGCGCACATCTCGTCGAGCCTCATGGTGCTTGGTGTGGCCGTTTTCATGGCGGGTTTCTTCATGAGCGGTGCGCAGACTTCAATGTCGTCCCTTGCTGCGTCCTTTTATCCGACGCTCGGGCGCGCCACCGGCGTAAGCTGGATGTTGGGCATGGGACGCTTCGGAGCAATCCTCGGGGCCTTTTCCGGCGGCGTCCTGCTCAGCATGGGCTGGGGCTTTCAGTTTATCATCGGGGTACTGGCGGTTCCGGCGGTAATTGCTGCGCTTGCAGTCTTGTCCAAGATGAAGCGGTATGACGTGGAGCCGAGTGCCGCGCCAGTGCTCGGAGTCGTCGAGTGAGCCCTTATGCGAGTCGTCGGGAGAATGTGGGCCGACTTCCGGTCGGCCCACCGCCGATTGACAAGTCGCGATGATCCGTGTCGGCCAGAGCAAACCGAAGGCCGAGTGAGGTTGACCATGCGGAGCTTCGCATATGATGCGTTGTCTCCAGAGTCGTATTCGATGTCCTGACGTCGGCCTCTTTTGTGCGAGGAAGCCGGCAAGTTAAGCATCGAGCGGGCTGTCTTTCTTTCGATAGGAGCAGCATGCCTGAACCCGCAGTCGAGCTGATTTGTGTAGGTTTTGCAGCGGTTTCGTCCTTGATCGTGCCGGGCTCGCCCTCGTCGCCGTTGATCGCCATCAGCCGCGGCCCGGGCTCCCCTAACACCGCGCGCCATTTACGACCCGTCGGAAAGCCGGCGCCGCCGAGCCCGCGCAACGAGGCGTCGTCGAGCGACTTCAGGAGGTCGTCCGTCGACAATTCGCCCGAGCGCACGCGGCTGAGCAGATTGTAGCCGCCGCCGACATGAGCCTCGTAGTCGATGTACTTCGGTAGATGCGCGTGGGTTTCGCCGGCCTTCGCGGCCGCCAGCACGCTGCTGACCGTGGCGTGGTCGACGAAGTTGTGCCCGACTTCCGCGGCCGGCGCCGTATCGCAGCGGCCGACGCAGGGCGCGCGCACAACGCGGATGCCGGGGCCGCCGGTGCGCTGAAGGTCCTCGAGCAGCTTCTCAGCCCCGAGCATGGCGCAGGTGAGCGAATCGCAGACGCGGATGGTGAGCGGGGCGATATCCGGCTCGCCTTCCTTCGCCACTTCGAAATGCGCGTAGAAGGTCGCGCTCTCGAACACTTCTGCGAAAGCAAGCTTCATCTCGTCGGCCAGCGCTGCGAGATACGCGGCCGTGATCTGGTGATATTTGTCCTGGATCAGGTGCAGATATTCGATCAGCAGGTCGCGCCGCCGCGGCCTGTTGTCGAGCAGTTACTCGATCTCGTGCGCGGCGGTGGGATCGATCTGCCGCCCCTTGGGCGTCGCCTTTGCGGCGGGATGCTCGAAATTGAGGACCTGATGCGGGTCATGCGTCGTCATAAGAGGCGTCTCGCTTTCACTTCCACTGCTACGATTCCAGTCGCCGACATACCCAGAGCGGTAGCGGCTGGTGCGCCGCCACCGTACCGGACGAGCGATCAGAGGATCTTCGCGGCGCTCTCCAGCGTCTTCCAGACGCCCCAGGCGAGCGGAATACCGACGAAGGCCCAGAACAACACTACTTTGAGATCAAGACCGCCCTTGCCGATCCCAAACGAGCCGTGCTGGATCGCGGCCGCGCTTTTGGCACTTGCCGCCTGTAGCTTCGCAACCTCGGCGTCGCTCATGTGCCACCGCGGATCGACCGGCTTGATCAGGTAGTTGCAGATCAGGCCCCCGACCAGAGCATATACATCGTGGTGTTGTAGAGCTGATCGCGTGGCACGCCCGCGGCAAGCTGGAATTCACGGAGATAGTTCACCACGACGGGGCCGATGATGCCGGCGGTCGACCACGCGGTCAGCAAGCGGCCATGGATGGCGCCGACGAACTGCGTGCCGAACATGTCGGCCAGATAGGCGGGAACTGTGGAGAAGCCGCCGCCATACATCGACAGGATAATGCCGAAGCCAAGCACGAACAGAAGCTTCGAGCCCATCGCCGCGAAGGTCGGAGCAAGCGCGTAGAGCGCGATGCCGAGGATGAAGAACGTGTAGTAGGTGTTCTTGCGGCCGATCTTGTCCGACAGCGAGGCCCAGACGAAGCGGCCGCCGATGTTGAACAGCGACAACAGTCCGGCAAAGCCTGCCGCAATCGCCGCGATCTGCGCCTTCTGCGACACGTCGAGCGCGTTGAAGCCGACATTGGGCAGTCCGATCAGCTTGCCGGCGAAGATCTCCTGCAGCATCGGCGAGGCCATGCCGATCACGCCGATGCCGGCCGACACGTTTAGGCACAGCACCCACCAGATCAACCAGAATTGCGGAGTCTTGTGTGCATTGTCGAGATGTACGTGATGTTCGGAGATCATCGCCTTCCTCTCGCTCGACGGCGTCCACCCTTCCGGCTTCCAACCGCTCGGCGTCACACGATAAGCGAAGGCGCCGATCATCATGAAGACGAGATAGATCACCCCCATCACAACGAGGGTTTGCCAAACTCCAACGCCGCTGGCGCTCTTGAAGTAGTTCATCAGCATGTTGGCGAGCGGCGCACCGATCATCGCACCGCCACCGAATCCCATGATCGCCATGCCTGTCGCCATTCCGCGGCGGTCTGGGAACCACTTCAACAGCGTCGACACCGGAGAGATATAACCGAGGCCCAGACCGATACCACCGATGACACCTGCGCCGAGCCACATAATCCAGAGCTGGTGAACATAGATACCGCACGCACCGATCAACAGTCCTCCCCCCCAGCACAGTGCCGCGACAAAGCCCGCCTTGCGCGGGCCGACCCGCTCAAGCCAACCGCCCCAAATCGCGGCCGACACGCCGAGGAGCACGAAGAAAAGCGTATACATCCAGCCCAGGCTGGCAACTCGCCAGTCACACGTCGTGGTGAACAGTTCTTGCAGCAGTGACATGTCCAGGCAGGCTTTGCTCTGCGCAATGCCGATCGCGCGCGACAGCGGCAACCAGAACACGGAGAAGCCGTAGGCCATGCCGATGCACAGATGAATGCACAGCGCTGCCGGCGGCACCAGCCAGCGATTGAAGCCGGCCTTCGCGACGGTGCGCTCGCGATCAAGAATTCGCTCTCTCGTCACTCGCATGCCGCCCGCTTGCTCGATAGTTACCACTGATCCTCTCCTCCTGTTTCGGCCATAGCGCAAATAGTTGATGCTCGATCGCTGCCGAGCTCAGTGAGCTCGTTAAGGACTTCGAGAGTCCCCTCAAAGTTGCCATTCCAAAAATACATGCTGCGCAAGATGATGACCGCCATGTTGGCGGATTGTCCTGCAAGAAGCCCGCTGGGAGAGTCCTCGAACGCGAGGCACGCCTGTGCGGGCAATCCAAGACTCTCCAGAGCTTTGAGATAGGTGTCTGGCACTGGCTCTTCCGTTCGACATCTTCGCCGGAGATGATCGCCCGGAAGAGAGCTAACCACTCTTTGCGTTTCCCGATCAAAAGAGCGCTGCTCGACTCCAAGATCAATACAAGCGTTTCATGCTGCGATAGCAAACGCGCATCGATCTGGATTTGCGATTTATGAAATCAAAACGGCGCCTGTTGCCGTCTTTCTCGATAGTTAAGTCGTCGTTGCCAAAATACATGCTGCGCAAGATGGCGCAATCCAGCGTCCGCCTCATCCGGGTTTCCAGAATGGAATAGATGAAATCGACGGATTTGCATTCCAAACCGCCCGGCTCCGAATGATCATCAGGTGCTTATTCGGAGGAAATTGCGATGACGAGAATGCGAGCGGTCGACGCGGCGGTGCGTGTCCTAGAGCGGGAGGGAGTTTCCTGTGCCTTCGGTGTTCCAGGTGCGGCCATCAACCCCCTCTATTCTGCTCTGAAAGCACGTGGCTCGATCCGGCACATCCTGGCTCGTCATGTCGAAGGTGCCTCTCACATGGCGGAGGGCTACACTCGCGCTGTGGCGGGAAACATCGGCGTGTGTATTGGGACTTCGGGGCCCGCCGGGACCGACATGATAACGGGCCTCTACTCGGCGTCCGCGGACTCGATCCCTATCCTCTGTATCACGGGACAGGCTCCGCGTGCCAAGCTGTACAAGGAGGATTTTCAAGCGGTCGACATCGAAGCGATCGCAAAACCCGTCACGAAATGGGCCGTGACCGTTCGCGAGCCCGCGCTCGTTCCGCTGGTCTTCCAGCAGGCCTTTCACGTGATGCGTTCGGGCCGCCCGGGGCCTGTCTTGGTCGATCTTCCGCTCGACGTGCAGCTTGCGGAAATCGAGTTCGACGAAGAAACTTATGCTTCCCTTCCCGTTTACAAGCCGAGCGCTACTCGCAAACAGATCGATAAAGCGCTCGACATGCTGGAGGCCGCTGAGCGCCCCTTGATCGTGGCGGGCGGTGGAATCATCAATGCTGACGGCTGTGCCAAGCTGGTCGAATTCGCCGAGCTAACTAGCGTACCTGTGATTCCGACCTTGATGGGCTGGGGCGCGATTCCCGATGATCATCCTCTGATGGCTGGAATGTGTGGACTTCAGACCAGTCATCGCTACGGCAATGCGACGTTGTTAGCGTCCGATTTCGTGATCGGCATTGGTAATCGTTGGGCCAATCGGCACACCGGATCGATCGAAACTTATACGAAGGGCCGCAAATTCGTCCATATCGATATCGAGCCGACGCAGATTGGTCGCGTCTTCGGACCGGACTTCGGTATCGTGTCCGATGCCAAAGCAGCTCTCGAGCTGCTGGTCACGGCCAGTTTCGAGCGTAAGGAGCGCAAGAAGCTGAAGGGTCGGAGCGCCTGGGCTCGCGAATGCGCCGAGCGCAAGGCGAGAATGACCCGAGAGACCCATTTTGATCAGGTCCCGCTCAAGCCGCAGCGCGTTTATGAGGAAATGAATGCGGCATTCGGGCGGGATGCCTGCTACGTCACGGCCATCGGTCTGTCCCAGATCGCCGGCGGCCAGCTGCTCAACGTTTATCACCCGCGGCACTGGATCAATTGTGGCCAAGCCGGACCGCTGGGGTGGACCTTGCCCGCGGCGCTGGGCGTGCGAGCGGCCTGCCCAGACAAGAAGATCGTCGGTCTATCGGGCGACTACGACTTCCAATTCCTGATCGAAGAGCTCGCCGTCGGGGCTCAGCACAAGCTGCCCTATCTTCATGTGGTGGTGAACAACTCATATCTCGGATTGATCCGACAGGCGCAGCGCGGCTTCGATATGGATTTCGAGGTCAGTCTGGCGTTTGAGAACATCAATTCCGACACCGGAGGTTATGGTGTCGACCATGTGGCGGTGGCCGAGGGATTGGGCTGCAAAGCGCTTCGTGTGCGCAGCCCGAATGAATTCAAGGATGCGTTCGCGCGAGCGGAAGCATTGATGCGGGAGCATCAGGTGCCCGTGGTGATCGAATTCATACTGGAGCGCGTAACGAACATTCCGATGGGTACGGAGATCGACGGCATAAACGAGTTCGAGGATCAGCCGACCAAGCAGTCCAAGCTGTTGCCGACCGAATAACGGATCCGGGCGAACCATTCCGATCCCGTGGGCCGCCACGCCGATCCTCTACCGACCCAAATCAGGAACGACACCATGCCGAGATTTGCCGCTAATCTGACTATGCTCTTCGGAGAACATCCGTTCCTTGAACGTTTTGCGCAGGCTAAGTTTGCGGGCTTCTCGGGCGTGGAATATCTGTTCCCTTACGACTTCCAGAAGGATGCTCTGGCGGAGAAGCTGCAGACACTCGGCCTCGTCCAGGTCTTGCACAATTTGCCGGCGGGAGATTGGGCAGCTGGAGAGCGGGGCATCGCGGTGCTGCCGGATCGTGTTGAGGAATTTCGCGATGGCGTCGGTCGCGCGATCGAGTATGCCAATGCGCTCGACTGCCCGCAGCTTAACTGCCTGGTAGGCATCGTCCCGGACAGTGTGAGTGAGGCGAGAGCCCACGAGACCTTGGTCGAGAACCTGCGGTTTGCGGCAGAAGAGCTCAAGCGCGAGCGGATCAAGCTGTTGATCGAGCCTATCAACACGCGCGACATCCCGGGCTTCTTTCTTACAGGGACTGAACAGGCGACCGAGCTGATCGCCAATGTCGGATCGGACAATCTCTTTATCCAATACGACATCTACCACATGCAGATCATGGAGGGAGATGTCGCCGCTACCTTAAGGAAACACCGCGACCGCATTGCGCATGTGCAACTCGCGGATAATCCGGGCCGCAACGAGCCGGGTACCGGAGAGATCAACTACCCGTTCCTGTTCCGTCACCTCGACGAGATCGGCTATCGCGGCTGGGTTGGCTGCGAATACAAGCCGAGAACAACGACGACCGAGAGCCTAGGTTGGTTCTCTGAAGTCGAAGCTGAATGATCAATACCTCAGGGAGAAGTGTTCAGTGAGCAATCTCGGTTTCATCGGTCTCGGAATCATGGGCCATCCTATGGCCGGCCATCTACAGGCTGCGGGGCACCGCATGTTCCTGCATGACGTCAAGCCAGTCCCCGGCGACTTGGTCGAAGCGGGCGCAATCGCCTGCAAATCGGCCAAGGAGGTCGCCGAAAAATCGGACGTTATCTTCGTGATGGTTCCGGACACGCCGCACGTGAGCGCCGTGCTGTTCGACAAGGACGGGGTGGCCGACGGACTGAGTAAGGGAAAGGTCGTGGTGGACATGAGTTCGATCTCGCCTTTGGCGACGAAGGAATTCGCGAAGGCCATCAACGCCCGTGGTGCGGATTATCTCGACGCGCCCGTGTCCGGTGGGGAAGTTGGCGCAAAGGCCGCTTCGCTCACGATCATGGTGGGCGGTCCGGAGAAGACTTTCGATACCGTGAAGCCGTTGTTTGAGCTGTTGGGCAAGAACATCACCTTGGTGGGCGGCAATGGAGACGGGCAGACGACGAAAGTGGCGAACCAGATCATCGTGGCATTGACGATTGAGGCGGTCGGAGAGGCATTGCTGTTTGCCTCAAAGGCAGGCGCGGATCCCGCCTTGGTTCGCAAGGCGCTGATGGGTGGGTTCGCCTCGTCGCGAATTCTGGAGGTTCACGGGGAACGCATGGTGAAGCGCGACTTCGCCCCCGGCTTCCGTATCGAACTGCACCAGAAGGATCTTAATCTGGCCCTAGAAGGTGCGCGAGCGCTCGGATTGTCGCTGCCCGCGACCTCGACAGCGCAACAACTGTTCAACGCGTGTGTGGCCCATGGCGGAAAGGCGTGGGACCATTCGGCGATGGTGAAGGCACTCGAGCTGGCTGCTGGGCATGAGATCGGTCGTTCATGACGATGGGTCGAAAGTGAGCACCGACTATCGGGCCCTCTTGCTAGACATGTTCCGGGCGGCGGTGAGTTCCGCGACGCCTGACGCCTGTCTTTCGCGTCATCTTCCGGAACCTCCCACGGGGCGCACCATCGTCGTCGGCGCAGGTAAGGCCGCAGCGTCCATGGCCGCTGCGGTTGAAGCGAGTTGGAGTGGACCGATCGAGGGGGTGGTCGTAACGCGTTACGGCCACGGGTGCCGGTGCAGACATATCGAGGTCGTGCAGGCAGCTCATCCCGTCCCGGATGAAGCCGGCGTAAGAGCAGCGCGCTCGATCCTCGAGCGCGTGTCCGGACTTACGTCCGACGACTTGGTACTCGTCCTGATCTCCGGCGGCGGCTCCGCTCTGCTGTCCCTTCCGGCCGGGGCCATTTCGCTCGCCGAGAAGCAATCGGTCAATCGCGCGTTGTTGAACTGCGGAGCAAGAATTTCCGAGATCAACACGGTCCGGAAACATCTGTCCGACATCAAGGGCGGCCGCTTGGCGGCCGCCGCCGCCCCCGCAAAGGTCGTGACGCTCGCGATCTCAGACGTGCCTGGAGACGATCCGTCGACGATCGCCTCCGGTCCGACGGTGCCGGACGACACAACAAGTGAAGACGCCCTCGCCATTCTCGTCAAATACGGCATTGCCGCGCCGGATAGCATCGTTAGGCATTTGAAGAGCAAGGCGTCGGAGACGCCGAAGCCCACGGACCCGCGTCTGAAGGAGGTCTCGTTCCGCCTGGTCGCCACGCCACAAAAGGCGATGGAAGCCGCGGCACGCGTTGCACGCGATGCCGGCATCGCTTCGATCATTTTAGGAAGTTCGATCGAGGGGGAGGCGCGCGATGTCGGGTTGGTTCACGCCGGCATAGCTCGGCAATGCGGTGAATGGGGACAACCCCTCGAGATCCCCTGTGTCCTAATCTCCGGGGGCGAGACAACGGTGACTGTGGCGGGCAAGGGGCGAGGAGGCCGAAATGCCGAGTTTCTCCTGAGCCTCGGCATCGCGGCTGAGGGGAAGAATGGTGTGTGGGCGATCGCGGCGGACACGGACGGTATAGACGGGACCGAGGACAATGCGGGCGCGATTGTCACCCCCGAGACCTTGGCGAGGGCGGCGGCCGCTGGGATCGACGTCAAGGCAAGCTTGGCTGCAAATGACGCCTACGGCGTATTCGCTAGGCTGGACGATCTAATCATCACGGGGCCGACGTTGACAAATGTCAACGATTTCAGGGCAGTCCTGATCACGAGGAGGAGTTAGTCGTGCGTCGCTCCAGAAGTGCCAAGATCATCGCGACCCTGGGCCCTGCGAGCTCATCGCTCTCAATGGTTATGGCGCTCTTTCAGGCTGGAGTGGACACATTTCGTCTCAACTTCAGCCACGGGAGCCGCGAAGACCATAAGGCGCGGTTTGCGGCGATCCGGGAAGTCGAGCGCAAGGTCGGTCGGCCGATCGGCATCATGATCGACCTGCAAGGGCCGAAACTCCGAGTCGGTATATTCGCCGACGGGGCAGTCGAACTGCGGACCGGCGATACCTTTCTGTTGGATCTCGATCCGACGGCGGGAGACAAATCACGCGTCCAGCTACCGCACCCGGAGATCTTCGAGGCTCTCGTCCCTGGTACCGAACTGCTGCTCGACGATGGGCGACTACGGCTGGAAGTGTTATCCTGCCACAGGGAAGGGGCGACCACCCGAGTGATTGTGGGCGGCAAGTTGTCCGATCGGAAGGGCGTCAATCTTCCGGGTGTGGTCCTACCCCTATCTCCTTTTACCGACAAGGATCGCGCCGATCTCGCATTCGGATTGAAGCTTGGGGCCGACTGGGTCGCGCTCTCCTTCGTGCAGCGTCCGGAAGACATTGCGGAGGCTCGCAACTTGATAGGAGATCAAGCGCGCATCATGGCGAAGCTCGAAAAGCCTGCTGCCGTGGAGAACCTCGACGCGATTGTCGCATTGGCCGACGGCATCATGGTGGCACGAGGCGATCTGGGTGTTGAAATTACACCCGACAGGGTGCCTGTGATCCAGCGACAGATCGTCAGGGTGTGCCGTCGCGAGGGCAAGCCAGTGGTGGTTGCCACGCAGATGCTCGAATCGATGACAGGATCTCCTGTTCCAACGCGCGCGGAGGCATCGGATGTGGCGGCCGCGGTATACGAGAGTGTAGACGCCGTGATGCTATCGGCCGAGACCGCGAGCGGACGATACCCGGTCGAAGCCGTCAGGATGATGGACGCAATCATCCGAGGCGCCGAGGGCGATGCTTTCGCCTCAGCTCCGAAAGACGTCACACAAGGCAGAAACGGTGCTCATGCCGATGCCATCTGCTCTGCCCTTCGGATCGCCGCGCAGGTCGTCTCCGCGAAGGCCACCGTTGCCTACACTCATTCAGGCTCGTCGAGCATACGTGCCGCTCGTGAACGTTCCAGCGCACCGCTTCTGAGTCTAACACCCTTGTTGACGACCGCGCGCCAACTGACGCCGGTGTGGGGCGTTCATTCGATGGTGGTCGATGAGATTTCGGACGAGGCGTCGATGACCAGGTTGGCATGCCAAGCTGCCCTTGCGGCCGGGTTCGGAAGCGCGGGCGACAACATCGTCATCATCGCCGGCATTCCGTTCGGCGTATCGGGGAGTACCAACCTGCTTCGTACTGCATCGCTTTCGTTAGGGTAGGAGATCGTCAAAGCTGGGCGATGCAATCTTAATGGAGCCGGATGAGGACGTAGGGATGGCGCAGGGGAGGAGAGGCCTGTTCCACCAGTCTCCTTTGAATCGCGGCAACAGGAAGTTGATGAGAGCAATCGACTTGCGGGGTACCAGCTTCGGCGAAGGAAATACGGCGTGAAGTTGTTGGTCGGGCAGTGCGAAGTCGTCGAGAACAGTGACTATATTGCCGGCGCGCAGCTCATCGACCGCGACATAGCGCGGGAGAATAGCGATGCCGAGGTCCAGCTTCACCGCAATCAGCACAGTCGAAAGATTGTTAGACCTCAGGCGGCCGTTGACGACGATCGTTGTCGACGTCCCAGCGGAAGACCTGAGTTGCCACGCCGCGTCATCCTGTACGCTGGAGTAGACGATGCAATCGTGACCGGCGAGATCTTTCGGCTCATACGGAGTTCCCCTTGAGCGCAGGTATCTCGGCGAGGCAACCATCACCCAAGGATTGGATCCGAGGAAACGGCTGCCAAGGCAGGAATCGGGTAGGCGTCCCATTCGAAGCGCGACGTCGATGCCGCGGGAGACGAGATCGACGTAGCCATCCTCACAGGCGATATCCGCCTTCAGATGAGGCTGCTCGCGCATGAATTCGATGAGTAGGGGAGAGACGATCCGTCGCCCGAAAGTTACTGACGTCGAAATACGTAGAACGCCTTCCAGCGCCTTGCTACGTCGTCCGACGGATGCATCTGCCTCGTCGATCTCCGAGATTATCGACTTGCTGCGTTCGTAGTAGATGCGCCCCTCTTCCGTAAGGCTTATTCCCCTGGTGTTGCGGTTGAGGAGCCTTGTACCCAAGTGCTTCTCGAGCTGCGTTACGTGTTTGGTCACCGTGCTCTGGGATATCGTCATGTCGTCGGCCGCCCTCGAGAAGCTGCCGAGTTCGACAATGCGTTTGAAGACCCGTAACCCAGTCAAGTGGTTCATCGGCCTGCCGTCCCGGGTTCAGAGATCGATTTCCAGGTCGGAGATAGGAATGTTGGAACACAGCAGTTGATGTCCCGGGCGCGGCTTGGCCGGTGTTTCTCGCACTTTTGCCGTTTCGCCTGATAGGACCTTCTGCGCGCATTTTCCGCACATGCCGGTCCGGCACGAGTAAGATGCTTCCAATCCCAAGCCTTCGGCGAACTCCAGCAGAGTGCCATGTTCAGGTTTCCAAGTCGCGGATGTCCCTGAACGAGTGAAGTGTACCGTTCTCGGCTCGACGGGCGGAAGAACGTCGCGTTCGTCCGGGTCGACGATATCATCGCTCTCGCGCCCTAGCTGCTCGGAGTGTATGCGCAGAGAACCGATACCCATTGTGTTCAGCTCGGCGACGACCCGTGCGACGAAGCCGTTGGAGCCGCACACGTAGAAGTCGCAGTCGCAGTCCGGTAGGAAGGCCCGAAGGTCGGCGAGCACGATTTCTCCATGCTGGTCGAAGTCCTTGTCTTTCCGATCGATCGGCTGCGGGCGATCAAACCAGATGCGCCATGTGGCGTTGGGGAGGTCTCCGCGGAGGGAGCCAAGCTTCCCCTTCAGGGCGAACGTCGATCCATTGACCGTGCTGTGGAAGAAGCGAAGCTGGTGGCGCGGCGCCCGAACCGCCAACTCCTCCGCAATTGCAGCGAGAGGCGCCTCGCCGACACCAGCAGTAATGAAAACCAACGGGCGCTCGAGTTGTTCGGGGAGGTGGAAATGGCCGGCCGGTCCACACGCCTCCAACACATCGCCATTGACTGCCTGGCGGCGCCAATAGTCTGCGGCACGCCCGGTCTCTTCGCCTCGACCGGGATGTTTGACCGTGATCCGATACGTTTTGGGCTTCGGAGAGAAAGCCGAAAGCGCGTATGCGCGCTCGCCGATGCCTGGAATTCGGAACAGCAGGTGTTGCCCTGCACGGAACGGTTGAAGAGGAGCGTCACCATCCGAAGACAGGTAGACGGACGTGGTGTTCGGGGTTTCCTCGACTTTGCGAACCACTCTGTAGGTGCGGGGTTGCATGTCCCAACTCCATTGGTGAATACTTAAAAGTTTCTTATCAGGAAACTTTCTGTCGATCAATGGGTGTCTTTCCTTGGAGTTTGGTGTCAATTTGGGATAGATTCGGCGGATACCGTGTGATGCGCACGGCGAGCGAGGAAACATGGATATCAAGGTGTCGAAGGCGGACGTGCCTGGCCAGGCGGCGGACGTCCTAGGCAAGCGGATCAGGAAGCTGCGCAAGGTGCGTGACCGCACTCTCGAATCCCTCGCCCAAGAGGTTGGCCTAACCAAGGGCTATCTTTCCAAGATGGAGACCGGGCGCCAGATTCCCCCTCTCGCGACGCTATCGAAAGTAGCTCATGCCCTGGGCACCGATCTAGCGAGCCTACTTGAGACGGGAACGGCCAGCGGGACGCCAGATGTCGATGCCGGCGTGTCGCTCGTACGCGCTCACGAACGACGCCCGGTGATACGTGGAGGCTCCTCGTTCGGATACGACTATCAGTCGCTGGTTCAGAGTGCGGCAGGCCGGCACATGACGCCGTTCCTCTTTACGTTTCCCCAGCAGATACTGAAGGAAGTTTTTTTTGAGCACGCCGGTGAAGAAATCATTTTCGTCCTCAGCGGGGTGGTGGAATTTGAGATCGGCGACCGCCGCTACGAATTGATGCCGGGCGATTGCATCTATTTCGACGCGAGGCTCCGACACCGCGGTAGAGGCAAGAGCGGAGAAGCGAAGGCCTTGGTAGTGATGCTCGAGAAAGGTTTGCCGGAGGGCTAGAATTTGCCAGCCTGCTCCGTCAAAAAAACGGCGGGACGCGACGCGTCCCGCCAAGTCTTGGGAGAACTGAATTGCTGGTCAGTTATTTGGCCGCGACGGGCTCCTTCTTGGCGCCACCTTCGACACCGAAGCCGGCCGTGTGGCCGAAGACGTTCGGCTTCCGATAGACTGCCAACAGGATCGCGCCCTCATCGCTGCGCGTCTCGTGAAAGGACCCCGGCTGTCGCCAGACGAATTCGCCGGCACGGCAGATTCCGTCGTGATCGTAGAATGATCCCTCGAGCACGAAGCTCTGTTCGAGCTCGGGGTGCTGATGGAACGGGAGGCGTGCGCCGGGCTCCCATTTGAGCAGGCAGGTCAGCTCGCCAACTTCGGGCCGCTCATACAGCACCTTGATCTGAATGCCTTCGAACTGCGACGGCTTCCAATCGATGTCCTGCGGCTTCACGTATACAGAGCCACCCGCGGTCGGTTCTTTGGTAACGAAACGTGGATCCATTGTATCCTCCTTGCGCCAAAAGTATCCTATTAGGATACAAAATGGCGCCGCTTGTCAACCTCGAATTTGAGGGCTTGGTCTCCTGGGGATCAAGCCGAAGCGGCGAACGTTGGAAATGCGCCGCCGTTGGGGTGCCAGGCGTATTCGATGATGCGGGCGGTCTCAGCCGCCACTTCGTGCCCCCGGAAGCGACCGATCAGATGAAGCGTGGTGTCCACCGCAAGGACAACCCCCCCACCTGTTATCACCGGTCCCGAGTCAACATACCTGGCCTCGGTCGTCTGAACCTTCGGATGAAGCTTCGCCATTTGGCTCAGGGGGGGGTCGATGCCGCGCGGCGCGTTGCGACGTGTCGTGGCGGTCTTGCCTTCAAGAAGTCCAGCGCCGGCTAAGATAAGCGCTCCGGTGCAGACGGAGGCGACAGTGCCCTCTTTGTTGAACGACCGGATGAAGTCCAGGGTTGGTTGGTCCTGACTGAAGGCGGGCCAGGTTGCTCCACCCAAGATCATGAGAACGTCGCCTGACGGACAATCGGAGAGGTCGTAGGGCGCGATGATTTCAAGGCCGTTGGCCAATCGAACGACACCGCGGTCCTTGGCCACGATGGCCATCTCGATCCCAGGATCGACCCGCCTGGCCATCGATAGAACGCCAAAAGTTGCCCCGACATCAATGGGTTCGACCTCGTCATAGACGTGGATGATGAAACGTGTGGATGCCATCATTTTTTCTCCGAGATAAGAAACATTCCGCTCCGTTAGTATCTCATATGGAAACTTAGTTGACAATCCGAGCTTACTTCGCGCATGCTTGGAGCAACAAGAGGCACGCTAAGGCTCGTTTTTGTAAACTAGGAGGAAACAAATGACCACGCTTGAAGCTGTTGCGCCGGCCGAAGGGGAGGTGCAATCGAAGCTCCGCCATATCGTTCTCGCCAGTGTCTTGGGTACCACCGTCGAGTGGTACGATTTCCTGATCTACGGCATGGGCGCAGCGCTCGCGTTCAACAAGCTCTTCTTTCCGAATTTCGATCCCTTGGTTGGCACGCTTGCCGCCTTCGGATCCTACGCGGTCGGCTTCGTGGCGCGCCCGCTCGGCGGAGCCGTCTTCGGCCATTTCGGTGATCGCCTAGGACGCAAAGCGATGCTGACCCTCACGATGGTTATCATGGGCGGCGGCACCTTCCTGATCGGCTTGCTCCCGACCTATGAGCAGATCGGGATCATGGCGCCGGTGCTGCTGATCCTCCTACGGCTTCTGCAGGGCATCGGGATCGGAGGTGAGTGGGGCGGCGCCGTGTTGATGGTCATAGAAAGCGGTGACGCGAGGAAACGCGGCTTCCTCGGCAGCCTCGTCCAGATCGGCTTCCCGCTCGGCATGGTGTTGGCTACCATCGTCTTTGCGGCCATCTCCAAGCTGCCCGAGGCCGATTTTCTCTCGTGGGGTTGGCGTGTCCCGTTCCTCGTGAGCTTCCTGCTCGTCGGCGTCGGCATGTTCGTCAGGCTCAAACTGGTTGAAACTCCGAAATTCCGCGATGTGAAGGAGCGCAACGAAGTCTCGAAGCTGCCGATCGCGGAAGTGCTGCTCAAGGATTGGAAGAACTTCCTGATCGCGGTCGGACTGAAGGTAACCGAAGTCGCGTGGGTCTACATTCTGACCGTCTTCGTAGTCTTCTACGCAGCATCGCGGCTCAATCTACCCCGCGCGTTGATTCTTGATGCCGTTCTCTACGCCGCCCTGCTCGAACTTATCACGGTCCCGCTCTTCGGACTGCTGTCGGATCGCATTGGACGCAAGCCCATGTACGCCGCCGGCGCACTGTTCTCGGCACTTGCGGCTTTCCCGCTATTCTATCTGCTGGACACAAAGGACCCCACGACAATCACGCTGACCATCGCGCTTACGATGAGCCTCAGTCACGGTCTGATGTTCGGTCCCCAAGCGGCTTTCCTGCCCGAACTGTTCGGTACGAAGGTCCGTTACAGCGGTGCATCGTTGGGTTGCCAGGTTTCGGCGGCTATCAGCGGTGGCTTTGCGCCCTTGATCGCGACCGGCTTGCTCACTTGGGAAAATGGCACCCGCTCGATCTCTCTCTACTTGATCGGGCTTGCGGTCATAACCCTCGTGGCCGTCTTCGCCTCTAAAGAAACGGCCTTCCGCGACCTCTGACGCATAGCGGAACGACGCTCAGATGTCTGAGCATATGCCCAATATATGGGACTCGTAACTCATAAAGAACAGGCCCGGAGGATTTGGCTCGTTGCGTCAACGGCTCCTCCGGCCAACCCGCATCCTTCTCGCAGCCCACCAGAGGAGTGAGCTATGTCGTGGAAGTCGAAGCCGAGTTGCTACATCGTGGCTACCAAGCACCGCACCGTCCAAGCGGAGCTTCAACATTTTGTCGCAAAACGCATGGGCGGCACTGCCTTTGAGAACGACGGCAGCCACGTGCCCATGCGGTCGCAGGCCGACCTCGTACTCGATGTGATCCGCAAGGCTGCAAACGTCGTTCGGCAAGCATCTAAGGCGGTGGGGCGCACCTGTTTCCGCGAACCAGAGGGAAGTCTGGGCGTCGCAAAGGGCGAAGTGTCAGCGGAATTTGTGCGCACCTATGGTACGATCGTCGACGCGCTCACAGCGATGGTCATTAATGCAGAAGCCGGGTTAAGCTGGCTGAGCGCTCAACGGCCAGATCTGGAAGAAGTCCGGCGAACTCTCAATATGATCGCTGAGGACGGTAAGCGAGCAGGCGAAATCGTCGTTCGACTTCGGGCGCCCATGAAAAGGTCCCTACAGCGGGATGACCCTCTTGATCCTTGAGCCGATACCTCCGAGGTGGCCGGAGCAACGTCGCCTTTTTGCCCGACTCAGACCTCCGACGACGTCCGCTTTCGCAGCTCCGTTAAGGCAAAGGAGACATAAAACGCGCTCCGATCCGCGGCGTTTCCGATTTATGATGGGGTGGACGCCCGCCCGACGGCATCGATGTGCCAAAGTGGAGGTGTTGAGCACCACTTAAGGGAGGCGTCCGTGTCAGAGGTTACACGCCATAACCGTCCCATGCGATGCATCTTAGACAGAAGCGCTTGGTGTTCAAGCTTAGTGGCTGGTTGGATCTAGATGGAGCGCACGTTGGCTACGAATCGATCCACGTCGCCACGCAGCCGTGCCGCTTGGGTGCTAAGGTTGTCGGCCGAAGAATGGACCCTGCTTGCCGATGTACCGGTGGTACCGGCTGCCATGCTCACGGCGCTGATGTTGTCAGAGACCTGGATGGTACCTGAAGCCGCCGCTTGGGCATTTCGCGATATCTCCGCTGTAGCCGCGCTTTGCTCCTCGACAGCGGCCGCAATGGCTGCTGCAACTTCGTTGAACGTTCCTATCGTCGCGCGAATGCGTCCGATCGCGTCGACCGCATCGCTTGTGGCGCTCCGCATGCCGGCGACCTGAGCTGCGATCTCTTCTGTAGCCTTGGCCGTCTGGTTGGCAAGCGATTTGACCTCGCTCGCCACCACGGCGAATCCTCGCCCAGCCTCCCCCGCTCGTGCGGCTTCGATGGTGGCGTTCAGCGCAAGGAGGTTGGTCTGACCCGCGACGTCGCTGATGAGCTGCACGATGTCGCCGATCTTATGCGCCACTGACGAGAGATCTTGGACGGCCCTGTTGGTAGCCTCGGCCTGGTCGACGGCGTCTCCGGCGATCTGACGCGACTGTACCGTTTGACGTCCGATTTCCGCAACGGAAACCGCGAGTTCCTCCGCCGCAGCAGCGACCGACTGAACGCTGGTCGTCGTCTGTTCGGCAGCCGCTGCGACCGTCGACGCTCGCTCGCTCGCTTCCTGAGCTGTGGCAGACAGGTCTTCGGACATGGAGCGCATCGTCGTCGATGAACGACCTAAATTTTCAAGCGACTCCCGAACACCGGTCTCGAATTCGTCCGCGAGATTGCTGAGCATGCGCTTCTTCTCTATCTCAGATTGCGACTTGATAGCATCTTGCTCTGCCCTCAGCCGGTCGCTCTCGACCATGATTTCCTTAAACACCTGGACGGACTTCGCCATGGCGCCGACCTCATCACCTCGCTCGAGTGCTGGAACAGAAGTGTCCGTTTCGCCCTTCGCCAGCCGGCGCATAGCTTCTGTCATATGGGCGATCGGGCCAACGATGCTGCGTCCGAGTAGAACCGACAGGCTGAGCAGCATCAGCAGGACAGTCGCGATTGCCGCGCCAGTCCGCCGCACCTCGGACCAAAAGACGGCGTCTACGTCGTCGACGTAGATCCCGCTACCGATGATCCAACCGTAAGGCTTGAAGTCGACGCTGAACGAGATTTTGGGTGAAGGCTGAGCTGCCTGAGGCCTCGAGAACCTGTAGCTCACGAATCCACCTCCGTTGAGGCCGGCGTCGATTTGCTGCCGCACGAACGCGATACCGCCGCTGTCGGCGGTTTGCCCCATGTAGGTGTCTTCCAACTTCGCGTTTGGGTGGACCCGCATGTAGCCGGCCTGATCCAAGGCAAAAAAGTAGTCGTCTCCGAAGCGAAGGGACTTCAGCAACTTTCTGCCTTGGGAAGCAGCTTGCTCGATGGTCAGCCCTCTCTCTACACTGCCCTCGTAGTCGCGCTGCACCGCCTGTCGCGCCAGCAACACGAGGGATTCCAGTTTCGTCTTGCGGTCCTCGAGCATGGTGTCGCGCAACTTTACGAGGCCGACCGTTGCAACGACGACTATGCTCAGGATCGAGATCGCCGAAACCATCAAAAGCTTGAAAGAAATGCGAACGTTGCTCAGCATCCTTGGTCCTGCTCCGGATCGGCGCTGGCGGCGCCTAGAGGTGTCTTGGCTTTTTTCGATGCCAAGACTCTTCGTTCCGGGGATAAGACGCGGTTAAGAGCGTCGAACGTTGCTGGCCGAAATCACGATAACAGTTATCGAGATTTGGAATGAACAAAACCGAGGGTTCGGTAGAGGAAGTGCCTTAGGCAACGAGCATGCGTTGAAGATGGGGGAGCGCTTGACGCGTCGGCAGTCTCAGATCTCAGCTTGGCACCTCATGCCTGCGCTCGAGCGACGACGTGATGCTTTGCTTCAGTGCCGCGGCGGCTATCGCAGCGTTGCGGCGCTGGCGTTCAAGGACATCGACGCCATCAGACGAATGAATTCGATCAAGACCGCAGGATGATCCCTCACGCGCGTTTTCCCATCGGGCGCACGGGCCAGCGGTAGCATTCGGCAATCGTCTGGCTCATAACCCGAAGGTCATAGGTTCAAATCCTATCCGCGTAACCACCGACGTTCCATTGGTCCTGGCGAGCCATGCAGCCAAGATCGTGCCCAATTCGCCATACAGTGTCGCGTGCAGTTCGCCGCCTTGGGGCCAGGGCAAAGACCCGCTCGATCAGGTTTTGAAGAGCTTCAGTCGCTTCGCTTCCGATCTTCCGGTCGGTTCAGCTCGCCACGATCGATTGATTGTAATTTCCGCCGCCGCGCCTGTAAACTCGGCGGCGGGAGGAGGCCTGCTCGTGACGACGGGGGAGGCCGAGACGATCATGTTCGAAGGACACGATCCCTATCTCGTCGCGCTCTCGGTGGTGATCGCGATCCTGGGAGGATACACGGGCTTCGGCTTGGCTGCGCGCATCCGCGGCATGCCGGATGCGAGCCATCGCGTGTTGCTCGCAGGCGCAGCATTTTTCCTCGCCGTCGGCATCTGGACCATGCATTTCGTCGGCATGCTGGCGGCGCCATTGCCGGCGGGCACCGTCTATTTGGTGCTTCCGACCATCGTCTCATTCTTGATCTGTGCACTGGTGGTCGGCATCTCGTTATTCTTTGTCAGCATCGGCGAGCCGTCGATGCTACGGGTGGCATCGTCGGCGGTCCTGCTTGGGCTCGGCATCGTCAGCATGCACTATGTCGGCATGCACGGACTATCAGGCGAGTTTACGATGGCGCACACGGCCGGGATGGTGGTGCTGTCGGTCGGGATCGCAATCGCGGCGGCCTATGGCGGCTTACGCGCCTTCCTGGCGCGGCGTGGCGGCGTGCAGCTGATGCTGAGCGCGGTGGCCTTTGGGATAGCGGTGTCGGGCATGCATTACACCGCCATGGCTGGTATGCGGATCGTCCCGCCCTCGGCCGAGGCGCATCATCATATGGACGGGCTGGCGGCCTCGTCGCAGATGCTTTCGCTGGCCGTGGCGCTGCTCTGTTTTGTGATCGCGGCAGGCTTCTTGCTGTCGCTGGTGCCTGATCCACGCAAGAAGGCCTCGGCAAATGCCGAAGCAATGGACGGTGCTCTGGACATGCCCGAGCTACCCGTTGCAGATGCCGGCACGGCCCCCACCACCAGCCCAAAACTGCGACCCACCCCGCTCGGTGGGATCGGGCAGCCGCCCCGCGCTGCCCCGGTGCCCCGCCTGCCGGTTGAACGTGCCGACGGCACCCATTTCATCGACGCCACAGAGGTTCGCAGCGTCCGGGCCGATGCCCATTACACCAAGATCCACGACGGTACCCGGGAGCGGATGTGCCCCTGGTCGATCTCGGAGGCCGAGGCGCAGCTCGACCCCAACCTGTTTGTTCGCGTGCATCGCAGTTATATCATCGCGATCTCGCACGTGACCCTGGTGCGCAAGGAGGGCGATGGCGCGGTCATCGAACTCGAGGGTCCGTCGCCACATCGGGTACCGGTCAGCCGCGCCAAGATCGCCGAGGTGAAAGCCCGACTCGGGATCGCCCGCCGTTCGGCCTAGCGTTCCAAGCAGTACTAGGGCGCAAGCACTGACGCATTTCGTGCGCTTGAAGCCGCGCTTCGTGCGAATTTCCCGCTTCCGTGCCCCTGTTATTGTGGTCAAATCCCGCCGGATACAACGTCACCCCAACGTCCGCTGCCCTGCAGGGCCTCGAAGGACGAGATGGAGGAGACGATGATCCCTGGCCCCTTCAGCTACCATCGGCCGGCTACGGTGGCCGACGCGGTGAAGCTGCTTTCGACGCTTGGCGATGAGGCTCGTCCGCTCGCCGGCGGCCACAGCCTGGTCCCGATGATGAAGCTTCGGCTGGCGACGCCGGAGCATCTGGTCGACCTGCATAACGTCGCCGGGCTGAAAGGCATCTGCCGCGACGGCAACAAGGTCGTGATCGGGGCCATGACCACCCAGCACGAGTTGCTGGCCTCCGATGAGATCGCCAAATCCATCCCGATCCTGCACGAAACGGCGCTCCTCATTGCTGATCCGCAGGTGCGCTACCGCGGCACCGTCGGTGGCAACGTCGCCAACGGTGATCCCGGCAACGACATGCCGGCGCTGATGATGACGCTGGGGGCCACCTATCATCTCGACGGTCCGAACGGCGCGCGCGAGGTTGCGGCAACCGATTACTATCAGGGTGCCTATTTCACCGCGATCGAACCCGGCGAACTTCTGACCTCAATCTCGATTCCGGTCCCCGCGGCCGGCCATGGCTATGCCTATGAGAAGCTGAAGCGGAAGGTCGGCGACTACGCCACCGCCGCGGCTGCGGTGGTGCTGACTATGTCCGGCGGTAAGGTCACGACCTGTGCGATCGGGCTCACCAATCTGGCGGAAACCCCGTTGCTGGCCGATGCGGCCGCCAAGGCGGTGATCGGTACCGGCCTCGATGCGGCCACCCTGAAGAAGGCCGCTGCAGCGGCGCAAGCGATCATGGATCCCGCCGCCGATGCGCGCGGCCCGGTCGAATACCGCAAGCATGTCGGCGGAATCATGGTCACGCGCGCGTTGCAGCGCGCCGCAGCCAAAGCCAGCTAGGGGAGGGACAGATGGCAAAAACGCACATCACCATGAAGGTGAACGGCGCCGAGGTCGAAGGCCTCGTCGAGCCGCGCACGTTGCTCGTGCATTTCATCCGCGAGAATTTGCAGATGACCGGTACCCATATCGGCTGCGAGACCACGCATTGCGGCGCCTGCACCGTCGATATCGACGGCATGTCGGTGAAATCCTGCACCATGTTCGCGGTGCAGGCCAACGGCTCTGACATCACGACCATCGAGGGGATGGCCAATGCCGACGGCTCGCTCTCCGCGCTGCAGGAAGGTTTCCGCATGATGCACGGCTTGCAATGCGGCTTCTGCACGCCGGGCATGATCATGCGCGCGCAGCGGCTTCTCAAGGAGAACCCATCACCGAGCGAAGACGAAATCCGGATGGGCATTTCCGGCAACATCTGCCGCTGCACGGGCTACCAGAACATCGTCAAAGCCATTCAATACGCTGCCGCCAAGATCAACGGCGTGGAATTCCGGGAGGCCGCAGAATGAACGACATGATTCCCACGCGGGAACAACGCACCGCCGCGCTCGAAGGTATGGGCTGCAAGCGTAAGCGGGTCGAGGACATCCGCTTCACGCAGGGCAAGGGCAATTACGTCGACGACGTGAAACTGCCGGGTATGCTGCATGGCGATTTCGTCCGCTCGCCGCATGCCCATGCGCGCGTCAAATCGATCGACGACACGGAGGCGCTAAAGGTCCCGGGCGTGCTCGCGGTCATCACCGCGGAGACGCTGAAGACCGTCAACCTCGCCTGGATGCCCACGCTCGCCGGCGACGTGCAGATGGTGCTCGCCGACGGCAAGGTGTTGTTTCAGAATCAGGAAGTTGCCTTCGTGGTTGCGACCGACCGATATGCTGCCGATGACGGCATCAACAAGGTCGAGGTCGAGTACGAGCCGCTGCCGCCGCTGATCGATCCGTTCAAGGCGATGGACAAGGATGCGCCGGTCTTACGCGAGGATCTCGCCGGCAAGATCGCGGGTGCGCACGGCCCGCGCAAGCATCACAACCACATCTTCGAATGGACCGTCGGCGACAAGGATTTGACGGACGCCGCCTTCAAGAAGGCTGAGGTGACGATCAAGGAAATGATCTCCTATCACCGCACCCATCCATCGCCGCTCGAGACCTGCCAGTGCGTCTGCTCCTTCGACAAGATCAAGGGCGAGCTGACGATCTGGGGCACCTTCCAGGCGCCGCACGTGATCCGCACCGTGGTGGCGCTGATCGCGAAACTGCCCGAGCAGAAGATCCATGTGATATCACCTGACATCGGCGGCGGCTTCGGCAACAAGGTTGGGGCCTATCCCGGCTATATCTGCGCCGCGGTCGCCTCCATCGTCACCGGCAAGCCGGTGAAATGGGTCGAGGACCGCATCGAGAACCTGACCGCGACCTCGTTCGCGCGCGACTACCACATGACCACGGAAATTGCCGCGACGAAAGAGGGCAAGGTCGCGGGCCTGCGCGTCCACGTGCTCGCCGATCACGGCGCGTTCGATGCCTGCGCCGACCCGTCGAAATGGCCGGCGGGCTTCTTCAACATTGTCACTGGCTCCTATGACTTCCCGACCGCGCATCTTTCGGTCGACGGCATCTACACGAACAAGGCGCCAGGCGGGGTCGCATATCGGTGCTCGTTCCGCGTCACCGAGGCGGCCTATTGCATCGAGCGCGCGATGGACATCCTGGCGCAGAAGCTCGGTATGGATCCGGCGGAGCTGCGGCTGAAGAACTTCATCAGGCCGGAGCAGTTCCCCTATCACTCGGCGCTGGGCTGGGAATACGATTCCGGCAACTACGCCACCGCGATGAAGAAGGCGATGGAGACGGTGAGATACGCCGAGCTCCGCAAGGAGCAGGAGACGATGCGTGCCGCGTTCAAGCGCGGCGAGACCCGCGAGATCATGGGCATCGGCGTCTCCTTCTTCACCGAGATCGTCGGCGCCGGCCCGTCGAAGAACTGCGACATCTTGGGGATCGCCATGTTCGATTCCTGCGAGATCCGCATGCATCCGACCGGTGCGGGCATCGCGCGGATGGGCACCAAGAGCCAGGGCCAGGGTCACGAGACAACCTGGGCGCAGATCATCGCTACCGAGATCGGGATCCCCGCCGACAACATCATGGTCGAGGAGGGCAACACCGACACCGCGCCCTACGGGCTCGGCACCTACGGCTCGCGCTCGACGCCGGTCGCGGGCGCCGCAATTGCGATGGCTGCGCGCAAGATCAAGGCCAAGGCGCAGATGATCGCCGCCTACAAGCTCGAGGTCCACGAAGACGATCTCGAGTGGGACATCGACGGCTTTCGCGTCAAGGGTCTGCCGGAGAAGGTCATGTCGATGAAGGACATCTGCTGGGCCGCGTACAATTCCGTGCCGCCCGGCATGGAGCCCGGGCTGGAGGCGGTCAGCTATTACGATCCGCCCAACATGACCTATCCGTTCGGAGCCTATATCTGCGTCATGACCATTGATGTCGACACCGGCGTCTACAAGGTCAAGCGCTTCTATGCGCTTGATGATTGCGGCACTCGCATTAACCCGATGATCATCGAGGGCCAGGTGCATGGTGGCCTCACCGAGGCCTTCGCGATCGCGATGGGGCAGGAGATCCGCTACGACGCCGAGGGCAACGTGGTCACCGGCTCGTTCATGGACTTCTTCATGCCGACCGCGGTCGAGACGCCACATTGGGAGACCGACTTCACCGTCACCCCGTCGCCGCACCATCCGATCGGTGCCAAGGGCGTCGGCGAAAGCCCGAATGTCGGCGGCGTTCCGGCATTCTCCAACGCCGTCAACGACGCGTTCTCGTTCCTCGGCTCGACTCACATCCAGATGCCGCATGATTTTTGGCGAAACTGGCAGGCGGCGAAGAACCTCGGCGTGTTCGCTTCAGCATGAAGACCCGCGACCAAATCGCGCAAGCACTCGGCAACGCCGGCTATATCGCCGACGGCGAGCTTGCGACCGCGATCTCGCTGATGCAGCTGTTGCGGCGCCCGCTTCTGCTGGAAGGCGAGGCGGGCGTTGGCAAGACCGAAGTAGCGAAGGCGCTGGCCGTTGTGCACGCGACCGAACTGATCCGGCTGCAATGCTACGAGGGGCTCGACCAGTCGGCAGCGCTCTACGAGTGGAACTACCAGCGCCAATTGCTGTCGATCCAAGCGCATCGCGGCACCGATGCTGATGCGGTCGAGCACCAGATCTTCTCGGAAAAGTATCTGCTGGAGCGGCCGCTGCTGGCCGCGGTCCGTCGCGCGAAACCGCCGGTGCTGCTGATCGACGAGATCGACCGCGCCGACGACGAGTTCGAGGCGTTCCTGCTCGAGCTATTGTCGGACTTTCAGGTCTCGATCCCTGAACTCGGCACGATCAAGGCAACCGCGATCCCGCATGTCGTGCTGACGTCGAACGGCACGCGCGAACTCTCCGACGCGCTGCGCCGGCGCTGCCTCTACCACTATGTCGACTACCCCGACGTCGAGCGCGAGGCGCGCATCATCATGACGCGTATTGACGGCGCCGGCGCCTCGCTGGCGCTGCAGATTGCGCGCATGGTCGGGGGCATCCGCAAGGAGGAACTGCGCAAGGTGCCGGGCGTCGCGGAGACGCTGGATTGGGCGGCGGCGCTGGTCGGACTTGACGTGAAAGACCTGCACGATGCGCCCGAAACGGTGCACGAAACCCTGATGTGCCTGCTCAAGACGCAGGAGGACAAGGCGCGGGTGACGCGCGAGGTTAGCGAACGTTTGTTGGGGAAGGTTGCATGAGCTGCTGCGGCGCATCTCCCGACTTCGACGATATCAACGAGGTGTCCCGTCTCGTCTCGACTAGGCTTGCGACGTTCTTGCGGACCTTGCGCGACGGCGGCTTCGCCGTCGGTCTCGCCGAGGGGCAGGATGCCGCCGCGCTGATGGCCGCTGGCTATGCGGCGCGGCCGGGCCTGCTCCGCTCGGCCTTCAAGCATCTCTTTTCGGCGCGCAAATCCGATTGGGAGAAGTTTGACGGCATCTTTGATGCGTTCTGGCTCGGCAAGCGGGTGCGGTCGCGCTCGGTCGTCACGGGTGTTGCGAAGGCGGCGAACAATCCTTCGCTGAAGCGCCTGCCGAACCAGCCGGCTGAGCCTCGCGCGGGCCCTGAGACGGCGATGGATCAGGTGCCGTCGGTAGACGGGACCGAGAATGAGCTTTCGGGCGAGGGACGCACGGATGGCGCCTCGCGCACGGAAAATCTCGCCGAGGTCGATTTCCGCAACATGGCCGATTCCGAGCAGGTCGCGCAGGCCCACCTCGCCGCTGCGCAACTGGCACGCGCCATGCGGACGCGGCTGACGCGGCGCGATTTGGCGCGACGGCGTGGCGCCCGGCTCGATCTGCGCCGCACCATTCACGGCAATATTAGTCATGGCGGCGTGCCGATCAGCCTCGTAAAGCGGCAGCGCAAGCCGAAGCCGCTGCGATTGGTAGTTCTGCTCGATGCCTCCGGCTCGATGAGCATGTACACGGGTGTCTTTCTGCGCTTCATCCACGGTGTACTCGATGAGTTCCGCGAAGCCGAGGCATTCCTGTTCCATACGCGCCTCGCCCACGTCTCCGACGTGATGAAGGAAAGGGATGCCGGCCGCGCGCTCGACCGCCTCTCGATCATGGCGCAGGGCGCAGGCGGCGGCACCCGGATCGGCGAGAGCCTGCAAACCTTCAATCGCTGGCATGCGGCGCGCGTGATCCATTCGCGCACCTGCGTGATGATCGTGTCCGATGGCTACGAGACCGGCGAGGCCGCGCTGCTCGGCCGCGAGATGGCTGCGCTCGGCCGCCGCTGCCGCCGCATCGTCTGGCTCAATCCGATGATGGGATGGCAGGGCTACGCGCCCGAGGCGCGCGGCATCAAGGCGGCGCTGCCGTATATTGATCTGTACGCGCCGGCCAACACGCTTGCGAGCCTGACCGCGCTCGAACCTTATCTTGCGAGGCTTTGAGATGGGCGTGCATGTCGAGGTGATGGATCTTGTCGCGCAGATGAAGGCGGCCGAGCAGGCCTTCGTGCTGGCGACGGTGGTGCGCACGGTATCGGTGACGGCGGCCAAGGCCGGTGCGAAGGCGATTATCCGGCCTGATGGCACCATTGTCGCGGGCTGGATCGGCGGCGGCTGTGCCAAGGGCGCGGTGCTGAAAGCCGCGCGCGACGCGCTGGCCGACGGCGAGCCGCGGATGGTCTCGGTGCAGCCGGAAAATCTGCTCACCGAGCTTGGGGTCAGGCCCGGCGAGAGCAAGGACGGCGTGCGGTTCGCCAGCAACATGTGCCCAAGCAAGGGCACGATGGATATTTTCGTGGAGCCCGTCTTGCCGCATCCGTCGCTGGTCATCCTTGGTGCGAGCCCGGTCGCGCTGTCGCTGGCCGCGCAGGCACGCCAACTCGGCTACCACGTGACTCTCGCCGCGCCCGTGTCAGACATCATTGCTGCGCCCGATGCTCACGTCATCGTCGACGGCTTCGAGCCGCGTTTTCTCATTGACGCCCGCCGCTTCGTCGTGGTGTCGACGCAGGGTAAGGGCGACGAGCTTGCGCTTAGGCATGCGTTGGCGATCGATGCGGCCTATCACGCCTTTGTCGGCAGCCGTCGCAAGATGGCTGCGCTACGCGACAGGCTGATCGCCGCAGGCCTTGAGGCTGCCGCGATCGATCGCGTCAAGGCGCCGGCAGGCCTCGATCTCGGCGCCATCACCCCGGAAGAGATTGCGATGTCGATCCTCGCCGAAATCACCGTCGAGCGCCGTCGCGGCCGGCGCGCCGCCAACCCCGTTGCAAGGAGCTGAGTTCCGATATGCAGATGAATGACAGCCAGCGTATTCCGGCATCGCAAGAGAAGGTCTGGGGCGCGCTCAATGATCCCGATATCCTGAAGCAATGCATTCCCGGATGTCAGTCGCTCGACATGTCCTCCCCCACCGAAATGACCGCGACCGTCGTGTTCAAGGTCGGACCGGTGAAGGCGACCTTCGGCGGCAAGGTCACGCTGTCCAATCTCGATCCTCCCAACAGCTACCGGATTTCAGGCGAGGGCTCCGGCGGGGTCGCTGGCTTCGCCAAGGGCGGAGCCGCGGTACGACTCGAGCCGGAGAGCCCCGAAGTCACGGTGCTCCATTATGAGGTCGACGCCCAGATCGGCGGCAAGCTCGCCCAGCTCGGCGCACGGCTGATTGATTCTACCGCCAGGAAGCTCGCGGGAGAATTCTTTGCATCATTTGCAACCGTGGTCGGAGAGCCTGCAGAACCGGCCGAGCAAGCCGGTACGGCCGCGAGGGGTTGGCTAAAGAAACTGACCGGCGCGACCTGAGTCGCCTCCGCGGTCAGGAGGCGTTACCGCAACTACTGATCGCAATGGCGCGAGTGGCTATCCGCGATGAGAAGATGCTCATCTTGCTGAGGAGAACCGTCATGCACATAGGCGAGCTTCTTGTCATTCATAAGCGGCCGACGCCAATCATGCCTGCAGTTCTTTCCGTGCGCTCTGCCGTCGCACGCCTCGTGGAGTTGGACCACAAGGCAGCAATGGTCATCCGGGCGGACGGCACCTTCTCTGGCGTAGTCTGCGAGGCGAGCCTCATCGCAGCGATTTCCCAGCATCGTCGGGCAGCGTTCGATCAGCCCGTCGGCGAGGTGGCGTTAGATCGACACGTAGCTTACTGTTCGGTTGACGACACGTTGAACAACGCTCTCAGGCGTCTCAGCGAGCAGGGACGAAGCTTTCTCGTCGTGACACGCCGCATGCGCCCCATCGACCTCGTCTTCCGAGACGAGCTTACCGAGTGGTGGGAGCGACGATGCGGGGCTTAGGACGAGAGCAAAAGTCCGCGCAGCCACCGGAGATCGGGAGTAGCGGCGCGAGACGCGGTCTGGTGTGGCCATCGGGCAAGTCAGGAAGAAACTTGGTCCCTGGCAAACTCTGGACCACTCTGCCTGCAAAAGGAGAGCTGCCCCAACGTGGCGGAATCACCCGCTAGGCCAAGAAAATCAACGGCTTAGGGAACGTTCACTGCGTTCGGGACGCCGGGTTCGCGGGACGATCCCGACCCTCCTTCCAAGTCCACAAACATAGTTCGTCGCAGGCGTCTCGGTTCTCTTATTGCCCACGGATCGGCCGACCGATCCACTCGTTCAGGCAGCGGCCTCGAAGATCAATTTGAGATGGTTGCATGTCCGGGATTTGAACCTATTCGAGCACCATTTTGTGTGGCGAGGAATCGCGCGCGAACGGCGGCTCTTGACGGGCTATCAGGAGGCTAGCTCGGGAGTTATTAGGCTGCCCGCCAATAAGAAAACAGGGATTCCAAAATATTGGGTTTAGCGATGTAGCGCTCCCCCACTACCACCTTCCCCCGACGCCTTATCACTGGGGGATTGGCGGTAGCGCCCTCCCGCCCACCAATCCTGCGATTTCATACGCAAAGCTACGACTTTCCGCGATCTGGTGCGCGTGATGTAGCGCCGAGGCGGCCCAGGAGCGAAGACGGCCGGTTCATCGGCAATATCATCCCAACAAAGTACGTTTTCGGGAGCCCACAGACCGGACTTGCCTGAAGACGACATTCCTCGCCGTGAAACTTGGAGCTGGAGAAATATCGATATGGCCCACGGGCGCAGACTCGATCCCATCTGGTGCTTGGCCGCTTAGAACGCGTCCTGCGAACGGGTCCATCGAGCGCCTTGCGGTCCGAGCTGAGTGCGACAGCGGCGAGTTCGACGTGGCCTGCCGTGCTGGCTGGTCGTGCCGATACGTTGTTGCACAAGTACAGCGCCTATCGCGCGGACTTCATCGGCATGCCAAAGATCTTGCCACTCATGAGGAGAGCGATTTCGGTGGCGGGCAGCGGCTTCTGACATTCGGATAACGGATTAAGCCAGATATTAGAGTCAGGCAACATTTCGAACAGATTGCGCGCAGCGGCGCCAAGGCACACCTCAGGCTCCTTGATGTAGTCGTAGATGCGCTTCTTTGAGGTGAAGGCGGGGTGCCATCTCATGTTCTGGAAATCGACCGTTGCGACGTTGATTTCCTCCTGAAACTTGAGCGAGCGACGGCGTCCAGGTTTCATCGGCGCTTCCGGCGTCAGAATGTAAATCTCCGTCTCGAGCAACGCGCGATAGAATGCGGGAACGATGCTGGCGTCCCTTGCGGCGGCCTGCATGAGGGCCTCGAGACTGTTTTCCGGTTCGAACATGGCAATGCTCCCAATTGGACCCGGCGAGGGGCTGGACTTCAGTGCCTCCAGCTTCAGCCGGATCGAGTCGCCGCGGCTCCTTGGCCGCGATCGTGCTAGTCCTTGTTGCCGCGCAGGGCGCGATAGATCGTATTGCGCGACACGCCGAGGCGGCGCGCGGTCTTGCTGATGTTGTTGCCGGTCTCGGTGTACGCGGTCAGCACGTGCGAGCGCTGAATCTCGTGCAGATTGGCCTTGAGGCCACCCGCCGCCTTGCCGGTCAGGCGCTCGCCGCCGGAATGTGCAAGTACGGACTCGACCGATGTCTCGCAGATCAGATCTCCCGGCTCGGCCAGTGACAATCGGGAAAGCACGTTGCGCAGTTCGCGGATGTTTCCATCCCAATCGAGCTCGGCCAAACGATCGATCGCCCCTTCGGTCAAATCCATCAAGGGATCGATCTTGTGGATCAAATGCCGCACGATCTCGGCGAAATCGGAACGCTCGCGCAAAGGCGGCAACGTCACCTCCAGCGTGTTGAGGCGAAACAGCAAATCCGATCGGAATCGGCCCCTCGCTATCGAGTCGTCGAGATTGGCATTGGTGGCAGACACCAGGAGAACGTCGACCTGACGTTTGGTGCCACCGACCGGCCGGACAGTCCAATCATCTAGAAAGCGCAGCAGCACGGCCTGCAACGTCACCGGCATGTCGCCGATCTCGTCGAGGAAGAGCGTTCCGCCGTCCGCTTCCTTGAACAGTCCCGCAGCCCCGCCCTTTTTGGCTCCCGTGAAAGCGCCTTCGGCATAGCCGAACAACTCGGCCTCGATCAGGCTGTCGGGGAGCGCTGCGCAATTCACCGGGACGAAAGCGCCGGCCCGTCCACTGGCGGCATGAGCATGGCGGGCGAGTTGCTCCTTGCCGGTGCCGGTTTCGCCGCGGATGAGGATCGGCATCTTCCGGACGGCCGCAATGCCGACCTGCTGGACCACGGAGGCGATCGCGGGATCCGCCGACACGAATTGCGCGGCGACGCCCTTGGGTTCCGGAGGCCGGGGCCGCGAGACCGCCTGGATCATCGAGAACTGGCGCGCATTCTCGATGGTTGCGACGAACTGGCTGCCGACCTCATCTTGCAGGCGCTGGCGTTCTTTGTGCCGCCCTTCATCGACAAAGGCGCTGAACTTGGTGCGAAACACATCGGCGAAGCGGCGCCCCGGTGAGGCGGGCAGGCCATGCAGCAGGACGCTCGCGGCGCGGTTCGCCGCAAGGATACGGCCCTCATTGTCGACGGCGAGCAGGCCGGCGCTCAGGGTGTGGAGGTATTCGCCGCGGTTGTGGAAGGCGATCAGGATGTTGCCGCGGTGATACTCGCGGAACAGGCCGTTCTCGATCTGGGTCGCCGCCATTGCCACCAGCGCCTGTGTGTGAGCCTGGCGCGACATGCAATCCGATGACGCATCCAAGATTCCCGCCAGTTCTCCGTCGGGCGCGAAGATCGGGGACGCGATGCAAGTGAGATTGCTGTAGCGCGGGAAGAAGTGCTCGCGTCCGTGAACGACGATGGCCCGCTTGAGATAAGCCGCCGTGCCGAGGCCATTGGTGCCGCAACTGGCTTCGTTCCACACCGTGCCGGGCCGGATACTCGCGGCGTCGGAGGTGTCACTGAAGCTCGAGTCCGAGATGATGTCGAGCAGCAGGCCGTCGGCGTTCGCAAACGCGATCATGAAATTCGAGCCGGCGATCTGCTGATGCAACGTGTGCATCTCCGCGAGCGCCAGGCCGCGGATCAGTGAGCAGCGCTGCTGTTCCTGGCGCAGCACGGCGCTGCTCACGAGTTCGGGCGATGGCGGACGCAAGGTGTCGAGGCCAAGCGAAATGCAGCGCATCCAGCTATCGTAGATGTCCGCGGACAGAAGTTCGGCCGGCAGCGCGCCGCGCTGCTCGAGCGTCATCCAGGCACTGTCGATGCGTCGGCCGGATGTCAACATTCTGGCTCCTCCCAGAGTCGCGGCTTGGCGATTTCCTCTTGGTCGCGTCGCTCGGCTCGTGCTGTTCGCGCGACGCAGTTTTCACAATCATAGATCAAGCAGTCGAAAATCCAAATTTCCTCCCCGTCGTTGTCGCGCTCATTGAACTGTTCCGACTCGGAACAGTTGCGCGCAAAGCCTGCTCCGAGGCGGATCGGCGCGCGCATGCCGGCGAACGCAAGAACGATAGGAAGATCAGGCCTTTGTGGGCTTGGCACAGCCCTTGCTCACTTATTCAGCGGGATGGCGATCGCGTCCGATCGGCAGAACAAAAAAATTTGGGGAGGGCCTTTTCAATGAAAGCGGCGGTGCTGCATGAGTTCGACGAGAAGCTGACGGCAAAGGAGTTCGTCAGGTTCGAGGACGTGACCGACCCGAAGATCTCGCGTCCGATGGACGTGATCGTGCGCATCGGCGGCGCCGGCGTCTGTCGCACCGACCTGCATATTGTCGAAGGCATTTGGCGCAGCAAGGTCGACGTCAAGCTGCCTTACATCATGGGTCACGAGAATGCCGGCTGGGTCGAGGCGATCGGGCCGGGTGTCGAAGGGGTCAAGGTCGGAGACAGCGTGATCTGCCATCCGCTGGTGACCAGCGGGCATTGTCTGGCATGCCGCCGCGGCGACGACATGCACGCGCTGGATAGCTCGTTTCCCGGCATCAACGCCAATGGCGGCTATGCGCAATATCTGCTGACTGGCCAGCGCTCGCTGATCAAGTTGCCGAAATCGCTCGCACCGAAGGACGTCGCTCCCTACACCGACGCCGGCCTCACGGCCTATCGTGCCGCCAAGAAGGCATCCCGCCATCTGCTGCCGGGTGAATATGTCGCGGTGATCGGCGCCGGCGGGCTGGGCCATATCGGCATCCAGGTTCTGGCAGCGCTCTGCGCGGCAGAGATCATCGTGATCGATCGCGCTGCAGACTCGCTCGAGCTCGCCAAGAAGTGTGGCGCGCATCATCTCGTGAAGGCTGACGGCAATGAAGTTGAAGCCGTGCTGGCGCTGACCGGCGGGCGGGGCGCGGAGGCTGTAATCGATTTTGTCGGCGAGGGTGACGCTATCGCCAAGGGCCTGTCGATGACGGCGAACGCCGGCTACTACTACATCGTCGGGTATGGCGGGAAGATCGATATCCCGACCATCGACATGATCACGTCGGAAAAGACGATCGTCGGCAATCTGGTCGGCACCTATGCCGAACTGGTCGAGCTGATGGCGCTCGCGGACCGCGGCCTCGTCGAACTCCACACCAGGGAATACCGGCTCAGCCAGGCCAACGAGGCGCTTCATGATCTGCATCACGGGCGCATTCATGGCCGTGCGGTGCTGATCCCCTAGGGCATGTGCCGCGAGATGCAAAGCTTCAGTCCGGATCGTCGAGCGAGAGTGGCGCGAGTGACAGACGACAGCCCGCCAAGGCCACAGATCACCGCCGGGGATGCGGCCGAACTGCGGCGCGCCCGCGACCGGATGATCGCCCGGGACAAGGTGATCGACGAGATGGTCGACAACAACGAGCGGCAGATCACCAACGAGCATGCCCGCGGTGGCGCCGAAATCGAGCTCGCCTGTGCCGTGCGCGGCGCGTGCCGAAGCCGGGCCAGAGGCGCATGCGGAGTTGGAGCGGGCGATCGCACGCCTGGAGCTGCTCCGGGAGGAGGATCGGCGCCTGGTGGCCGAGCGTGAGTGGCTCAACACGTCACTGCGCGAGATCGACGACGGCCCGTCACCCGGCGAACACGAACGTTCTGGGCACGCATGACGAACGAGGCGACCATGATTGCATCAGAGGAGCAGAAGCAAATGCCGTCTCCGCAACCGGGCATGAGCGAGGAGGACAGGTCGAAAGACGCCTTCTTCATCCAGCTGGCCGAGATCGCGGAAGCCATGATCGCCGCGCACGGCAAGGATTTCGCCACGGGCGCACTGGTTCTCTCGGCGAAATTCGTCGCCGAAGGAAAACCTCTCATCAAACGGGCCAGCGGAGGGTGACGAGGAACGACGAAGTCAACAGATCGATCAATCCATTTGACGGACTCAAAGTGAGTTTTACAGCCGAGAATTTCAACAGAACGAACCAGGGGTTTTGACCTCTGATCAAAACGAGAATGCCGGAAGCAACGCAACGTTCAAAGGAGCTGGAAATGACGGCAAGTCTGACACTGAACAAGATAACCGCGCAGAAAGGGATCAGCATCGCTGAAGCGGCCAACCGCGTCGCGGATCTTGGCTGGACGCCAAGCTACGTGCAGGAGGCGATGACGTTCCCGACCGACTACAAGATCTCGAAGACGCCGCGTGACCCGATGAAGCAGGTGCTGCGGTCCTATTTCCCGATGCAGGAGGAAAAGGACAACCGGGTCTACGGCGCGCTGGATGCCGCATTGCGCGGCGACATGTTCCGCAATGTCGAGCCGCGCTGGGTCGAGTGGATGAAGCTGTTCCTGGCGATCATCCCGTTCCCGGAGATTTCGGCGGCGCGTTCGATGGCGATGGTCGGGCGGCTCGCGCCCGGCGAGGAACTGCGCACCGGCTTCACCATGCAGATGGTCGACGAGTTCCGTCACTCGACGATCCAGATGAACCTCAAGAAGTGGTACATGGAGAACTATATCGATCCCGCCGGATTCGATATCACCGAAGCCGCGTTCGGCAAGTGCTATGCGACCACGATCGGCCGCCAGTTCGCCGAAGGCTTCCTGACCGGTGACGCGATCACCGCCGCCAACGTCTACCTGACCGTGGTCGCGGAAACCGCCTTCACGAACACCCTGTTCGTGGCGATGCCCTCAGAAGCCGCCCGCAACGGCGACTATGCGCTGCCGACCGTGTTCCTGTCGGTTCAGTCGGACGAATCCCGCCACATCGGCAACGGCCACTCGATGCTGATGGCAATGATCAACGATCCGTCGAACCACCAATTGCTGGAACGCGACCTGAAATACGCCTTCTGGCAGAACCACGCGATCGTCGACGCCGCGATCGGCACCTTCATCGAATACGGCACGACCAACCGCGACAAGAACAAGGAGTCCTACGCGGAGCTCTGGCACCGATGGATCTACGAGGACTACTACCGGACCTACATGCTGCCGCTTGAGAAGTACGGCATCAAGATCCATCACGACGACGTCGCGGCCGCCTGGGACCGGATCGTCAAGAAGAACTACGTCCACAAGACCGCGCAGTTCTTCACGGTCGGCTGGTCGGTGAACTTCTGGCGCATCGAGGCCCAGACCGAGCGGGACTTCGAGTGGTTCGAGCATAAATATCCGGGCTGGTACGCCGAATTCGGCGACTTCTGGAAGTGGCACGCAAAGCTCAGTGTGCCCGGAGAAACCAACATCCTCTTCAACAGCGAAGTGGGCTACACGTACCCGCATCGATGCTGGAGCTGCATGGTTCCGTGCCTGATCCGTGAAGACTTCGTCTGCGACGAAGTCGACGGCAAGATCTACACCTACTGCTCGGAAGGCTGCCGTTGGACCCACAAGGTGGCGTTCGCCGCCGAATACGAGGGGCGGGCGACGCCGGCGATGGGCCGCTTCAGCGGTCGCCGCGAATGGGAAGACTGCTACCACGGCTGGGATGTCGCCGATGCGATCAAGGATCTCGGTTTTGTCCGGCCTGACGGCAAGACCATGATCGCACAGCCGCATCTGCGCTTCGACGCCAAGGACATGTGGACGCTCGATCACGTGCGCGGCCACACGCTCGGTAGTCCGTTGCGCGGGTTCCGGGCGCTCTCGCCCGCCGAACGTGAGGTCGCGACGGCCGAGTATCGCAAGGGCTTCAAGATCAACCCCTGCCACTAAGCGTGACGATGGGAGGGGCCGCGCTTCGCGGTCCCTCCTGCCGGCGGCCGGCGAAGGCTCGTCCGGCTGTTCTGTTCAATTGCCGTGACGACAAGGCGGGGACGATGATGGACGTGCTGGTTCATAAGGTTCGTTTCGAGCCGGTGGGCATCGAGATGGAAGTGGAAGAGGGCGAGACGGTGCTCGACGCGGCGTTTCGCCAAGGCATCTCGCTGATGCATGGCTGCAAGGAGGGCCAGTGTGGGAGCTGCAAGTCCAGGCTGGTCGACGGCGACATCGAACTGCTGAAATATTCGACCTTCGCCTTGCCGGACTACGAAAGCGAGACCGGCCACGTGCTGCTGTGCAGGACGCATGTCTACAGCGACATCAGCGTCGAGCTGCTCAATTATGACGAGGATCTGCTCAGCCGTTCAATCGCGGTGAAGGCGTTTGCCGGCCGCGTGACTGATGTGACGGCGCTGACGTCCGACATCAGGCTGCTGGAGATCGACATCGACAGACCGATGAAGTTCTGGGCCGGCCAGTATGTCGATCTGACGCTGGAGGATGGCGGCATCACGCGCGCATTCTCGATGGCGAACCCGCCGTCTGAAGCGACCCGTCTCCGCTTCATCATCAAGAAATACCCGAACGGGGCGTTCTCGGCCCAGCTCGACGGGAAGCTCGGCGTCGGGGATGCGGTGACCGCCAAGGGGCCTTACGGCACCTGCTTCCGGCGCGAGGAGCGGCCGGGGCCGATGCTGCTGATCGGAGGCGGTTCGGGCATGTCGCCGCTGTGGTCGATCCTGGCCGATCACATCGGCAGCGGCGAGCAGCGGCCGGTGCGGTTCTTCTATGGTGCGCGCACCCGTGCCGACCTGTTCTATCTCGAAGAGCTCGCGGCGATCGCCGCGCGGCTCGACGATTTCAAATTCGTGCCGGCGCTGTCGCATGCCGAGGCGGGCGATGGCTGGGACGGCGAGACCGGGCTGATCCACGAGGTCGTGCAGCGGCATCTGCGCCAGGAGAAATTAAGCGGTGCCATCGACGCGTATGCGTGCGGGCCGACGCCGATGATCGACGCCGTGTTGCCCGTCCTGCAAATGAACGGGGTCGAGCCCGAACACATCTACTTCGACAAGTTTACGCCGGCCGTGCGATGACGGCGTTCAAAAGTTCGTCGCAGAACAGAATGGCAAGAGGGAGTGAGCAATGAGCGCGCAAGCAAGTAGAGCAGCAGCAACCAAGCCGGCAGCAATCGTCAAATCCGGGGCGGCGGGGGCCGCAGTGTTCCCCGGCTCTGACAGTCGCAAGTACAACTACTTCGAACCCAAGGGCCGCAAAGCGACCCACTACGAGGACATGACGGTCGACGTTCAACCGGATCCGGAGCGCTATCTGCTGCAGGACTGGATCATCTCCTTCCCGGACGGAACGCCGACCTATTCCAAGGATTGGACGGCTGCGAAAAGTTCGAACTGGCACAAGTTCCGCGCCGTCGACCAGGAATGGGAGCGCACGCACTATCAACGCCAGTCGACGATTTGCGGCATGGTGCAGAACACCATCGAGAACGGCCGGAAATCGGGCGCGCCAACCCGCTTCGATCCGGCCTGGGTGAAGATTTTGCAGAACCATCTCGGCGCCTACAAGCATGCCGAGTTCGGTCTCGGCACCTCCACGATGCAGGCGCAGCGTTACGGTTACACGCAGATGGTCAACAATGCGATCCTGACCAACTCGTCCTACAAGCTTCGCTTCGCGCAGGACATCACTCTCTATCTGAGCGAAATCGGCCTCGACCTTCCAGGCTTCGACATTGCCGCCGGCAAGAAGCACTGGCTGGAAGATCCGATCTGGCAAGGCGTGCGCAAGTCGGTTGAGTCGGTGATGGGTTCAAACGACTATCTGGAGCAATATTTTGCGACCAATGTGGTGTTCGAGCCGCTTATCGGAGAACTGTTCCGTTCAGGCTTCCTGATGCAGGCGGCATCTGCGCAGAACGACTTCATCACTCCGGCTGTCGTCTCCGCCGCGGAAGCCGACTATGAGCGCAATCTCGCCAACACGGTCGAGCTGTTCCACATCCTCGGCACCGATCCGACCTATGCGGCGCAGAACCTTGCGTTGTTCAACAAATGGTTGGCCAGGCATGCCGATCTCGCGCTCGATGCCGCCAATCATCTGCAGCCGATCTGGTCGCAGCCGCGTGTCAAGGTCGCGGCTTTCGCCGATGCGCTGGCGCACGCGAAGAATCGCATCAGGGGCATTGCTGCCGAGCTTGGCCTGACGGTTCCGGCAAACCTCGCGTCGTAACCAACACCGCTTCACATCCTCACTCAATTCTTCAGGAGATCGACATGCTGCACGAGAATGACAACATCTTCAAATCGATGAAAGACATCACGTTCGAGGACACGGTGTCGCATCAATGCGGGGTCACCATGAACGATAGTGTCGAGGCGCGTGCCATTGCCGAGGTCATGAGCCGTCACGACCACATCAAGGTGACATACATGCCGGCGATGATTCGTATCGATGGCGACGGCAAGATGGAATTCAAGATGGACGAGATCTCGGAAGAGCTCGGCCGGGTCATGACCCCACATCTCTTCGAGATATCGACCTCGACGCATTACGGCCGCATGGTGATGACGGATGACAACACCGTCATGCTGTTCGGCGACATGAACGAGATGATGAAATACATCGTCTGATGACCGCCTGCGAACAAACCCTGGCCGGCGCGAAGCCGGCCGGGCTCGTTCGACGACATTAATCGCGCGCCTCGTAACAACACGCCATCCAGCGGGATCGGGAGAAACGCCATGTACAGGACAGCCAAGGGTGAAGAGATTTTTGTCATCGATGGGCATACGCATTTCTGGGATGGTAGTCCGGCAAACCAGAAGAACATCCACGGCAAGCAGTTCATCGACTGCTTCTACGCCTACCACTCCAACCTGAGCCCGCCCTCGGAGAAATGGGAGAAGGAGAAGTTCGAGAAATACGATGCCAAGACGATGTTCGACGACCTGTTCGTCACCGGCTATGACGACATGGCGATCCTGCAGCCGACCTATCTCACCGATTTCTACAAGAGCGGTTTCAACACCACTGAACGAAATTCGGCGATGAAGAAGAGCCATCCGGATCGCTTCATCCTGAATGGCGCGTTCGATCCGCGTGACGGCACCAAGGGGCTGGAAGCTCTTCATGCGCTGTCCGAGAAGCACAAACTCAAGGGCGTTAAGCTCTACACCGCGGAATGGCGCGGTGAATCGAAGGGCTACAAGCTGACCGACAAGGCGTCCTACCAGTATCTCGAGGCTGCGCAAAAGCTCGGCATCAAGAACATCCACGTCCACAAGGGGCCGACGATCATCCCGCTCAACCGCGATGCGTTCGACGTGGCCGACATCGATGATGTCGCGACCTCGTTCCAGGACCTGAATTTCATCGTCGAGCATTGCGGCTTGCCGAGGCTTGACGATTTCTGCTGGATCGCGACCCAGGAGACCAATGTCTATGCGGGTCTTGCGGTGGCGCTGCCCTTCATCCATTCGCGGCCGGGTTATTTCGCCCATGTGATTTCCGAACTGTTGTTCTGGGTTGGACCGGATAAGATCCTTTACGGTAGCGATTACGGCATCTGGACGCCGAAATGGCTGATCGACAAGTTCATGGCATTTGAGATTCCGGCCGACGTCACCAAGGAGACCGGTTCGGTGTTGTCGATGGAGGCCAAGACCAAGATTCTCGGCCTCAACGCCGCCCGCATCTACGGCATCGATGTGGAGGCGCAGAAGAAGAAGATCCGAGCCGGCGGCGGTTATGCCCATTTGCCCGAAGCCGTTCACGCGCCGAGGTGATGGTCATGGAGCGTGGCGTTGAGGGGAGGGAGCGGTCGAGAAGCCGCTCGTCAGATGACAAGCAGTCCCAGATATGGGCCTGTTTGCAAGGTGTGATGGATCCGGAACTCGACGAGTCCGTCACCGAGTTGAATTTCGTGACCAAGGCCGACGTCGACCCGAAGGACCACGTCCACATCGAGTTTCGCTTGCCGACCTATTGGTGCGCTGCCAATTTCTCATTCCTGATGGCAGACGACATGCGCCGGGCCGTCAGCGCGTTGGGCTGGGTCAAGGGCGTCAGCGTGGTCTTGGGTGAGCACATGTATGCCGACAAGATCAATGCGGGCCTCGCCCAGGGGCGTTCGTTCCAGGAAACGTTTGGCACCGAGGCCGATGGCAGCCTCGATGATCTGCGTCAGACGTTCCTGGTCAAAGCGTTCCAGCGCCGCCAGGTTGCGCTGCTCGGCCACCTCGCTGCGCTGGGGCAGTCGTCGACAGAGATCGTGAGCCTGACGTTGAAGGAGCTGGGTTGCCTGCCGCTCGACGATGCAGGTGAGAAGCTGATTCAGCGCTATCTTGAGCGGCGTGCCGTCGTGGGCCCGGCAAGCGGCGATGGGCCTGCCTTTGTCGATGCGAACGGAGCATGGCTAAGCGCGGACAGCCTTGCCGGATACGTATCGAATCTACGGCGCGTCGGCATCAATGCCGAATTCAACGGCGCGCTGTGCCGTGGCCTGCTTGCCGCGCGGTTCGACCTCGAGACACCGTTCGTACCGAAATCGAGGGCGATGCCGGCGTCGCCGGGTACGCAACATGGGCCGTGATGCCGGTGCGCAGCGTCGATAACGACCTCAAGGCAAAGTCGGGGATTTTAGAATGCCGAAGATCATGTTGCACGATGAAGCTGCGCGGGCCGCGCTCGGCCGGGGCGTCGCCAAGCTCGCTAAGGCGGTGCGCGGGACGCTGGGTCCGAAGGGCATGAACGCGATCATGGATCGACCGATCGGCACGCCGATCGTGTCGCGCGATGGCGTCAGCATTGCCAGCGAAATCGAACTTGAATGCCCGTTTGAGAATATGGGCGCGCAGGTGTTACGCGAGGTTTCAGCGCGAACCAATGAGGTGGCGGGGGACGGCACCACCACGGCCACCGTGCTCGCCGATGTTCTTGTGCAGGAAGGCTTGAAATGTCTGGCGGCCGGCGCCAATCCGGTCGATCTGGTTGAAGGGCTGGAACTGGCGGTTACTGAAACCATCACGGCGTTACGACGGTCGGCGAGACCGCTGCAGGGGCCTGCCGGCCTGCGGGCTGTTGCGAGCATTGCCGCCAACGACACAGCCCTCGGCGACATGGTAGGCGAAGCTTTCGAGCGCGCCGGCAATCACGGAATCGTCGCGGTGGAATTCGGCAACACGGTCGAGACGACGCTGGAAATCGTCGAAGGCATGGCCTTCGATCGAGGCTATCTTTCACATCACATGGTCACCGATGTCGAGAAAATGCAGGTTGTGCTAGACAATCCCTTCATCATCATGACCGATCTCAAGATCCAGGCCGGGGAGCAACTCGCTGGTGTGATCTCGCTCGTCGAGAAGAGCGCGCGACCTTTGCTGATCATCGCCGAGGAAGTGGCGCCATCGGTCATCATGCAATTGCTGGCGCATCGGGAGAAATCCAATTTCAAGGTCGCCGCGATTCACCCGCCGGAGTTCGGCCATTGGCGCAAGGCGATGCTCGAGGATATTGCGATCACGACCGGAGGGCGCGTCATCTCGGCTGATCTGGGCGGAAGGCTCGAGAAGGCAGAGCTGCACGACCTCGGGTCCGCGCGCCAGGTGCGCATTTCCGCCTCGAAGACCCTGATCACAGCGGGAGGTGGCGATCAGAAGACCATCGCGGCGCGACGCGAACAGGTGTTGCGCCAATACGATGCCGCTCCCGAAAATATCGAACGGGACAAGTTCCAGGAGCGCATCGCAAAACTGTCCGGCGGCACGGCAATGATTCTCGCCGGCGGCGCGACGCCGGTTGAGCAAAAACGCCGGACCCAGTTGATCGAGGATGCAATCAACGCGACCCGCGCTGCGCTCGAAGAAGGTATTGTGCCGGGCGGCGGACTGGCCTTGCTGAGGATCGCTGCAAGGCTCGACGAATTGATCAATCGCCTGGACGGAGGCGCCAGGCAGGGCGCCGAACTGCTGCAACGCGCACTCAGTCGGCCGCTTTTCTACATCGCCGCCAATGCCGGCCTGAACGGAGAGGCGGAGGTTGCGAAAATTGCAAAGGCCAGGAATGGCCACGGGCTCGACGTGCGCAATGGCTCGGCGGTCGATCTTGTCGAAGCTGGCATCATCGATCCGGTCAAGGTCTGCTACAGCGCGGTTCGCAATGCGGCATCGGTGGCCGGACTTATCCTGACGACGCAGACCTTGATCGCCAAGAAGCCGGATGATTACGATCCGACCGCCGGCCCGGCCCGAGGTGGTGGTGCTGAGCTGCTCTGAACGGAGCGGATCATCGGTTCGAAGCGACCGGCGCTCCGTCGATGGCCGGGCATGCTGCGATACTCGCAACATCGAGCGATTCGAGGCGCTATGGCATCACTCGGGCTTCTTCTGCCCGAGAGCGCGATAGATGGTGTTTCTTGAGACGCCGAGACGGCGCGCGGTTTCGCTGACGTTTCCGGCGGTCTCGGCATAAACCACCAGGATTCGCGCGCGATGGATGTCGTGAAGTGATCCGGACTCCGTTCCGGCGGGGTGAACGATGTTCTCCGCGCTGGCTCCGTTGATAGATCCGTCCGCAGCGGCAAGGCTGAATCGCGCCAGAACGTTGCGGAGCTCGCGGACGTTGCCGGGCCAGGGACGAGCGGCGAGATGCGCAATGTCGCTCGGCGTGATTTCGCAATTCGGGTCGATCGTATTGAGCAGATGGCGAACGATGGCATCAAAGTCGTTTCGATCCCGAAGTCGCGGCAGAGTGACCTCGAGCGTATTGAGACGGTAGAGCAGGTCGGATCGGAACCGGCCTTCGACGATGGCCTTGTCCAACCTGGCGTTGGTGGCGGAGATGAGAAAGACATCGACCTTCGATCTGACGCCGCCGACGGGGCGCACGGTCCAGTCGTCGAGCAGGCGCAGAAGCACCGCCTGCAGCGCGACAGGCATGTCGCCGATCTCGTCAAGGAACAGCGTGCCGCCATCGGCCTCCTTGACCAGTCCAATCGAGCCGCCGCGCCGCGCCCCAGTGAATGCTCCTTCGGCATAGCCAAACAGCTCGCTCTCGATCAGGCTTTCCGGCAGGGCAGCGCAATTCACAGGAACGAACGCGCCGGTCCGCCCACTCGCGATATGGGCGTGGCGGGCAAGCTGTTCCTTGCCGGTTCCGGTCTCGCCGCGGATGAGGATGGGCATCTTGCGTGCTGCCGCGGTCTCGACTTGACGGACGATGGCTCGGACCGCCGGGTCGCGCGCAACGAAGCTGGCGGCCATGCTCTGAAGAGACCATGGTTCCGGCTTTGAATCCTTTCGGGCGGATGATGAACTCGCGGTCTCGCTGCCTTCGGATTCGGACCTCGATTTCCGGGCGTCGGGATGCGTGATCAACTGGCGTCGGCGCGTATGCAGCACCACGATTGCGCCGATACCGGAGCGTTCGTTCTCGACGAAGTTGAAGCTCGCGTTGGGAAGCAGCTTCTTCAGCCTGCTCGGCCACTCATCGAAGGGAACCGTCTTCAAAAAGCGGGTTGGCGCGTCGTTGTGAATGCCGTGGCGATCGTGCTGGAGTGCGTTCAGAGCACGCTCGGTGGCGTGGAGGATCATGCCACGACGATCCAGCACGATGCATTCATCGTTCGCCCATTGCGATCTCTTGCCGAGAAAGCGGCATAGCAACTCTTCGTGTTCCTGTCGGACTGATTGAGCCAGAACGCTTTCCACGTGATGGCCGACCGCGACGGCCAAAGCCAGGCTCTGCGGATTGAAGGTGCTGGCAGGACCCGAGATGTCGACCACGCCAAGCAGTTCGCCATCGGTCGGGTCATGAACCGGGACGGCAGCGCAAGTCCACCGCTGCACCTCCGAGCAGAAATGCTCCGTACCGTGAATCTGGACAGGTTTCGATTCAGCTAACGCGGCGCCAATCGCGTTGGTGCCAATGTCGGCCTCGCTCCAGCGACCTCCGTGTTCGAGATGGACTGCGCGGCCGGCGTCAATGACCCTGTCGTCGCCCTGCGTATCGATGATCAGCCCACTCGGATCGGTGAGGATCATGATTGAGTTTGCATCGCGTAGAAATGTTTTTGAATTTTCGAGAGCGCAGCGGGCGGCATGACGGAGCGGCGCGTATTTGGAGCGACGACGAAACAACTCGGCGTCCGCGACGAGCGGCGCTCGCGCACGGTCGACGGTGACGCGATGGTTCCTGGATCGCTGCCACGATGCTGCGACCGATGATCTCAAGTCGGATGATAACGCTCCGCGCTCGACGAACTTCTCCCATGCCGCCAGCACTTCTCGTTGGTCCATCCCGGCTCCTCCGAAGTGAAAGGTGCTGTACCCGCTCATGACGGGCCCTGCGATCATTCACCTGAATGCGGGGGAATGCCTGCTGCAACTGCCGGTTCGCTCACGAAAGTCCGACGGCAAGACCCGTCCAGGCCGCGGTAACGGCCGTCTGATCGGATTCCATCCCGCCGCACCCGCCGTGAAGACGACCGCGCCTCCGATCAAGCAACCCCTCCAGCGTCCCACGTCCCCAACGTCCCAGGCTTTTCTCTCGTACCCGTTGACCAGATCAGCCTATCCTTTTTGAATGGTTCTAGCAAAGGTAGCGATCGAAGTTCCTTCGGGCCGCGGCTGGATATGTTCGAAAATTGGGGCTAGGCGCGCTGTAGTGCGGCGCAGCATCAGGGAATTGGACGGCGCTCGCTAATATCTTCGGCCATCCACACCAGCCGCAGCTATGGACATCCGGGCTGCATCCGATCAAGCGCGGAGGCGATTCCGGGTATCCAGCCCGGAGACAACGGCGGCGGTCAGAATGCCATCGAAAGTGACATGCGTTCAGGATCAGGGTTACGTCAGTCAAAAGTGGTGACGTCAGTCAAATCGCTACCTCGACCGAATGTCGGTATCGGTGGTTGCATGCCCCCGGTTTGAACCCACCGCTCGACAAGTTTCTGAGTTTAGGCGGACGACCGGAGGAAATATCGCAGATTTGCGTCGTGTGGGGAAAGGCAGTAGCGGTCTTCCGCTACCAAGGCTGCGAATTTGTCCGCCAGCCTTACAATTTTCTGTGATTTCGAGCGCTCGGCGTTGGCGGCAGGACTTAGCGCATTGGTCCGACCGCCACCCGGAAATTCCTATTCTCCTCGACCAATTTGCTCGTCAATGAACGGTAGGCTCGGATAATCGAGATACCCCGCATCCGACCCGCCATAGATTCCGACCGGCTGTGGCGAGTTGTAGGGACCACCAGCTCGTATCCGCGCCGGGAGGTCCGGATTGGCGAGAAAGAGGCGGCCGAACGCGACTGCGTCAGCCTCGCCGGAATTGACGATGTCGGCTGCACGCTCGGGCGTGATGCCGGCATTAACGATGAGAGGCCCACGATAGTGCTCGCGGAATATCGCCAGCATTCGCTCGTAGTCCGGCGCTCCAGTCCACGCGTTGGTGTCCGCAAGGTGCAGATAGGCGAGCCCCGCGGTCTGTAGCCACGGCGCGAGCCGACCATAGGTGTCTTCCGGCTTCGGGTCCCGCGTGCTGTTGTAATCGGCAAAGGGCGACAGCCGCAATCCTATCCGTGATCGCGGCATGACGTCGGAAATCGCCGCAACAATTTCGAGAAGCAATCTGGAGCGCGCTTCGATGCTTCCGCCGTACTGATCGGTCCGCAGATTGATCGTCGGTGACAGAAACTGGTGAACCAGATAGCCGTTGGCGCCGTGAATCTCCACACCGTCAAACCCGGCGCGAATGGCGTTGGCCGCCGCCCGTCGAAATTCGTCCACGACGGCCTCAATCTCCGCCGTGGTCATCGCACGCGACGACGTGGCCGCGACGCGCACATAGGCGCCATTGGCGAGCAGCGCCCATACCTGCAGCCGTTCCAGATCGTCATTCACGCCCGATGGTGACAGCGGCTGCCTGTTGGACAGCAAACCGCGCGCGCTCGCGCGGCCGGCATGCCAGAGCTGCGCGATAATCCGGCCCCCTTGCTTGTGGATCCGCTCGACGACCGCCTTCCAGCCCTCGGTCTGCGCGTCGGTCCACAGGCCGGGCGTTCGATCAAAGGCGTTGGACATCGGCCCAACGTTGATGCCCTCGCTGATAATCAGGCCGGCGCCGGCGCGCGCTGCGTAATATTCGCCGGCGGAGCCATTGATGACGCCATGCTCATCGGCGCGCGAGCGCGTCATCGGCGCCATGACGATCCTGTTCGGGAGACTGAGGTCGCCGAGCGCTGCGGGACGAAAGAGACCTGCCATGTTGTTCACCTTCGGTTGGGCTGTTCGCAAGATTGGCGCCGGCAGCTAGTGCCGCAGGACCGTCGTGTAATTCGCAGGGATCCATTCAAACCGGCCGTCCGTGGCGCGCACGTGTCCCAGGCCCGGAAAGGCAATGTGGGCGGCGGCGATCCATGTGTCGGTTCGCGCAGCATCCGAGAACGCTGCCACGCGTCTGGCCTCGGCCGCGAGCGGATCGCTGTCATAGGTCACGGTCACGGCGGGATCCGGAAATTGGATCGGGGCGACGTGGACGAGGTCTCCCCACACCAGCAGCCGATGCGGTCCACTCGTGATCTCGTAGGAGGTGTGGCCCGGCGTATGGCCGAACGTCGGGAGCGCGCGAATCCCGGATGACAGCTCTGCGCCCTGCTGGAACGGCCGCAAGCGGCCAGAGTCCAGATAGGGCTTCAACGAGGCGCGATCGCCTTCAAACATGGGCTTGAGGAAGGCTGGTGCCTCGTCCTCGCTCTTCGGATCGAGCCAGTAGTCGAGGTCATTCTGGCTGACCCTGACGATGGCGTTTGGGAACGCTATCCTGCCATGCGGGGCTATACCTCCGACGTGATCGGCATGGAGGTGCGTGAGATAGACCTCGTCGATCTGCTCGGGCCGGTAGCCGGCAGCGATCAGGTTCTCGACGAGATGACCGCAGCAGTCTCCGTACAGGCTGCCCGCGCCGCTGTCGATCAGCACGAGCTTGCTTCCGGCGTTGATCAGGAAAGCGTTGATCGAACCTTCCACGGGGGCTGCAAGCCGCTCCGTAGCGAGACGGGATTCGGCTTCGCCGGGATGTGCATCCGAAAGCCTCACGGCCTTGCGGCTCCCATCGGCCGCCGCCTCGTTCCGGGTCATCACTTCATGAACGGGAAAGGGGTGGGTGCCATCGAGTAGCGCCGTGATCTCAAGCTCGCCAAGCATGATCCGGTAGAAGCCGGGTGCCTGCGTGTGTTGCAGTGGAGCGGCCGCATCGCAGCTGCCGCCTAGCAGGAGGCACGCGATTGCGCTCGCGATAAGCGTGCGGGCCGGGGTCATGATCGTCTCCATTGTCGTGCGCGATCAGGCGGCTGTTGTCCAACCGTCGAGAAAATCGAGCAGCAATCTGGTCACCGTTTCGGGCTGCTCCTCATGCGGAAGGTGGCCGCAGCGCTGGATCGGCGCGACCCGCAGGTTCTCGGCCATCTCGCTCCAGACTGCTTGCATGTCGAACAGCTTTCCGACGGCGCCGAAGTCCTCTCCCCAGATCGAGAGCACGGGACACGCGATCTTGCTGTCGGCATCCGCAAGGTCCTGCGCGATGTCCTCCGGGCCGGCCCGGTAGTCCGACAGGGCTCCGCGGACGCCGCCTTCGGCGGCAAAGGCCTTCACATAGGCGGCGATTGCTTCATCGGAGATACTCTGCGGATCGTGACACCAATCGGAGAAGAAGTGACGCACCCAGATCTCTTCGCGGCCTGCCAGCAGGGCTTCGGGCAGGTCGGCCACCTGGTGAAACAGGAAGAACCAATACTGCCGCGCGATCCGTGCGTTCATATCGCGCGCGACGATCCGCGTCGGCACGTTGTCCATCACGACGAGCCTGTCGACCAGCGCGGGATGGTCCTTCACCAGGCGCGTGGCAACCCGCGCGCCGCGATCATGCCCAACCAGTGCGAACCGGCCGATGCCGAGAGCCTCTGCCAGCTTGACGATGTCATTGGCCATGGTCCGCTTGTCGTAGCCGGTCGAAGGCTTGTCGGTGTCGCCATAGCCGCGCAGGTCGGGCGCTATCACGCGATATCGGCGAGCAAGCTCGGGAATCTGGAAGCGCCAGGCGTAGCTCGTCTCGGGGAAGCCATGGAGCAGGATGACCGGTGGACCGGAGCCCGCGTGACGATAGTGCTGACGAATGCCGTTGGCCCTGATTGTGTCGTGTCCGACGTCGTCCATTGCGATCTGATCCCCTGAACCGCCGCGGGCGGCCTCGATCTTGTTTCGATGTTGATCCAAAACAAGTCCGGCTGATTGCACATCCTGGCGCGCGGTTGTACGATTGCGTCCAGGTTGAGAGTGAGGATGCTGCCGGTTGTGGCTCCCAAGTCCGTCTGGCCCGCCACGTGATCGGGCGAAAATCCAAGACATTTCGACCGGTATCCGCCTCAATAAGTGGTCAGACAGCTGCGATTGCCGATGGCGGGAGCAGGGACGACGAATTGCGTTCGTGTGTGATTTGGATCGTCAAATCGAGGATTACATATCGGCTATGAAGGATTCTTTTTATTACTATTCAGCAAGGCAACGGTGAGCGCGTATCGTGGCCGAACCAGACAGATCGTGCTCGCCATCCCGTGGACTTCATCACGTCACGACCATCATTGATGACGCGCAGTGCGCTGCGCGTTTCTATTCCGGCGTTCTCGGTCTGAAACGAGTCAAGAAAACGGTCTGCTACGACGACCCGGGCAGTTACCATCTCTACTATGGCGACGAGGCCGGGAGCCCGGGAACGGTGCTGAGTACCCTGGCATGGCGATGCGTCGCAAAGGGATTGGTTGGGGTCGGCGAAGTCGTGCAGACCGCCCTTCGTGTGCCGGCCGGATCGCTCAAATGGTGGTCAGAGCGGCTCGAGGCCGCGAACGTCGCGTGCCGGTTCGATCATTCGCCATTTGGCGAGCCGCTGCTTTGCTTCGCCGATCCGGACGGAACCACGCTTGCTTTGGTGGAAGCGGAGCAGGATCGTCGCGACGCCGGGCGCAGCGATGCCATTCGAGCGGTCATGGGATTGAACGACATCACCCTGAACGTCCGCGCGGAGGACGCCACGGTCGACATCCTCCAGGACGTACTGGGTTTCAGGCGCGTTTCGCAGGCCGATGATTCGATCCGGTTCGTCGCACATGATGGTCCCGGGGGCACGCTGACGCTGCGAATGGTGGGCGCGTCGTCGCGGGGCCGGCTTGGAGGCGGCACGATCAGGCATGTCGCCTTCCGCGCGGCCAATATCGAAGATCAATCCGAAATGATCCGGAAGCTTCAAAGACGGCACGACATCGCCGTGACCGAACCGATTGAGAGAACCTATCTGACTGCGATCGGCTTCCGGGCGCCATGCGGCGTGCTTTTCGAGATCGCAACCGATGGGCCCGGCTTCGCGGTCGACGAGCCGCGCGATCAACTCGGGGAAGATCTTAGATTGCCCGGCTTTCTCGAGGAGCGTCGTCTGGAGCTGCAAAACATCCTGCCCCCTCTGAGCTAGCCGGACTTGCGGTTGTGCAACCGGTCGAGCATGGCCTTGGTCCGCTGGAAGGGCACGGCGTCGAAACCCTCGGTGAATTTTCCGAGCGTCCGCTCGAGCACCGCTGCAGCCTCGCTATTTCGTCGCTGCCGGCGCAGGAAGCTTGCAAGACTTTCGGCCGACCTAAGCTCCCATCCAAGGGCGCCTTGCCGTTCCGAAACCTCGAGCGCCTCGCGCAAATGGGCTTCGGCCGGTTCCGAGTCGGGTCCCTGCAATGCAGCCAGCACATCGCCGTGGATTCTCAGCGAATCCGGCAGCAGCCAGAGCGCCTCCGTAGCCTTGGTTCGCTCCAGGCATTCCGCGGACGCCAGCAGCGCCTCTTCCGGTCGATCGTCCGCCGCCAGCACCTCGGCCAGGCGGCCGAGAAACGGGATCGATACATTTTCGTATTGTGCGCCGCTCAGCTTCGAGAGCGCCTCTCGCAACAATCTTTCGGCGGGCTCGATCTGGCCGCGCAGGAACAGCAGCCTGCCTTCGAAACCGATCGACGAAAACAAGTAGCTTTGGATATCGTTATCCTGAGCCACCTGCCTGAACCGCTGGATCGCGCAAGCAGCTTTGTCGAGGTCCTCCAGGCTCAGGAACAGCGAAACCCCGCACCAGCTGAGTGCCTGGCAGATCGACGTCGGATTGCCGGTCTCCTCCGCTTCGGAATGCGCCGACAGGCAGGCTCGAACAGTTCGATCGAAGCGCCCCAGATTCCAATGGGCCCGCGCCATCACGCATTGCGCATAGACCGAGTGGTTCAGTCCCCATCGGCCGATCTGCGAGACGTCGCTGTGAGTTCGGAAGTACTCGTGGGCCTCGCGCGCGAGTTCCAGGGCCGTCGCATACTCGGCGCGGAAGAAGAGCGACGCACTCTTCGCGCTTTTCGTCATCGCCAGCGCCGCGGGCTCGTCGGCGTCAGCGACAAGCGTCTCGATCCTCTGCGTTCCTTCCAGCGCGCCCTTGAAGTCGCCGCGGCGGTGCAGGAAAACGATCAGGCCCAACCGCGCCCTCAGCTCCCATTGCCGGTCGCCCAGGCGTGCCGCAAGCTCGATTGCCCTGTTCAGGGCATCGCGCGACTGGCCGGTCATGCCCTGGGTGAACATCAAGGCGAGCCCGTGAGCTGCCTTCAGGACCATCTCGTTGCGCTCGCTTTCGATCGCCGGATCGAGAGCGTCGATCGCCCTGGTCGTCCAAGCGATACATTCCGTCAGCAGCGAATTCTCCAGCCAAACGGGTACGGCGGCGGCCGCGAGCGCAACGCCCGCCTGCGCGTGGCTGTCCGTCGAGAACGCCCAGTCCAGGATTCCGCGCACATTATCGAGTTCCTGGACCGCATCCCTGAGGGTTTGCACCTGTTTCGGGCCGTCGGCGTATCTGCAGAGCATTTCGGTGACGCAGGCCGCAAGCCGGGCGGCGAGTTCGTTCCGCTCGGATTGCTCGACCAGCTTGGCAAGCGCGAATGCCTTGGTGATCTCCAGCAGCCGAAATCGGGTGCGCTCGGAGCCGATGTCGACCGAGACCAGCGATTTGCAGACCAGATCAGCGAGGATCGATGCGGTGTCGGCGCCCTCAGCTGCCGGAATCACGGAGACGGCGGCCTCCAGCGTGAAGCTGCCGGCGAAAATGCCGAGGCAGCGGAGAACGTATCGCTCGCGCTCGCACAGCAGCTGATAGCTCCAGTCCAGTGCTGCCGCGATCGTACGATGCCGCGCCGGCGTGCCGCGGCGCGCATCCGCGAGCAAGTGCACGCGGTCCTCGATCCTGGCGGCCAGCCCGTTGACGCCGAACGCGTCGACGCGCGCGGCCGCGACCTCGATCGCGAGCGGGTTGCCGTCCAATTCGCGGCAGATCTGCGCGGCAAAGCCGGCATTGGCATCGGTAAGCTCGAAATCGTTGACGATGGCAGCCGCCCGCTCCACGAACAACTGAACTGCCGGATAGCCCAGCACGTCCTTCGGTCCGAGGGACGCACCGATTGGAGGCACCTCGAGGGGAGGGAGCCGGAACACCTGTTCGCCATCGACGCGGAGCGGCTCCCTGCTCGTGGTCAGCACCTTGATGCCGCCGGCGCCGCGCAACAGCTCGCCGATGGCGGCCGACGCCCCGTCGATGAGATGCTCGCAATTGTCGAATACCAGAAGAAGACTCTTGTAACGGAGCGCCGCCGCGATGCCGGATAGTACGTCGCTCGAACGGGCGTCGATCGGAAGGGCGGACGCGATGACGCTCGAAATCAGCGAGGCATCCGTGATCGAGCCGAGGTCAATCAGCCACACGCCGTGTCGAAATTGCGGCAGCATCGCTTCCGCCAGCCGAAGCGCGACAGACGTCTTTCCGACGCCCGGCGGTCCGACGATACTTAGCAGGCGGCTGTCGGCGAGCTTTTGCTTCATCGGTCGAAGCGCTTCCGCGCGTCCGACCAGCCGGTTCAGTTGCGCCGGCAGGTTGTGAGCCGCCTGCATCGCCGGCTGGTCAATGGCGGGGCGCTCCTCTTCGAGCACCTTGATGGGCGCAACGAAGCGATACCCGCGTCCGGGACTGTTGACGATGTACTGGTTGGCGTTGTCGTCTTCGCCAAGCGCGCGGCGAAGCGCCGCCACCTGGACGGTAAGGTTCGCTTCAACCACGAATGTATCGGGCCAGGCGATCTCGACGAGTTCGCGCTTACTCACCAGTTCGCCCGCGCGCTCGACGAGCGCGATCAGGATCTCGATCGCCTTGCCGCCGAGGCGAATGACGCGGTCGCCCTCGAGCAGGATTCGTTTGGAGGTGGAAAGGCGAAACGGTCCGAATAGAAACGTACGCTCTGGTCTGTCGTTGCGGTCGGGCATCCTTCAGTCAGCCATGGGCCTTCTCAAAGGACCTCACTACGCCACAGCCCGGAGGGTGTCCATCCCCTCAAGGATTCGCGCGAACGAGGCCGTCATAGCTGCTTTTCGCGCTCGACCTGAAGGGCAATCGCCTGCCGGCGGGCCATGATCGCGGTCACGGTGAGGCGTTCGGCCTCGACCGTGGACAGTGCCGCCAATTCCACGGCGACCGTGGCCATCTGCTCGATCAGATCGGCACGGGTGTGCAGCTGCGCGGTTTGCCGCTTGCTGACCCATCTGGACAGGGTTTCGGGCGCGAGCGTGGCGTCGCGTTCGAGGCCGGAGCGCAATGCCTCGCGAAGCGCTGCGGCGCGTTCGGCGGACTCCTTGACGGCCGCCTGCAGTTCTTGCGTCCGGCTCGCGAATTCCGCATCACGAGCAGCGGCGTCCCTCGCGAACAGTCCGTTGATGTTGTCAAGGCTCACTTGCAGGCGAGCCAAATGGAGGCACAAATCCTCACCGAATTGAGCCAAATTGCCGTTCATCAAGTCCTCGTCTCATCGATGTACGCAACTCTCTCGCGGCGGAAGGCCGCAGCCAAATAAAACCTTGCAAATTCCATGTGGTTGACGGCAACACCGCATCGTCAGCTGTGGTTTTTGGAACGATTTACTGGCCATGCGATGGGGCGGCGAATAACCATCGGCGCGGTGTGCAGAATCTCGACGGGGCTCCGATGGACGACACCGATACTTCATCCGACGGCTTCTACGGCCGTCGACTCGCCTCGCACCTCGGAATGGAAGGCGATTGCGTTCGCAAGATCAATCGCCACGGCAAGCTCGCGCTTGCCATCACGAGATTGACATGTACTCGCTTTGTTCGTGAGCGGACTGCGGCGATTCCGTCGGAGCCGGCATTCAGCATCCTCCATCAACTGGGCGATCTGGACCGGCACTCATGCTGGCTCGCCGGCCGCCAGAGGTATTCCGGATCGTTCGGTGCGGGAACCGTAAGCGTCATCGACCTGCGCGACAATCCACAGTGCGAGTTCAGGGGCCCGTTTGATGCGCTTCAGTACTACATCCCGCGCCGCGCTCTTGACGACTTCGCCTACGAGAACAGCGCGAAGCCGATCTCCACGCTGAAGTGGACCCGTGACCGGCGCGATCCCTATCTGTCTACGCTTTCAAACGTTCTTTTGAACGCCCTCGAAGAGGAGAGCGCGAACAATCAACTCTTCGTCGATCAGCTCGGACTGAGCTTGCTCGCCCATTTCGCGCAGACCTACGGCGATCTCAGCTCGCGCGAGGGCATTCAGGAGGGGGGACTGGCGCCATGGCAGGAGCGGCGCGCCAAGGAGATTATGCGTGCCCGCCTCGCCAGCGGTTTGACGATCGCCGATGTCGCGGCCGAGTGCAGGCTGACGCCGAGCCATTTTGCCCGCTCGTTCCGGCGCAGCACGGGCATCGCTCCCCACGAATACCTCTCCCGGCTCCGGATCGACGAAGCCAAGCGCCTGATGACCACCACCAAGCTGCCGTTGGCAGATATCGCGCTGATCTGCGGGTTCGGTGACCAGAGCTATTTCACCCGGGTCTTCTCGCGCAGCGTGGGAACGAGCCCCGGCGCTTGGCGCCGGGCCCGTTCTGAAGGCTGACCGGCTTCCGCCGAAGCGCCTAGGTCGGATGGATCATGTCGCGCGCGTAGGATAGTCCGATGCCGTAGCCGCCGCCATGGGCTTCGACGATGGCGCGTGCGCGGTCGTAGGTCTCATGGCGGGTCCAGTCTCGCTGCAATTCCAGAAGGACCTGGATCCACGACGTTGGCCGTGCGCCCGCGGCTTCCATGCGGCGAAGCGCGAGGTCATGGCCGACCGTGGTGAGACCTCCGCAGGCGTCGCCGACCACGTAGACCTCGAGCCCGGCGGCCAACGCCGATAGAACGGTGAAGCTGACGCACGCTTCGGTCAGCAGTCCCGATACGATGAGGCGCCGCCGGCCAGTTGCGAGAATCGCCCCGCGCGCGTTGTCGTCCTCCCAGACGTTCATGTTGCGCCGCTCGATCGGGACGATGCCAGGCAAGGCCGCACTGATCGCCGGCATCAGCGGACCGCTGTAGACTTTCGTCGCAGAGGTCGAAGCAATGACCGGAAGGCTGAACGCCGTGGCCGTCTTGGCCAGGGCGACCACGTTGTTGAGCAGGATTTGCCGGTCAATCGAGCTAACGCCGAAGGCGAGCCCGGCCTGCTGGTCTGCGAACAGGAGCGCGCAGTCTTTCGGTTCAAGAAGGGGAGCGTCAGTCATGTGTTCACCCAATGTCACGCCTTGAGGAATTCGAGCAGATCCGCGTTGAGCTGGTCCGCGTGGGTCGTGGCGGTCGCGTGCGGAGCTCCGGGATAGACCTTGAGCGTGGCGGACTTGATCATCTCGGCCGCGAGCTTTCCGGTGTACTGCAGCGGGACCACCTGATCGTCGTCGCCGTGGACCACCAACGTGGGAACGTTGATCTTCGCCATATCCGGCCGGAAATCGGTTTCGGAGAACGCGGTCACGCAGTCGATCGTCGCCTTGATCGAGGCCTGCAAGCCGATCTGCAGCGTCTGCTTGAATGTGCCCTGGGAGACCTTGGTGCCGTGGTTGGTCCCATAGAAAAGCGGACTGAAGTCATCAAGGAATTGCGGACGGTCCTTGGCGAGCCCGGCCTTGATGCCGTCGAAGACGGCCTTGTCGACACCGTCATGGTCCGCCGTTTTGCCGAACAGGGGAGTCACGGCGCTCACCAGCGCCAGCTTCGACACCCGCGAGGAGCCGTGGCGCGCGACATAGCGCACGATGTCACCGCCGCCCATGGAGAAGCCGACCAGGGCGACGTCGGTGAGCGCGAGATGCTTGATGAGTTCGGCGATGTCATCGGCGAACGTATCATAGTCGTAGCCTTCCCACGGCTGGCCCGACCGGCCAAAGCCGCGGCGATCGAACGCCACGGCGCGGAAGCCGTGACTGGCGAAGAACAGCATCTGGGCGTCCCACATGTCCGCGCTGAGCGGCCAGCCATGGCTGAACAGGATCGGCTTTCCGCTGCCCCAGTCCTTGAAGTAGAGATCGGTACCGTCCCGTAATTTCAGCAGCGCCATCAATTGCTCCTCTGTGGTGGCGACGGCCGCGCACGGATACGTCGGGCCATCCCCGCCAAACTCATCGATGGAAGCCCCCTTGGCTTGGACGGCCTCGGCGCCGTTTGCACGGCCTCGCGGTCTCGGCTGAGCGCGCCGTCTGCAGGCTTTGAAGGGCGCGATCCCGGAGCGAGACATCTCCAAGAGCAGTTTTGTCGCACGCAGGCCTTCATCGCGACTTCGTCCAAGCAGCGAACAACCTGTCCAAGCGGCGGCGCCGCCTCGGGTCATACACTCAAAGCCGCACGGACGCTGGATGTCATTCGCTCCGGCCGGCAATCGTCAATTCAAGGAGAAATCTCGATGTCCAAACTCGATATGCTGACCCCAGACAACAGCGCAATTGCGCTCATCGACTACCAGCCGGCGATGTACCAGGGCGTCCAGTCGCACGACCGCCTCGTGGTGTTCAACAACGTCCAGATCCTGGCGAAGGCCGCCAAGCTGTTCAAGATTCCGACCGTGCTGTCCACGGTGGCGAAGGATTCGTTTTCCGGACCGTTCATGCCGGAGGTCGCCGAGCTCTTCCCCAATCACGACATCATCGACCGCACCTCGATGAACTCCTGGCTCAATGCCAATTTTCGCAAGGCGGTCGCCGCGACGGGGCGCAAGAAGTTCGTGATCGGCGGCCTCTGGACCGAGGCCTGCGTGATGTTCCCGGCGCTGGACATGCTGAAGGAAGGCTATGAGGTCTACATCCCGGCGGATGCATGCGGCGACCTGTCCATCGAGTGCCACAACCGCTCGATGGAGCGCCTGGTGCAGGCCGGCGCGGTTCCGATCACCTCGTGCCAGTATGCATTCGAGTTGCAGCAGGACTGGGCGCGCACCGAGACCTACGACGGCATGATGGAGATCCTGAAGGCGCATTCGCCTTACGGCATCCAGATCCGCTTCTCGAAGTGGGCGCTCGGCGAGCATGCGTCGGAGGCTGGCTAAAGCATGATCCGGAAAAGTGCGAAGCGGTTTTCCGAATAGATCATGCTCGAACAAGGGGCTAAGTCGCGATGACCTGATCTCATCGCGCCTTAAGCCGCCTGATTTCTCCCTCCATCCTCCGAGAGGGGTGCGATGAAGATCTACATTCTGTCCCTTGGCGCCGGCCTGCTGGTCGGCATCATCTACAGCCTTCTCAACGTACGTTCGCCCGCTCCTCCTTTGGTGGCTCTGGTCGGTCTGCTCGGCATCCTCGTCGGCGAGCAGATCGTTCCGGTCGCCAGGCAGATCGTCGTTGGCGAGGGCCTTGCCGCCGCGTGGCGGCAGGCGAAATGCGCGCCTCACATGTTTGGCCTGCTGCCGGGGCGGCACGCCGAAGAAGTCAAGACAACCACAGATGTTGCGGAGAAGGCGTCATGAGCGCTCCTGATACGATTCTGCATCGCGGCCTTTTCACCACGCTCGACCGTTCCAACCCGGCCGCCAGCGCCGTCGCCATCAAGGACGGGCGCTTCACGGCGGTCGGCCACGACCACGACGTGATGAAGCTGGCCGGGCCATCGACCAGGGTGATCGATCTGAAAGGACGGCGCGTCCTGCCCGGGCTGATCGACAATCATCTGCACATCATTCGCGGCGGGCTCAACTTCAACATGGAGCTGCGCTGGGACGGCGTATGGTCGCTCGCCGACGCGATGGCCATGTTGCGGAAGCAGGTCGCGATCACGCCGCCGCCGCAATGGGTGCGTGTCGTCGGCGGATTCACCGAGCACCAGTTCGCCGAGCGGCGCCTGCCGACGATCGACGAACTCAACGCGGTTGCGCCGGATACGCCGGTCTTCATCCTCCACCTCTACGACCGCGCGATGCTCAATGCCGCAGCGCTGCGCGCCGTCGGCTACACCAAGGATACGCCGGAGCCTCCGGGCGGCGAGATCACGCGCGATGCGAAGGGCAACCCGACGGGGCTCCTGCTCGCCAAGCCGAACGCCAACATCCTCTATGCGACGCTGGCGAAGGGCCCGAAGCTGCCGTTCGAGTACCAGGTCAATTCGACCCGGCACTTCATGCGTGAGCTGAACCGGCTCGGCGTCACCGGCGCGATCGACGCCGGCGGTGGCTTCCAGAACTACCCGGATGACTATGCGGTCATCCAGAAGCTCTCGGACGAGGGGCAGCTCACGATCCGGCTTGCCTACAACCTCTTCACCCAGAAGCCGAAGGGCGAGAAGGACGATTTCCTGAACTGGACCAGGACCTCAGAATACCAGCAGGGCACCGATTACTTCCGCCACAACGGCGCCGGCGAAATGCTGGTGTTCTCGGCCGCCGATTTCGAGGATTTCCGCGTCGCCCGGCCGGACATGCCGCCGGAGATGGAGGGCGAACTCGAGGGCGTCGTTCGCATCCTCGTCCAGAACAAATGGCCGTGGCGGCTGCACGCGACCTATGACGAGACGATCTCGCGTGCGCTCGACGTGTTCGAGAAGGTCAACCAGGACACGCCGCTGGACGGCCTGCACTGGTTCTTCGATCACGCCGAGACGATTTCCGACCAGTCGATCGATCGCATCGCCGCGCTCGGCGGCGGCATCGCCGTGCAGCACCGCATGGCCTATCAGGGCGAGTATTTCGTCGAACGTTACGGATATGGCGCGGCCGAAGCGACGCCGCCGGTGAAGAAGATGCTCGACAAGGGCGTCAAGGTGTCCGCGGGCACCGACGCAACCCGGGTCGCATCCTACAATCCCTGGGTCTCGCTCGCATGGCTCGTGACCGGCATGACGGTCGGCGGCTTGCGCCTCACTCCGCCGCGCAACTGCCTCGACCGGGAGACCGCGCTGCGGATGTGGACCGAGAACGTCACCTGGTTCTCGAATGAGGAAGGCAAGAAGGGGCGTCTCGAGGTCGGGCAGCTCGCCGATCTGATCGTTCCGGATCGCGACTATTTCTCGTGCAGCGAGGCCGAGATCGCCGATACGTCGAGCGACCTCACGGTGGTCGGCGGCCGTATCGTTTACGGTGCCGGAGATTTCAAGGCGCTCGACACCAACGCGCCGCCGCCGGCGATGCCGGATTGGTCACCAGTGCGCAGCTTCGGCGGCTATGGCGACTGGCTCGGAGCTGACGGCAAGGCAAAGGCGGTGCGGGCGAACGCCATGCAGATGTGCGGTTGCAGCAGTGGCTGCGGCGTGCACGGCCATGACCATGCCCGCGCCTGGACCGGCAAGCTGCCGGTTGCGGACCTCAAGAGCTTCTGGGGCGCGCTCGGCTGCGCCTGCTGGGCGGTTTGAGATGCCAGCGAAGGCCGGCACGCCGCGCTGGATCGCAGCCATCCTGTCCTGGCCGTGGCTGCTGCCGATCGCCAGGGGCGGGCTGGTCTCCGCCTTCCTGATCGGCGGCATCCAGAAGCTCGCCGATTTTCCAGCAGCCGTCGCCGAACAGGCGCATTTTGGTCTGCAGCCGGCTTGGCTGTGGGCCGTAGCGGCGATCGTCGTCGAGCTTGGCGGCTCGCTGCTGGTTATCGCCAATCGGCTCGTCTGGCTTGGCGCCGGCGGACTTGGCGTTTTGACTTTCGTGGCGATGCTGACCGCCAATGCGTTTTGGCTATCGGCCGGCCACGAACGGTTCATGGCGATCAATGCGTTCTTCGAACACCTCGGCCTCATCGCCGGTCTTGTCGTCGTGACGATCTGCGCTGAAAAGACGCAATCTCGTCGAATCAGCGAATTCTAGTCCAATCTCGCTCAAGGAGTTGTCCATGAAACGGCTATCGGCATCGATCCTGCTCTTGTCGGTTGCGGCTATTGCCGCAGCGGCGCCAGCGGTCGCCAGGGATGCGGGAAAAGCCGGCACGGAGATGGTTGCGGTGGCGCCGCAATATGACACGACGCATGTCTATGTCGCGCCTGATGACGTGGACAAGTTCGTGTCGAGCTTTCTGGCGACTTTCGGCGGTCAGAGCACCAAGCAGGTGGTTGCGACCGTCACACCCACGCCGAGCAGCACGACCTCGCAGCTGCTTCAGACGCCGGTCGGCACCGTCTCGCTGTTCGGCTTCAAGACGCCGGTGCCGTATCCGTTCGGCACTGAGCGGAACGGATATCTGGTCAGCGACATCGACGTTGCGATCAAGACCGCCCGTGCGGCGGGCGCCGACGTGATCGTCACGACCTTCCCGGATCCGATCGGGCGCGACGCCGTGATCCAGTGGCCGGGCGGGGTCAATATGCAGATCTACTGGCACACGACCAAGCCGAACTACGCCGCCTTCGAGAAGATCCCGGAGAACCGGGTGTATGTTTCGGCCGACAGGGCGGATGCGTTCGTGCGGAGCTTCCTTGCCTTCTCGCACGGGAAGGTCGTGTCGCAGACCGCGAAGGCCCCCGGGATCGAGATCGGCAAGACGGGACAGACTTACAAGAGGATTCGCATCGAATCGCCATTCGGCAAGATGGTCGTGCTCGTGACCGACGGTCAGCTACCCTATCCCTACGGCCGCGAGACGACCGGCTATGAGGTGGCGGATCTCGACGCGACGCTTGCCAAGGCAAAGACGGCCGGAGCCACGGTCCTTGTCGAACCCTACACATCCGAAGGAAGATCTGCGGCGATCGTGCAGTTTCCGGGCGGTTACATCGCGGAGGTACATGCGACGCCCGCCAAACATGCTGCCCGTGCAGACCAGCAGCCTCTTGAACGCGCCTTGAAGTAATGGTCGTTATGCCGGCATGGATCGACATGCGAATTGTCAGGACGCTATTGCCCCTTCTGGCGATCGCGTCATCGGTCCATGCCGCCGTTGCGGCAGATGGGGATGACGCGACCGCGAAGCGGCCTGCGATCCAGGCCAACCGATGGGCCGAGGATTGGTCGGTGCTTGCCGATCCCAGGTTGCGGACCGAAGCTTTCGACGGGCTCAAATACATTCCCCTGTGGGCCACGGATCCGAAGAGCTACGTCTCTCTTGGGGCCACGTTGCGCGAGCGCTTCGAGTCGAACAGTGCTGCGGCGTTCGGAACCAGCAAAACCCCCGCGGACAGCTACCTCCTGCAACGGCTTCAGGTCCATGCCGACGTGCATTTCGACGAGAACTGGCGGGCGTTCGTCCAGCTTGAGGACGATCGTGCCTTCGACAAGCTGAACGTCTCCTCGGTCGATCAGGACCGCCTCGATCTCCGCCTGGCATTCATCGAGTATGTCAACACTACTGCGGCGGGCACCTTCAAGGCGCGTGCCGGACGTCAGGATTTTGCGTTCGACCTGCAGCGCTTCGTTTCATCGCGGGACGGACCGAACGTGCGCCAATCCTTCGACGCGGTTTGGGCCGATTGGGAGAGCGGTGCCTGGCGCATCCTCGGATTCGTCAGCCGACCCGTTCAATATTTCGACGTGCGTCCGTTCGACGACACGTCGAACGACCGCTTCAAGTTCAGCACCCTGCGTGTGGAACGGAAGATATTCGGAAACGACGAGCTGTCCGGCTATTATTCGCTCTATGAGCGCAGTGACGCCAAATATCTCGACGCGCGCGGCGACGAGCAACGGCATATCCTGGACATACGGTTCGCAGGCAAGGGCGCCGGATTCGATTGGGACCTCGAGGCCATGGGGCAGGCCGGCCAGGTCGGTACGACGGATGTGCGGGCCTGGGCGGTTGGTGCGCGGACGGGCTACACCTTTTCCGATGTGACATGGCAGCCCCGCATCGGCCTGCAGTTTGACGCGGCATCGGGCGACCGCCACCCTGGAGACGGTGTGGTCGAGACTTTCAATCCGCTGTTTCCGAACGGCTACTACTTCACGCTGGGCGGCTATACGGGGTACACCAATCTCATCCATCTCAAGCCTGCGATCTTCGTCAATCCCACGGATCGGCTCAAAGTGATGGCGGCGGTTGCCTTCCAGTGGCGTCAGACGACGGCTGATGCGATCTATGTGCAGCCGAACGTGCCGGTCGCGGGAACGGCGGGAACCGGAAGCGCGTGGACGGGTGCGTACGGGCAGTTGCGCCTCGACTACGCCTTCAACGATCATCTCACCGGCGCGATCGAAGCGGTACACTTCGCCGTCGGCAATACGATCCTCGGCGCCGGCGGGCACACGAGCAACTATATCGGTGTCCAACTCCAATACGGCTGGTAGCATGTCAAAGCCAATTTCCCTTCTTGCCCTGCTGATGAGCCTCAACGCAGGCTTCGTTGATACGGCCGGCTTCCTCGCCCTTCAGGGGCTGTTCACGGCGCATGTCACCGGCAACTTCGTCACGTTCGGTGCCGCCATCGTGCTTGGGACGTCCGGGGCGTTGGCCAAGCTGCTTGCGCTTCCCGTCTTCTGCGCGGTCGTGATCGTCACGAGGATCTTCAGCTTCTATCTCCCCGTCATGGGACTGCCGATCCTCCGCTCGATGCTGGCGATCAAGACGCTGCTTCTCGCGATAGGTGGTGCAGCGGCCGTCCATTTCGGGCCGTTTGTGCAAGGAGACAGCTGGCAGGCGATTGTCACCGGGATGCTTCTCGTTGCCGCGATGGCAATCCAAAACGCCGCCCACCGCATCCATATGGGGACGGACCCGCCCAGCACTCTGATGACGGGAACGACGACCCAGATCATGATCGATGTCGCTGACGTCCTGCGGCGCGCGCCGGTCTCGGTTCTGACTGTTGCCAAGCCCCGCTTGGGCAAGATGTCGGCGAGTGTGGCTGCGTTCGCCTTGGGGTGCGCGGCCGGCGCCTGCCTTTATGCCAAGTTCGGCACCTGGTGCTTCGTCCTGCCTCCGCTTCTCGCGTTGCCGGCGGTGTTCCTGGCGGGAGGCGAGCCTGCACCGGAAAAGACGGCTTAGCGCGCGATGAGTTCAGCCGAGTCTTTCCAGACCATCCTTCTGCTGCTGATGATTGCCGTCGTGCTCGACGCGGTGGCCCGTCGCGTGCGCCTGCCGTCCGCGTCGGTGCTGGTGCTGGCCGGCATTGTGCTGGCCCTGGTTCCGGGACTTCCGGAGGTAGAGTTCGACCCGGACTTCGTCATGGTGCTGTTTCTGCCGCCGCTCTTGCTCTCGGGCGCCTATTTCACGGTGTGGCCTGACTTTCGCGCCAATCTCAGGATCATCCTGCAGTTGGCGGTCGGAGCCGTCGTGTTGACGACCCTGCTGGTCGGTGTCGTGACGCACTTCTTCTTCCCGGCATTGCCATGGGCCGCGTGTTTTGCGCTTGGCGCAATCGTTTCGCCGCCCGACGCCGTCGCGGCGCGTGCTGTGCTCGACCATCTCAATGTCCCGCCGCGCATCGCTGTCCTTCTCGAAGGCGAAAGCCTCATCAACGACGCATCGGGCCTCGTACTCTTTCGTTTCGCAGTCGCCGCCGCACTGACCGGTGCCTTCAGCGCGGAGGCGGCCGCAGCAAGCTTCGTCTACGTTTCGGCCGTGGGTATCGGGATCGGTCTCGCGCTCGGCTGGATCTGCGCCTTCGTCGCCGGAAGGTTGACCGATGCCAGGCTCACCGTGGTCTGGACCTTCCTGTCGGCCTGGGCCGCTTACCTGCTGGCTGATCGCCTGCATGTGTCGGGCGTGCTTTCGACGGTTGCGTGCGGGCTGGTCCTTGGACGCCTGCAGCACAAGGCCCTGAGCGCAGCGTCGCGCGTGCAGGCGCTGGCGGTGTGGTCCGTCGTGACCTTCGTGATGGAGGCCCTGGTCTTCGTATTGGTGGGGTTGGCGCTTCGCGGTGTTCTGCACCGGTTCGGCTCGGATTGGGGAATCGTGCGCACGCTTGCGCCGGCAGCCGCCACGATCTTTGCAGTGATGGTGCTCGCCCGATTCGCGTGGATTTTCCCGACCGCCTACATTCCGCGAGCACTGATCCCGTCGCTTCGTGCGCGGGATCCCTATCCACCGCTGGCCGTTCCGTTGGTGATGAGCTGGGCCGGGATGCGCGGGGTCGTCAGTCTCGCCGCCGCATTGTCATTGCCGGAGCATTTTCCGGGCCGCGACATCATCCTGTTCGTGACCTTCTGCGTCGTTGCCGCGACCATCGTCGTCCTTGGCCTTACTCTCGGTCCGGTCGCGAAGACGCTGGCGGGGAAAGAGTTCCTGCTCCGCGGTGAAGAGACGTTGTCTGAAGAAGTGCTCCGGGCCGAAATCGCCCGTGCGCAGTTCGATGCGATCCGCGCACATTCTGTCGGGGCCGAGGGCGAGCACGCGCACCCGCGGCTCGTCGAACAATACGGACATCGCCTTGCGGTCGCCGAGGACCATGCCCTCGCCAAGGGAGTCCATGAGGAACGCAGGCTTCAGCACTACCGTGCCGTACTGGTCGCGGTGGAAGCCGGTCGCAACAGGCTTCTCGAGCTCTTCAACGCCGGGCGCATTCACGACAGCGTCATGCACAGGCTGGAAGGAGAGCTCGATCAGGAGGAGCTTTTTGCCGCGCGTGTGGTCGAACTGATCGAAGTTGACTGACGCGCCCGCCCCCAGCAATCGAGCCGAACTGCCGGGATGACAGTTCGGCTCGGATCAAGCTAGGCAACCCGGGCATCGACGCTGGTTATCCAATCTCGCGCCAGACTGACGTCCGCCTGCGTCAGTTGGTGGCCAGCCGGCAGGGTCCTGAGGGTCACCTTGGCTCCAGCGTCCGCGAGCATGGCCGATAGTCTGGCCGCATTGCTGGCCGGAACGATCGGGTCTGCCTGCCCCGAGAGGATGAGCACCGGCTTGCCGTCGAGCCTGGCTTTCGGCGGGTCCGACAGCGGCACCATCGCCCGAAGCAGGACTGCTCCGGCGAGAACGTCCGGCTTCATCAGGAGAAGCGCGGCGGCGATGTTCGCGCCGTTGGAAAATCCCACGGCGACCGGCGCCGCGATGCCATGGCGGCGTCGTGCGTCTTCGACGAATGCCCCAAGCTCGAGCGCGCGCTTGCGCACGTCTTGTTCGTCGAACACGCCTTCCGCCAGGCGTCGGAAGAAGCGCGGCATGCCGTGTTCGAGGACGCGCCCGCGTGGCGAGAGCAGGGCCGAGCCCGGCGATATCATGGCGCCGAGTTGCAGCAGATCGTTCTCGTCGCCGCCGGTGCCGTGCAGGAGCAGGAGCGGCGGCCCGTCGGCTTTGCTGGCTTTCTCAAAACGATAGACGAATGAGGGGGCGTCCGTCACGACACGGCTCCTTCCAGCTTCGGCAAGACACCTTCGATCTCCTTGCGATGCGACTCGAGGAAGCCCGGCAGCTTCAGTTCGCGTCCCAGCGTCTCCACCGGCTCATCGACGGCAAAGCCCGGGATGTCGGTCGCGATCTCGAACAGCACGCCGCCGGGTTCACGAAAGTAGATCGAGCGGAAGTAGTTGCGGTCCTTCTGTTCGGTCGGATGCAGTCCGTGATTGTCTACGAGCCGCTGCGCCATTCTGCCCTGCTCGGCGTCGTCGGCAGCGCGGAAGGCGATATGGTGCACCGAACCGCCGCCCTGATGACCGCGCAGGAATCCCTTCGCCTCATAGATGTCGACGACGCTGCCGTTGACGTCACCGGCCGCCTTGTAGCGGATCACGGAGCCCTCTCGGGCCGTCTCCTTGAAGCCGAACACGTCGGTCAGGACCGCCGCGGTCTTCCCGGCATTGTCGAGCAGCAGGGTCACGCCGTGAAAGCCACGGATCGCGTGCTCGACCGGAACGTCGCCATTGCTCCAGGCCGGCTCGTCTTCGGCGCCCGGCACGCCGACGAGCGCCAGCGCCATACCGTCCGGATCCGTGAACGGCAGGACCGATTCTCCGAACCGCTTTTCCAGCGCTTCGTAATGGATGCCCTTTTCAAGGAATCGCTGCGTCCAGTAGCCGAGCGAGCGTTGCGGCACGCGGAAGGCGGTCTGGTGGGTTTCGCCAACGCCCCTCCGGCCCGGAGGAACGCCCTGCCAGGGAAAGAACGTCAGGATCGTGCCGGGCCGGCCGGTCTCGTCGCCGTAATAGAAGTGATAGGTGGCGGGATCGTCGAAATTGACCGTCCGCTTGACGAACCGCAGGCCGAGATCCCGCGTGTAGAAGCCAAAATTCCTGATGGGGTCACCAGCGATGGCGGTGACATGATGAAGTCCTGACATGTTCTTCCTCCAGCTCGAATGAGCAACTTCGTTTCGCGAATACATATCGGACGGCTTTGTTCTGAGGACAATTCATGGTTTTATGGCAGCTATGTCTACGATTTGGCGACAATCGAGGGGTAGATGGACAAGCTGGCGAGCCTGAGAGCCTTCGTGAAGGTCGTCGAAAGCGGCAGCTTCGCCGAGGCCGGCCGCCAGATGCGGCTCTCGCGGTCGGCGATCAGCAAATATGTCGGCGATCTCGAGGAGAGCCTCGGGGTGCAATTGCTGAACCGCACCACCCGGCACGCAAGTCCGACCGAAAACGGCCACATGTATTTCGAGCGGGCCGTCGTCATCCTCTCGGATGTCGATGCGGCGGACCAGGCGGTCACCCAGTTGCAATCGGCGCCGCGCGGCCTGTTGCGCGTCAATGCGCCGATGTCGTTCGGCACGATGCGCCTCGGGCCCGCGCTCGCCGATTTCATGACGAAGTATCCCGACCTTCAGATTCAACTCGTGCTGAGTGACGATCTTCTGGACCCCGTTCAGGACGGCTTCGACGTGACACTGCGCATTGCCGAACTGGAATCCTCGAGCCTGATCGCGCGCAAGATCGTCCCCGTCCCGCGGCGGGTCTGCGCATCGCCCGACTATCTGAAGCGTCATGGTACGCCGCTCCATCCGCAGGATCTGCGCGATCACGTCTCCCTGACCTACGGCTTCCTGCTGACGGGCAATCAATGGAAGCTGACAGGCGACGACGGCGTCCATTGGATCCAGCCGGCGTGGTCGCTGTGCGTCAACAACGCGGAGGTGCTGCGCGACGTGGCGGTCAGGGGCAAGGGCATCGCGCTGATACCGGAGTTCATCGCGGCGGAGGCCCTGAAGAATGGCAGCCTCCAGGCCGTCCTTGCGAACTATTCGGCTCCGCCGCTCACCCTTTACGCGGTCTATCCGCCGACGCGACATCTTGCCGTCAAGGTCCGGCTCTTCATCGATTTTCTCGTCGACCGGTTCGGAGCGGGTGCCGGCTGAGCACTCGCTAGTCGGTGCTTCTATCGCGTGACCAGCGATTGCCGAGCGCAAGACCGTATTGGTAGAGCGCGTTGCCATATTCCAGCTGCAACCGTTCGGTGGATTGAAGCGCGACGTCGACATTGGCGCGTGCCGATTTCAATGCGCGTGCGAGAACCGAGGCCTCGTAGGCCGCCTTGGCGGTCCCTCCGGCCGTGTGCGGCCGCACCACGAAAGCTGCGTCGCCGGTCAGTAGGACGCGGCCGAACAGGGTCTTCGGCACCGTCACGTCGAGGATGCTCTGAAGGAACGGATCCGGCGTCTCTGCGACCAGCGCGGCCATCTTTGGATGGATCTCGCGCAACGCGCGGGCCCTCAGATCGGCAACGGCTTTTGCCGATGCCGAGCCGCGCGGAAGCGAGGATCGATGCCGCGTGCCGTCCTTGTCGGTCAGCACATTCGCGAGCTCGGCGGCACCGACGTGCACATACCAGACCCAGTTGAGCCGACGCGATCCGACCGTCACGGCGCCGTCGGGTCCCGGGATGAAATAGGCCAGCATGTGGCCGCCGTTGCGGGCTTCCGAGAAGGTGAAGCGATCGTCGAAGAATGGGAGAAGATCGGAAGGCACGTTGCGTTCATCGAGCGTGCCTCTCCAGGCAACATAACCGGCGTATCTCGCCTCGACATCAGGAAGCATTTGACGCCGGACCGCCGAGCCCGAACCGTCGGCGGCCACGAACAGATCGCTTTCCACGACGGAGCCGTCGCCAAGCGTCGCCGAGACCTTGGAGCCTGCCTGAGACACCGCCATCACTTCGGAGTCAGCCCGATAGCATTCACCGGGAACGGTTGCCCGCAGCGCCTTGTGGATGGCTTCCCAGGAAGTGAATTCCTGCGGCATGTCCTGGAGAACACCATCGCCACCGTCCGGGTCGAGATATCGCCGGCCGCGGCAGGTCGTGAACGGGAGCGGACCTGCACCGTTTTCCTCGAGCAACTGGATCAGTTCTCGCTGAACGACGATCCCCGCTCCTCGGGCCAGCATCGGACCGGGCACGCGCTCGTGCACGGTGACGGTCGCGCCCAACTTGCGAAGCGTGATTGCATTGCAAAGCCCGGCGACCGATCCGCCGCTGATCGTCACCCTGAAATCATGATCGTGATGCCAGCCCATCTGCTTCTCCCTGACTTGCCGTTTCGACAATTGGCGGCTCACACGAGGTGCGCGCCCAGCTCGCGGCCGGACGCGGCGATAGAGGCGCCTGCCTGTCGGCGTTCCCGGTCATATCGCTGGAGCGCCTCGCCGAGCGGCGCCGATGCAAGGTGCTGTCGCAGCGCCATGGAGTCAGCCGCCGCCTTTGCGATGCCCATCCCCGTATGCGGCCGCACGACGAATGCCGCGTCTCCTACCAGCGCAATCAGTCGCGAGGTCATTCGCTCCGCTTCGTAGTCGAAGATCCCTTGCACGAACGGCTGGGGTGTCGCTTCGATCGCCGCAGCGAAGGAGCGCGGCAGCAATCGCTTGGCGTCCTCGACGAGTCCGTTGCGGGCGTGTGCGGAGACCGCGCCCGGAGGTAGCGAGTATGGGTGGATGCGGCCTTCGCGGTCGGTGAGCACATCGTCCCGCGCCGCCGGTCCGATCGCCGGCCGATACCAGACCCAATTGTACCTGCGATCTCCGGGCTCGGTTTCGCCGTTCGGTCCGGGGACCAGGAAGCCGATCACGTGGGAATGCGGCATCCGGAAGTATGCGAAGCGCTCGAGGAGGTCGCTGGCCGCGAAGCCCGGCAGGTCGAGTTCCGGAACAAGGCCGCGCCACCCGACATAGCCGGCGTAGACGTTGGCCGCGGCCTGGCCGTCGACTGCGGCGCGCGCGACGGACGCGATGCCGTCGGCGCCAATGACGAGATCGGCCGCCGTCTCGCTGCCGTCGCCGAAGCGAACGACGACCCGCTCGGCCTCTTCGCGAAGGTGTTCGACCTTTCGGTCAAGCACGTACGAGTTGTCCGCGATCTGCTTTCGAAACACGCGATAGATGGAGTCCCACGACAGCTGCATCTGGGGCGGCATCTTCTGATCGATGGTCGGGCCCGTGTCGCCGAACACGATCCGTTCCCGCGCGACCACTCCGACGCGTGCGACATGTTCGCACCCGGCCGCGCGCAGAATGGCAAAGGTTTCGCGCTTGCCCAGCAGGCCGGCTCCGCGCCCTTCGAGCCCATGGACCGATCGCTCGTAGACCGTGACGTCGTGTCCATCCTGGGCCAGCAGCGTTGCGGTGAACAATCCCGCGAGGGAGCCTCCGACGGCCGCGATTTGCATGTCTTGCGATCTCCAAATGCGTCCGTTCGACCTGGCGAGGTCAGTGATGCGCTGACTTCCGGCCGAACAGTGTCGGCAACTGCAAGAGCAGGCCAGCGGCCGCAAGTGCGGCGCCGTAGCCGCAAACGCCGAACCACGACGCGTGCGCATAGGCCCAGCTCGCGCCGAGGGATCCAAGCGATCCGCCGATAAACATGGCCGTCATGAAAACCGTGTTCAGCCTGCTTCGCGCCTCGGGACGGAGCGCGAAAATCAGGTGCTGGTTAGCCACCAGCGCTGCGTTCACGCCGACGTCGAGCAGCACCACTCCGACGGTCAGTCCGGCGACGGTGTTCCAGCCCCCGAACACTGCCCAGGAGGACAGCGAGATCGCGGCGGCGACCGCGATCACGAGATGAGGGCCGCGCTTGTCGGTCGTTCGGCCGGCGAGCGGCGCAGCGAGGATCCCCGACGCGCCGATGACGCCAAACAGGCCGGCGATCTCGGGGCCGAGACCAAACGCCGGCTCTTGCAGATGGAGGGACAAGACGGTCCAGAACGCGATGAAGGAGGCAAACAGCATCGCTTGCGTCGCAGCGGCCAGCCGAAGCGCCGGTTCTTCGATCAGCAAATGCACCAGCGAATGCAGCGCGGCTGCGTATCCCAGGCTCTGGGTCGGATGATGGCGGGGCAGGGTCGTGCGGACCAGCGCGGCGGCGCCGAGCGCCAAAGGCACACCAAGCCAAAACATCTCGCGCCATCCGAAATGCGATCCGACGAAGCCGGCTATTGTTCGGCTAAGGAGGATGCCGCCCAGGATTCCACTCACCACCGTTCCGACCGCGGCGCCCCGCGTCTTGTCGTCGGCGAGCGTCGCGGCGAACGGGACGATCTGCTGCGCCACCGTGGCCGCTACCCCTAGCACCAGCGAGGCTGCGATCAACGCGAGCGTGGTCGGTGCCACAGCAGCGAAGGCGAGTGCTGCCGCCAGAACGACGAATTGCACGGCGATGAGGCGCCGCCTCTCCACGAGATCGCCCAACGGGACCAGCAGGAGGAGACCGACTGCGTAGCCAAACTGCGTGGCCGTGGGTATCAGGCCGATCGCCGAGGAGCTCGGATAATTTGCTTCGATCAGGCCGAGCAGCGGCTGGTTGTAATAGATGTTCGCGACCGCGATGCCCGCACAGACCGCCATGGCAAACGTGCGTGCGCGGGTGAGTTCAGGAACCCGTTGGTCCGTGCTGAGAGCAGACGTCGACATGGCCGCAATCCTCGCTGGTCGGCGCGCAGCTTCGGTTCGCCGCACCCGACGCTTGACTTCAAACACGATCGGCAGCTAATTATCAACTGATAAATAACAAGGGTCGTCCGGGATGAATGGTTGCCATGTGCAGCTGGCTGCGCGGCGCGCGGCGTTCCGGGTGACAGAACTCTCGCCCGGCACCTTACGTGGCAGGCCTGCGAACGTATTGGACTGAATGCGCACGCTTTGGACTGGCTTTTGAATCCGCGCGCGCATTGCGGCGGTGCGACCTCCCGGTCGAGCGTCGTTGGCCGAACCGGCGACACGCCGCCGATGCTCCGCAGCGCCGTGGCCTTATCGGGAGATTGTTCAAGGGCCGCATCAAACTGAAAAGATGATGCCTGCAGCGGACTGGTATGGCGTTTCCATTGAGGAAGGAACGGCGATGAAGCTCAGGTCAGTTCTGCTCGCGCTGCTTGCCGTCGGGGCGATCGGTGGGATGGTAGCGCTTCTCTACGCCTGGGAATCGTCCATTGATCCGATCGATCCGCGATCAACCAGGGCCACCGATACTGTGATGGTGCGTCGTGGCGCAAGCCTCGCGCTGCTTGGCGACTGTGCCACCTGTCACACCGCGTCCGGCGGAGCGCCGTACGCCGGCGGACTTGCGATGCCGACGCCGTTCGGCACGATCTACTCCACCAACATCACGCCCGATCCGGAGACCGGCATCGGCCGATGGTCGGAACAGGCGTTCGTTCGCGCCTTGCGGTCCGGCGTGGACCGCGAGGGCCGTCATCTTTATCCGGCGTTCCCGTATGACCACTTCACGCGCGTGACGGACGATGATGCGAGGGCACTGTACGCCTTCCTGATGTCGCTCGATCCGGTCAGGTCGTCGGCGCCGCCAAACGGACTTCCGTTTCCGCTCAATATCCGCCTGACGCTCGCCGGCTGGAAGCTGCTGTTTCTGCATCAGGAGCGCTTCGTCGCCGACCCGTCGAAGGATGCGAAGTGGAACAGGGGGAAGTATCTGGTCGACGGGCTCGGGCACTGCGGCGCCTGCCATTCTCCGCGAAACCCGATGGGCGCAGAAGAGGTCTCGGCGAGCTTCCAGGGCGGCGTGGCCGAAGGCTGGCGTGCCTACGCGCTCGGTCGAAGCTCGCGGTCGCCGGTCCCGTGGGATGAGGCGGCCCTGACGGATTATCTTGCGCGTGGTTCGCATCCCCAGCATGGCACGGCTCAAGGTCCCATGGCGAACGTGACCGACAATCTGTCCCAGGTCGATCCCGCGGATGTCAGCGCAATGGCCTATTATCTAGCCTCGCTCGGCAAGAGCGAAGCTCGGACCGGCGCAAAGATCGCCGCTCCCTCGGGGCCCGGACGATTGCCGCAAGTGGCTGGTGCGCAAGCCGCGACGCCGTCACTCCAGTCCGATCCGGGTGGAGCGATCTACGGCGTCGCTTGCGCATCATGCCATGAGGGCGGCAGACCTTTGCCGCTGGGGGGCGTGGGCCTTGGTCTCTCCACGGCCCTTGCCGACGAGACGCCAGCCAACCTGATCAATCTCGTGCTGCGAGGAATCCCCGCGTCCTCCGACGGTTCGGCGCGTCCGATCATGCCCGGCTTTGGCGATGTTCTCGGCGACCGGCAGATCTCCGATCTCGCCAACTACCTGCGCACGCAGTTCGCCGGCAAGACCCGGTGGGACGGGGTCGCCAAGGCGGTGGCGGTCGCAAGAGCCAACCAGTGAGCCGGGCAAGAGAACAATGAGCAGAAAGGCCGCTGACGCGCCATGACAACGTTGACCGTTAACGGCGAGAGCCGATCCATCAAGGCGAGCCCGGACACGCCGCTGCTCTATGTTCTCCGCGACGAACTCGGGCTGAACGCCGCAAAGTACGGTTGCGGCCTCGGCCAGTGCGGCGCGTGCACCGTGATCGTCGACGGCAAGGCCATCTTCTCCTGCATCACGCCGGTAATGGTGCTGGAGGGGCGGGCCATCACCACGCTGGAAGGACTCGGAAGCCAGGCGACGCCAGGCCCGTTGCAGCAGGCCTTCATCGCCGAACAGGCAGCGCAGTGCGGCTATTGCATTCCCGGCATGATGATGCGCGCCCAGGCGCTGCTCAATCGTGATCCGAATGTGACCGACGAATCGATCAGGGCCGAACTGCAGCCGCATCTCTGCCGATGCGGAACTCATATGCGGATCTTGCGTGCGGTCCGCCGTGCCGCCGACGAGCTGAAGAAGAGGTCTGCCGAGGTGAGGGCGGGGCGATGACGCATGCTGTCTCTCGACGGAGCGTATTGGCGGGTGCCGGCGCGCTCATTGTGGCCTTGCGATTCTCCGGAGCGCGTGCACAGACGGAAACCGGCACCGGTGGAGGTCCGTCGAAGCACGGTCTTCCGGGAAGCCTCGACGACACACCCAACATCGATGCCTGGATTCGCGTCGATGCGTCGGGTGCGGTTACGATCCTCACGGGAAAGGCCGAGCTCGGCCAGGGTCTCAAGACGTCACTGCTCCAGGTCGCAGCCGAGGAGCTCAAGCTGCCGTTCGATCGGCTGTCGCTCGTCACGGCAGATACCGCACGGACGCCGAATGAAGGCTACACGGCCGCAAGCCATTCGATGCAGGATTCCGGCACCGCAATCCGGCACGCGGCGGCGCAGACGCGCGAGATCCTTCGCTACGAGGCCGCCCGCCGGCTTGGCGTGCCCGCAACCACGCTCCAGGTCCGCAGCGGCGCGGTGTTCGGCCCTCACGGCGCACGTCTGGCCTACGGCGAGCTGGTTCGCGATCAACTGTTATCTGTGGAAGCGAGCACAACGTCGCATCTCACCTCGCCGGCAGACTTCACGGTGATGAACCAGCCGGTTTCGCGGATCGATATTCCGGCCAAGGTGACGGGCGGTAGCGCCTATGTTCAGGATCTGCGCCCCGAGGGGATGCTGCACGGTCGTGTCGTCCGTCCACCGAGTTACGGGGCCACCTTGCGCGATCTCGATGTCGCGCCTGTCGAGCGGATGAACGGGATCGCCAAGGTCGTGCGCGACGGCAATTTCCTTGGCGTGATTGCAGACCGTGAGTGGACCGCCGTTCAGGGAATGCGAACGCTCGCTGCGACCACGACCTGGATCGAACAGCAAGCTCTGCCTGATGGCGAGGACCTGCCGGGAGCCCTGATCAACCTGCCTTCGCGCGACACGACGATTCACGACGAGGGACGTCCGGGCAAGCCGGGAATCGCGGTCGAAGCGACCTTCAGCCGGCCTTACCTCACCCACGGCTCGATCGGGCCGTCCTGTGCGATGGCGCAATTCCAGGACGGCATGCTCACGGTTTGGACGCATACGCAGGGCGTTTTCTTCCTTCGTAATGCGATTGCCGGCATGCTGCGCATGCCCACAGAAAACGTGCGCTGCATCCATGCGGAAGGGGCCGGTTGCTACGGTCACAATGGCGCCGACGACGCCGCAGCCGATGCAGCGATGCTTGCCGTCGCGATGCCCGGCCGGCCGATCAGGGTGCAGCTGATGCGTGAACAGGAGCACGCCTGGGATCCGTTCGGACCCGGCATGGTTGTCAAGCTCCGCGCAGCGGTCGGACCGGATGGGGTGATCGCGGATTGGCACCACGAGGTCTGGAGCCAGTCGCATATGATGCGGCCCGGACCACCGGGAACGCTCACAGCCGCCCGGCTGAAGTCCGACGCATCTCCACCCGCGCCGCCGGTTGCGCTGGCGCAGCCCGAGGGTGGCGGTGACCGCAACGCGATTCCGCTCTATTCGATCCCGAACTGCAAGGTGATCAGCCATTTCCTGCCCGACATGCCCTTGCGTGGCTCCTCCATGCGCTCACTTGGTGGCTACCTCAATGTGCTTTCGATCGAGAGCATGTTTGACGAGCTGGCGGCGCGCTCGGGGCAGGACCCCGTCGCGTTTCGACTTCGCCATGCCGTCGATCCCCGCGCGCGCGACGTCATCGAAGCGGCGGCATCCCGCTTCGGCTGGGCCGCGCGGGTCAAGCGTTCCGACAACAGCGGATTCGGCTTTGGCTTTGCACGTTACAAGAACCTCGAAGCCTGGTGCGCGGTGGCCGTCGAGATCGAAGTCGTACGCCTCACTGGCACCGTTCGCGTCCGTCGCGTCGTCGCAGCGGTGGATACGGGGCAGGTCGTGAACCCGGACGGTGTCCGCAACCAGGTCGAGGGCGGCATCCTGCAATCGATCAGCTGGACGCTGTTCGAACGCGTGACGTTCGATCGCACCCGCGTCACGTCGGTGGATTGGTCAGCCTATCCGATCATGCGGTTCGACAGCGTTCCGGGCGCGGTCGACGTTCACCTGATAGATCGGCCCGGCGATGGCTTTTATGGTGTCGCCGAGGCCGCGCAAGGGCCGACGGGAGCCGCGATCGCGAACGCGATCAGTGATGCGATCGGCGTTCGGATGCATGACCTTCCGTTCAATCCCGCTCGCATCAGGAAGGCGATTGGCGCGTAGTTGGAGGGAGCAGGATCTAGGCGATCGCCTTCGCCGGCAGGACGAATCGAACGCCGCCCAGGAATGTCGTCACCTTGGCATCGATGATCGAATTGACGTCGGCTTCCAGGGGCATCGAGTAGATGAACTTGCGAACTCCGAGATAGAAGATCGCAGCGTGCAGGCCCCATATCATCTCGACCTCGAGATCGGTGGTCGGCAGCTCGTCGGTCGAGGGGCGTCCATACTCGAACCTGATCTCCTCGATCACCCTCTCGAACGCCCGTTCGCGCAGCATCTTGAGATAGCGGGCGTTCAGTCCGAGGTCCTTGAGGCCTGCGAACATGAACAGGCGGATCCACTCGTAGGTGAGAATGACCTCGGCGTATTCGCGATAGAACTGGATCAGCCTGGCCTTGAGAGGGACCGTGCGATCGGTGATGACCTTCTCCCAGGACGGTTTCCAGCGCCCGACGAAAACCTCCTGATAGACCCGCTCGATCAGGGCTTCCTTGCTCGGAAAATAGCGATAGAGCAGGGGCTGGGTAATGCGCAGCCGCTTTGCGAGTTCGCGGGTCTGCCCTTCGAACCCGTACTCGGCAAAGAACGACACGGCTTCGCGCGCGATGATGGCTTCCCGCTCGGACGGGTCCAGCCTCTGCTGCTCTCGGATCGGCGTCGGAAGACGCGCTCTTCTGGCCTGCTTCACGTCTGATTCGTCGGCTTGAGGACACTTTCATGTCTTCATACACCGATTTGCCGCCAGGGCCGACGGCAAGCGCTGCCATCACTTTTTGTTTATCATTTGATAAATAACGATTGACTTGGATCAATGACATGCCAATAATTGATCAAACGATAAATAAGTACCGGTTCGCGTGAACCAATCACCGACAGGAGGATGCTCATGAGCGACCACCGCTGGAAGTGTGGAGTGCAGCCGAGAGCACTCGTGATCGGTGGGTCCATGGCGGGGCTGTTTGCCGCGTTGCTGTTGCGGCGGGAAGGCTGGGACGTCGACGTCTACGAGCGTATCGGCGCCGAGCTCGCGGGCCGAGGCGCGGGCATCGTCACGCATTTGGAACTGTTCGACGTCTTGGGCCGGGCCGGCATCGATACCGCGGCCGCGGCGGTCGGGGTCGTCGTTCCGGGGCGGCGCGTCTTGGACCGAAGTGGCCGGATCGCAGGCGAGCTCGGGTTGCGGCAAGTGCTCACATCCTGGGGACACCTCTATGGGCTCTTGAAGGCGGCGCTGCCGCCGCAACACTACCATCACGGCAAGAACCTCGAGGATGTCACGGAGCTCGGCGACCGGGTGGTGGCGCGCTTTTCCGACGGCACCGAAGCGTCGGGAGACCTGCTGGTCGGCGCCGACGGCATATTCTCGAGCGTCAGGACGCAGCTCGCGGCCAACGTCGAGCCCAAATACGCCGGTTACGTCGCCTGGCGGGGCCTCGTCAACGAGCGGGACCTGTCGACTCGGACGCGGGCGGAATTGTGCGACTGGTTCGCCTTCAGCCTGCCTCTCGGGGAGCAGATGCTCGGCTATCCCGTTGCCGGGGCCAATGAGGAGATGGATGTCGGTGAGCGCCGCTTCAATTTCGTCTGGTATCGCCCGGCCGACGCCGACCATGGACTGGCGGATCTCCTGACGGATATCGATGGTGTCAGGCAGCCCTTGTCGATTCCGCCGACCAGGATTCGATCTGATGTGATTGCCGCGATGCGTCGGGACGCGGAGCGGCTGCTGGCGCCGCAATTTGCCGAGGTCGTTCACCTCACGTCTCAGCCGTTCATCCAAGCCATCCTGGATCTCGAGACGCCGCGCATGGCGCTCGGATCCCGCACCGTCATTCTCGGCGATGCTGCGTTCGTGGCGAGGCCCCATGTCGGCATGGGCGTGACGAAAGCCGCGGCGGATGCGGCGGCTCTGGTCGATGCGTTGCGAGGCCATCCGGCCGATCTGCCGATGGCGCTCGCGAAATTCGAGTCGGCCCGGCTTCCGTTCGGCGCCGCAGTCGTGCGGCGCGCCCGCCACCTCGGCGCATACATGCAGGCGCAAATCGCCACGGCCGAAGAACGGGCGATGGCAGAGCAGCATCGCAGCCCCGAGGCGGTGATGGCGGAGACAGCGGTGGCAACCGGTATTGCCGCCTAGGTGAATTCAAAGAAGGGAGCATAGACGTCCAATGGACTTGCAAACCATCCAGCACCATCCCGCGTTCAAGCAGCTTGCCAGTGAGCGCGCACGTCTTGGCGTTGGGATGTCGATCGTCATGGCGGCCGCTTACTTCGCCTACATCCTGACCATCGCGTTCTGGCCCTGGCTGCTCGGGTATCCGCTGTGGAGCGGCACCGTGATCACCTGGGGCGTGTTGGTCGGCGTCGGCCTGATCGCGCTCGGCTTCCTGCTGACGGCGCTCTACGTGCGGCGCGCCAATTCTCGTTTCGACAGCCTCAGTCAGCTGCTTCTGGAGGATCTCCGATGACGTCACGTTCGGTTTGCGGAGCCCTGTTTGCAACCGCACTCGTCCTGCTTTCCGGGCCCGCCGCGGCCGACGCGTTGACCGCGGCGAGCGGCACGCGGCAACCGCTGAACGCGACGGCGATCGCCATGTTCCTCGGCTTCGTCGCGATCAGCCTCGGCATCACATGGTGGGCTGCGCGACGTGGTACGAGCACGGCCAAGGATTTCTATGCCGCCGGCGGCGGTCTCAAGGGTGTCCAGAACGGGCTCGCGATCGCCGGCGATTACACGTCGGCCGCGACGTTCCTGGGCGTTACCGCGCTCGTCTATACCTCGGGCTACGACGGCATGATCTATGCGATCGGCTTCCTCGTCGGCTTTCCGATGATCCTGTTCCTGATTGCCGAGCCGTTGCGCAATCTCGGCCGTTACACCTTTGCCGACGTGGCGGCATATCGGTTGTCCGAAGTCCCGGTGAGGGCGGTCGCAGGCGTCAACACCCTCGTGATCGTGGTCTTCTATCTGATCGCCCAGCTGGTCGGCGCCGGCAAGCTGATCCAGCTGCTGTTCGGGCTTCCCTACATCTACGCGGTCGGCATCGTCGGCGTGCTGATGATGATCTATGTGACGGTCGGAGGCATGCTCGCGACGACCTGGGTGCAGATCATCAAGGCCATCCTGCTGATGTCGGGCTCGGTCCTGATGTCGATCCTGATCCTCGGGCACTTCGGCTTCAGTCTGGAGGCGCTGTTCCGTGAAGCCGTAACATTGCATCCGAAGGCTGACGCCATCATGGCGCCGGGCGGACTTGTCAAGGATCCAGTATCGGCGATCTCCCTCGGGCTCGCCCTGATTTTCGGCACGGCCGGGTTGCCGCACATCTTGATGCGCTTCTTCACCGTGAGCGATGCCCGCCAGGCGCGTACATCGGTGCTGGTCGCGACCGGGTTCATCTCCATCTTCTACAGCCTATTGTTTGTGCTCGGTTTCGGCGCGATCGCGATCGTTTCGGCCAACCCGCAGTTTCGGGATACGTCGGGCGCCCTCGTTGGCGGCGTCAACATGGTGGCTCTACATCTGGCCGATGCCGTCGGCGGATCGCTGCTGCTCGGGTTCATCTCGGCGGTGGCGTTCGCGACGATCCTCGCTGTCGTTTCGGGGCTGACGCTCGCGGGAGCCTCGGCGGCGAGCCACGACCTCTATGCCCGCGTGATCCGCAGGGGCCGTGCCAGCGAGCATGAGGAAGTGCTCGTCTCGAAGGCTGCCGCGGTTGCGATCAGCCTGATTGCGATGGGTCTGGGTGTCCTGTTCGAGAACCAGAACATCGCATTCATGGTCGGACTGGTCTTTGCGATCGCGGCGAGTGCGAACTTCCCGGTGATTCTTCTCTCGATCGTCTGGCCTGACCTGACGACGCGCGGCGCCGTGAGCGGGTCGCTCGCCGGCCTGCTGGCATCGGTGGGACTGGTCGCCCTCAGCCCGGGCGTATGGACAGCGGCGTTGAAGCTCGGGCCTGCACCATTCCCTTACGACAATCCGGCCCTGGTCTCGGTTCCTCTCGCCTTCGCCGTATCATGGGCGGTGTCGGTGCTGGACCGCAGTGCGGCGGCGGCTTCCGTCCGCGCCTCGTTCGGCGCGCAGCACGTCCGCGCCCAGACCGGGCTCGGCGTCGAGTAGGGCAGCGTGGATCACTCATCTCAAGGAGGCACAACAATGAGCGTCGATGTGACCGAAAAGGGGAGGGCCGCCTGGCCCGACGACATTCGCAAGGAGTTCGATACCAATCAGCTCAACGGGCGGGTCGGGACGCGGCTGTTGTCCGAGACCGAGCGCGTGCGGGTCTGGGAAATCCGGCTTGCCCCAGGTGAGCGCATCGGATTCCATCGTCACGTGCTGGACTACTTCTGGACCGCGGTAACGCCAGGCCGGGCGCAATCGCACGCCGAGGACGGGACGATCGTCGAAGCGGTCTACTCGGCCGGCGAGACCCGTCACTTCGTCTATGGAAAGGGTGAATACAAGATCCACGACCTCGAAAACGTCGGCGATGCCGACTTGTGGTTCACCACGGTTGAGTTCCTCGACAGCGCCAATGCGCCCTTGGAGCTTGGCCGGATGCGCGAGGGCGAAACTTTCTCCGAACGGGGCGATTCCTGAGGGAGCTAAACTGCAGCCGAGCCACAGGTTGTCTGCGTAAGACCTCGCGGGAGCGATGGAAGCCCTGGCATCGTTGCGACCATCCGTCTCCTGACCGTACTAAGCGAATTCCAGCACATCGGCCAACGGACGGCGCGGCTTCTGCGGCCAGTTTCCCGGACGTTCCGCGCCGACGGATAACAGCATCACCGGCACCTCGTCGTCGGCCAGCGCGAACTCGCGGGCCATTGCTTCAGCATCGAAACCGATCATCGGCGTCGAACCCAGGCCCAGCGAGCGGGCCGCATAGATCATTGCCGCGGCGCCGGAGATGCCGGTGCGTACTGCTTCGTCGCGCTGACGCTGCGGGTACTCCATATACAGACCGCGTGCAGGGATTTCCTGCCGCTCTGCGTGACTAACCTCAATGAACGACGGCTGCCGGCGGACTGTCGTCGGCCGTTGGAATTGACGCGATAGCAAGCGCAACCGGCGGGCGAGGCGGCGCTCGCATAATTTCGGAATATTGGAAGTAAACCCCTGAGTTGCCCGACGTGTCAAGTCGCCCTGTCGAACGTCGGCAGCCGTCGCTCACTTTGCATGGGGTTGTTTTCGATATTTTGCCGGCGCGCACCTCGCGCCGGCAATTGGTCCGCTGCGGGCAAATCCAGAGATTTCGACGAGATCGGGTCATGCAGGAACCGCCGCGCCCATCCGCGATTTCTCCTTGAATGGGCGGGCCGGAACCGGGCAGCGGTGTCTACTTCAGCATCGCCGCGACGTTGTCCTTTGTCACGACGTCGAGACCGGTGTGGATGATCTCCCGCACCTTCTGGCCCTTCTTGATGGCAAGCAGCGTATCCATCGCTTTCTCGCCCATCTCGAACGGACGCTGGCCGATCAGTGCGTTGACATAGCCCTCGTTCAGAAGTTCAAGCTGCATCTTGAGGGTATCGGCCACGACGAGCGTGAACTTGCCGGCGTCGATGTCCTTCTTGCTCTTGCTGGCGAACGCCTTGAAGCCTTCCGGGGCGAACATCGGCCAGCCGCCGACCGGGATGATCGCCGCGAGATCAGGAACAGCGGTGCGCAGATCGGTCATCTGCTGGACGCCCAGCGCGGGGTCGTCGTTGCAGAACGTCGGCGAGCCCCCGACTTCGGTCCACTTCGAGCCTTTGAGCGCTTCCCGGACGCCGTCGACGCGTTCGGCCAGGTTCTTCGCACCCGGCCCGCCGGAGACCATCGCGTACTTGCCGCCATCGGGCCGGAGCTTCAGCAACTGCTTGCCGAGCGCGACGCCGAACTCCTTGTTGTCGGTGCCGATATAGCCAATCCGCTTCGAGCCCGGCGCGTCCGCGTCAAACGTGATGACGGGAATGCCGGCCGCATTTGCCGCCTCGATCGACTTGGTCATGGCCGCGACATCGGCGACCGAGATGGCCAGGCCGTCCACCTTCTGGGTGATGAAATCCTGGATGATCTGTGCTTGCGTCGCCGGCTCGTGCTCGACGGGACCCTTGTAGATGCATTCGATGTTGCCGAGTTCCTTGGCGCGCTTCTGGCAACCGTCGCGCGCGAAATCGAAGAACGGATTGTTCATCGCCTTGGGCACGATCACGAATTTGTAGCTCTGGGCAAAGCCGGGTGTCGCCATCATGGCGAGGACCGCAGCGGCAAGAAGTGCCTTCTTCATTGTTTCCCTCCTCATTTTTATGCCTATCCCTCGAAATCAGCGGCTCCCGAAGGCGGATAGGCGGACATTACGATCCTCCAGGACGAACTCTTCAGGCCATGCGCGAGCGAAGACGATCGACCAGCACCGCCGCGATGATGATCACGCCCACCAAGGTCTGCTGCCAGTAGGAGTTGATCTGCGCGAGCACGAGGCCGTTGCGGATCACCTCGAGCAGCACGCAGCCGACGATCGCCCCGAGCGGGCCGCCGGCGCCGCCGGCGAGATTGGCGCCGCCGATGACGGCGGCTGCAATCACGTTGAGCTCGTAGGACGTCGCCATGTTTGCCGGCGCCGATCCCAGCCAGCCCGAGACGATGATGCCCTGCAGGCCGGCGGCGAGCGCGCAGATCACATAGATCTCGATCTTCACCCGCACGACCGGAATGCCGGTCAGCGCGGCCGCCTTCTCGTTGCCGCCGACGGCAAAGACGTGGCGGCCGAAACCGGTGTGGTGCAGCACGATCGCCATCGCCACCGCAAGAACCACGAGATAGATGAACGGCGCCGGCATGCCGAATACGACGCCGGATGTCAGCGCGTAGAGATATTCGGCTTCGGGGCCGCTGGGAAAACTGCCGCGGCCGTTGGAGACGACGTAACCGAGGCCGCGCACGATCGACAGCATGCCGAGCGTGGTGACGAAAGGCGACAGCCCGAGCACCGCGATGCAGAAGCCATTGACGAGACCGACGATCAGCGCGACGCCGAGCCCCGCAAGGACCGAGACGAGCAGGATCAAGCCGGGCATATTTGCGATCACGGTCTTGCCGTCGTCGGCAAAATGCACGAACCACTCCGCGCCAGGCATGCCCGGCGTCGAGATTTGGGTCATGACCATCGAGGTGATCATCGCGGAAAAGCACATCACCGACCCCACCGAGAGGTCGATGCCGCCGGTGATGATGACGAAGGTCACGCCGAGCGTGGCGATGGCGATGAAGGAAAAGTTCTTCGCCACATTCTGCATATTGCCTTCGGTGAGGAAGTAGGGGCTGGCGAAGTTCATCACCACGAACAGCGCCACCAGCGCGAGCAGGACGTAGCCGGTCTGCGAGGCAAAGAAGCCGCTCTGCCACCATTTGGTCTTGCCGACATTGGTGAAGGTGATGGGAGATTCCAGGGGCGTGGCCATTACGCAGCCTCTCTCGCTCCCGTGATGAGGGAGGTGACTTCCTCGGGGCTGGTGTCGCCGATCGCCTTGTCGGCACGTTTTTCGCCGCGGCGCATCACCACGACGCGGTCGCAGACCGCGAACACGTCGGGCATGCGGTGCGAGATCAGCATCACCGCGACGCCCTGTTCCTTCAGGCGATGGATCAGGCTCAGCACCTGCTCGACCTGGCGGACCGAGATCGCGGCCGTCGGCTCGTCCATCATCACGAGCTTGGCATTGGACAGCCGAGTCCGTGCGATCGCGACCGCCTGACGCTGGCCGCCCGACATCTGCTTGACGAGATCGTGCGGTCGGGTCTCCGAACGCAGCTCGCCGAACAGCTCCAGCGCGCGGGCTGCCATCGCCTTGTGGTCGAGAAACGCGAACGGACCAAGCTTGCGCTTGAGCTCACGGCCGAGGAAGACATTGGCCGCTGCCGTGAGATTGTCGGCGAGCGCGAGGTCCTGATAGACCACTTCGATTCCGACCGCGCGGGCATCGATCGGCCGGACGAAATGAACCGGCTTGCCGTCAAAGCGGATCTCGCCGTGACTCGGCGGGAAGTTGCCGGCGATGATCTTGACGAGCGTCGACTTGCCGGCGCCGTTGTCTCCCATCAGGCCGACCACCTCGCCGGGAGAAACGCGCAGGTCGACGCCATGCAACGCGCGAATGGCGCCGAACTCCTTGCCGATGCCCTTCAACTCCAGGACGGCCAGCCCGGCGTCGTGAGGGGTTACCATGGCGGGCCTCGCTCAGACATGCTGGCAACCCCCTCCGGCTCAGAAGTGCACCAGCGTGCGCAGACCAAGGACCCAGGCATTCTCGGTCTTGATGCCGGCGGCATTATAGCCGCGCCCGCCGGGATTGATCACGTACTGGGCGTCGAACTTGAGGTTCATCCAGCCAGTCGCCTGCCAGCCGTACCAGGCTTCGATCGGAACTTCGTTTCCGCCCGCATTCAGGGTGAGCGCAGCCGAATTCACGTGGGTCGTACCCACCGCGAAACCGACTTCGTCGTCCGGACGCCAGGAGAACGTTCCGGTGTGCCGGAAGCCCAGGGCGACCTGATAGTCCTGATACGACGTTCGGTGATCGGCGACCGTCGTGTTGAGGAACATGTACCAGCCCTGTGCCTTTGCACCCTCAACGGTCAGCCGCTGCAGGATCGATTCATAGACGCCATAGCGGCCGCGCTGATCGCCCAGATTCTGGTCCGAGACGCCGCCGATGCCCGGGGCGATCGCAATGATACCCGGAAGGCCGCCGTCAATCGTCGACGCGCTGTCATACCAGCCGCCGAAACGCCAGGTCCCGTTCAGGGGACCGCTCGGCGCCCAGACCACCTCGACCGGCACCAGCACGCCGGAGGCCCGGCTCGAGCCGGGGACGCCCGGCAGGAAGTACGTCGCGGAGTCCGACGTCGTCAGATAGTTCGGATTTGCGTCGTAGACGCCGACCGAAAGCTGCCATTCCTTAGTGAAGTTGTAGTGTGCGACACCGGCCCATTGGCTCACCGGCCAGTTGTAGATGTAGCCACCCTGGATGTTGCCGGGCTGGCCGCCGCAGAAGGTCAGGTTGATGAACTCGCACAGGCCGAAGAAGAAGTCGGAACCGACCGGCAGACGGCCGCCCTTGAGTTCAAGGCGGTCATCGAACAGTTTCTGCGAGTAGTAGAGTTCGGTGAGGCGCAGGATATTGCCGCGGCCGAACACTTCGTTGGTCAGCTGCAAGGCCGGAATGCCTGCGTCGTCGTTCAGATTGTGGCCGAAGCGGTCGACCAGCGTAAGGCCGACCAGGCCGCCCTGGATGCCGGCGAGCTTCGCCATGTCGAACTTGGCCTGAAAGAACAGCTGCCCGGCGTTGGCACCGACATTCTTGTTGCCGCCCGACAGATTGCCAACAGCTTCGTCGCCCAGCGTCAGGGCCAGCGAGATACCCCGCTCCTTCAGCTGCGTCCTGCCGAGATCGCCGAACAGATACGGTCTCGTCCAGAAATCATCGGTCTCAGCGTAAGGAATAGGCGGAGCTTTCGTTAAGAGATCGGCCGCATGCGCGCCGCCGCCGAACAAGGATAACAAAGCGATCCCCACGCCGCATGCCCGCGCGGTGTTTACAGACCTATGCAACATTTTCTGCACTCCCAGCGTCCCCGGCTTTGTCCATTTTTGTCTCACGTCCCTGCCCAAAGCCCTTCGGCCTGGAACGTGCCCCGTCAGTGTATCGATCCGTCAACTTGAGATAGAAACTGCGCGCACACCGAAGCCTTTCAAGACGGTGGTGAGGGCCTGTCCGTGGCCCCACCGGGTTCGGCGTGCAGGCCCAACGTGGACGCGAGCGTCGTATGCTTGATCAGTCTTGCGCATTGAACTCTCTTCCCCTTGTTCCTCTACCGAAGTCGCCGCGGCCATATTCCCGATCGTGGTTCTTCGCAGTCGAGTCATGCTTGATCGCCCGCGCTCGTCGGCAACGCCGTCGCGCCGCGCGGAGATGCGTTTTGCAGGATTGTGGTTTCCTTTGATCGCGGTGCCGTGCGGGCGAGCCCGGCGAGCGCCGCCTTGCGTCGCCGACGGGCCTGCAATTGCTGATCCGCCAGCACGCCGATCAGGATCACGGTTCCCATCACCGCGAAGTTCAGGGAGTTCGGAATGCCGAGGATGTTCACGAGGTTTTGCAGCACCTGCAGCAGCGCCGTGCCCAGCACGATGCCGAGAATCGAGCCTTCGCCGCCGCGCAGGCTGCAGCCGCCGAGGACGGCAGCCGCAATCGCATAGAGTTCGTAGAAATTGCCGAAGGAACTCGGAGAGACCGAGTTGGTGTAGAAGACGAACATCACGGTCGAAACGCCGGCGAGGCCGCCGCTGATGACATAGGCGGTCGCGATCACGATATTTGTGTTGATACCGGAGAAGCGCGCCGCTTCCTCGTTTTTGCCCACGGCATAAAGCCAGCGTCCGTAGACCGAACGATGCAGCAGCACGCCGAGGATCAGCGCCAGGATGATCAGGAAGATGAAGGTGTTGGGAATGCCTGCGATATTGCCGGAGGCGATGTTGCCCAGCGTGCTGGCCTCGTCACCATAGCCGAAGCCGCGTGTCGAATCGCTGGTGTAATAGCGCGCGGCGCCGCGATAGATCAGCAACCCGCACAGCGTCACGATGAAGGGCTGCATTTTCAGCCGCGTGATCAGGAAACCCTGGATGCCGCCCAGCGCCAGCCCGCCCATCAGGACCAGCAACAGCGCGATGGGCCAGGGCACCTGATACGTCGTCAGAAGGTCGATGAAGACGACGCCGAGCAGCGCGAACATCGAGCCGAGCGAAAGATCGATGCCTCCGGTGATGATGACGAGACCTTCGCCCAGTGCGAACACACCGAACAGGCCGATCAGATTGGCCATGTTCAGCAAGTTGACGAACGACAGGAACGCCGGATTGATTGCGCCGGTGATGGCGGAGATCACCGCCAGCAGCAAGAACAGGCCGAGTTCCTTCTTCATCATGGCGCAGCGGTCTCCAGGGTTTCGAGCGCCTGGCCGACCGCCAGCCTCAACACGTTGTATTCGCTGAACTGGTCGCGCTCGAGCACGCCGCTGACGCTGCCTTCATGCATCACTGCGACGCGGTCGGAGACGCCGATGACCTCTTCCATGTCGGAGGAGATCATCACGATCGCGACGCCGCGGTCGGCGAGGCTGCGCATCAGCGCGTAGATCTCGCTCTTGGCGCCGACATCGATGCCGCGGGTCGGCTCGTCGAAGAACATCACGCGCGGCTGCATCGAGAGCCACTTGCCCAGCACCACCTTCTGCTGGTTGCCGCCGGAGAGCGTCACGGCTTCGATGTCAAGGCTCGGCGCCTTGATCGACAGGCTCCTGGCCTGGTCTTTTGCGATTCTGCGTTCGGCCGCGCCGTTGACCAGCCACATCCGCGCATGATCCAGCAGGCTCGCGAGCGTCACGTTCTCCCGGATCGGCAGCTCCAGCACCAGCCCGGACTTCTTGCGGTCCTCCGGCACCAGATAGATTCCCTGCCGGATCGCATCGCGCGGCGAGGCGACACCGACCGGTTCGTTGTCGATCCTGATCTCGCCCGCCAGCAGCGGGTCAACGCCGAACACCGCGCGGGCAAGGGAGGTGCGGCCGGCGCCGACGAGTCCGGCGAGGCCGAGGATCTCGCCGCGCCGCACGGAAAGGTCGATCTGCCGGTCGGGAAAGGCGGTCGTCACGACGCCGGCGATATCGCAGCCGCCCGGCTGCGGCGAGCGTGCCGGCGGCGTATACAGCGCCTTCAGGTCGCGGCCGATCATCAGCCGGATCATCGCGGCATGGCTCAGTTCGTCGCGCGCCAGCTCGCCCACGGTGCGCCCGTCGCGCAGCACCACGACGCGATCGGCGCAGCTCATGATCTCGCTGAGCCGGTGCGAGATGTAGATCACCGAGATGCCGTGCGCCTTCAGGTCGGCGATCACCTCGAGCAACCGCTCCGTCTCCGAAATCGTCAGGCTGGAGGTCGGCTCGTCCATGATGATCACGCGGGCATCGATCGAGAGCGCCTTGGCGATCTCCACCATCTGACGCTCCGCGATCGACAGATTGTCGACCAGCGTGTTTGGCGCGAAATCGGCGCCCAGCCGTTGCAGCAGCGGCGTCACGCGGGCGCGCATCTCCGCGTTGTCCACCAGCTTCAGCGGCCCGCCGGCGAGCTTCTCGCGCCCGATGAAGACATTGGCCGCGACGTCGAGATTCTCGAACAGGTTCAGCTCCTGGTGCACAAAGGCGATTCCGGCAAGGGTCGCCTCGTTCACCGTCATCCTTGCGTGGTCGTTGCCGCCGATGCGGATCACGCCCGCGCTCGGCGCGATCACGCCGGCCAGCACGCGCATCAGCGTCGACTTGCCGGCGCCGTTCTCGCCGATCAGGCCCAGCACCTCGCCGCGGCAGACGCGCAGATTGACGTCGTCGAGCGCCCTGACTCCGGGATAGGTCTTGCTGATTCCGCTGAGTTCGAGCAGCGTCTCCGCCATTCGACATGTCCTCCTGCAGCCCGCCCGGCGGCCTGTGGCGGCCGGGCGGTGAAGCCGACTGAAGTTACTTTTTCAGCAGTTCCTTCAATTGCCCGGCGAACTCCGCGACGTTGGTCTTGCTGATCACCTTGGTCGGCACGATCAGCTTGCTGTCCTTCGGAATCCAGGATTTGTCGCCGGTCAGCGTCTTGATGATGTTGGTGGCGGAGAGGTAGCCGAACTCGTAGGGCTGCTGCACGACCGTGGATTCGATCGTGCCGTCGGAAATGCCCCGCAGCGTCCGCTGGTCCTCGTCGAAGCCGACGATCTTCACCTTGCCGGCCTTGCCCGCGGCCTTCACCGCATCATAGATCAGCGGGGTCTCGTAGCTCCACAGGCCGGAGAGCAGTGCGATGTCGGGATATTTGACGAGCACGTTCTCCATATTCGCCTTGGCCTTGGCAAAGTCCACCTGGTCGGTGAACACGTCGACCAGCTCGACCTTGGTGCCGGCGATCGATTCCTTGATGCCCTGTACGCGCTCGCGGGCGTTGTCGGCGTCCATCGTTCCGACGAACAGCGCGATCTTGCCGCCGTTCGGCAGTGCCTTCTTGATCTCCTCGCCGGCCTGCCGCCCAGCCGCGACGTTGTCGGTGCCGATATAGGCGAGACGGTTGCTCTGCGGCGCGTCGCTGTCCGTCGTGATCAGCACGGTCTTGGCCGCGACCTTGTTGAGTTCTTCGGTTGCATGCGGCGCATCGTCGACCGAGATCGAGATGCCGGCGACGCCGCGCACCAAGAGGTCGTCCAACTCGCGCCGCTGGCCAGCCGCGGTGCCTTCGTTGGTGACGATCAGCTCGATATTGTATTCCGGGTGCTCCTTCTGCGCCTTCTCGAGCCCGCGGCCCGCGATGGTCCAGAAGTCGGCCGCGACATTGGTCACCAGCGCGATGGTCTTTTTCTGCTGTGCCTGTGCTATCCCTGTGGCCATCGCGAGCGCGGCCGCGCCCGCCAACAGCGGCACGATCAATCTTCTCATTGAGTCATTCATATGCACCTCCCTGACGACACCCCAGCTGAGGGGTTTTCACGCTCGGCGCTTTTCACGCCTTATTTTATTCACGTAACTAATAAATTAGCGCGGCAAAATGTCCAGTCAAGGATGTTGTTGCCCGTATCTTCAAGCAATAATAGTGTTGTTGTGATGTATTGTTGCCACAACCGGCGCCTTTTGACCATTATATGAGTTACTCGCGTTGAATAACTTCATTAAGCGAATTAAAAAAGCCGATATGAATGAACAGCCCGAACCGCTGAGACGCGCTTCGAGTTTGGCCCGCGGATCGAACCGCGGCCGGCTCGTCGAAGTCTTGCGGCGTCAGGGGCCATTGCCGCGCGTCGAGCTCGCACGCAGCACGGGGCTGAGCTTCCCGGCCATATCGGCCATCACGTCGAAACTGATGGCGGAAGACCTGCTGTGCGAAGCAGTGACAGAGACGGCGACGGTGTGGCCCGACGATACCGACGAAGAGGATACGGACGGCCTGAACGGCCGCCGCCGCGGCCGGCCGGCGGTCTTGCTGACCCTGAACCCCGAGTTTGGCCGCATCATTGCGGTCTCGCTGCGCATGAATCTGATTGAGACATTGATCGCCGATTTCAGCGGCTCTGCCCTGGCGCAGTCGCGACTTGAGCTGACGACACGCGCGCTCGATGCAGCCGCGTTGTGCGATCTCGTGATCGCGCAGATCGACGCCATGATTGATGCGACGGCCACGCCGCGAGATCGGCTATTGGGAATCGGGGTTGCGTTGCAGGGCATCGTTGACTCCGACACCGGCCGGCATCTGTGGAGCCCGGCGCTGTCGATCACCGATGTCGATCTGGCGACGCCGGTTCGCCAGGCATTCGGCGTCGAAGTCGTGATGGCGAACGATGCGGTTGCGGTTGCGCTGGCCCTCGCAGCCGCTGAGCCGGCGCTGGCGCAGGGCCTCACGGCCACGATCATGGTGGGCCACGGCGTCGGCATGGGCGTCGTTGTCGACGGTGAAGCGCGCGACGGTGCCGGCGCAGGCAGTGAGATCGGCCATGTCAAGCTAGCGCCGAACGGTCCGCAATGCCGTTGCGGTCAGCGTGGCTGCATCGAGGCCCATCTCGCCGACTATGCGCTCTACCGCGACGCGCGTACCTTTCTCGACCTGCCGCCGGCGGTGTCGCAGCAGCCGTCCGAGGCGCAGATGGCTCTGCTGCGCGCGCGGGCGCGCGCCGGCGATCCCCGTCTCGAGCAGTTATTCCGGCAGGCAGGCCACGCGCTTGCCGATGCGGTCGCCACGACGATATCGGTGCTGCGCCCGCATCACATCATCCTCGCGGGTCCAGGCCTGCAGGCATTCGACATGATGCGCAGTGCCTATGAGGAGCGGCTCGACCGGGCAGTGTTGCCGTGGCTGCTCAAGTCTACCGCGATCCATGTGCGTCCAAGCGAGTCGGCGACGATTGTCGACGGCATGGTCCGGCGGACGCTGCGGGTCGTGGACCGAAACCACATGGAGACGACCGAGTGAACCTCGGGAGCCGTGGCTCTTGGCTGCAGCCGCAGCAACGCAACCGACGCGCTTCAGGCGCCAAAGCGAGAGAATGCCAATGCAGGGTGCCATCTATCCAAGCCTCAAGGACCGGACCGTCCTGGTAACCGGTGGCGGTTCCGGCATCGGCGAGGCCATCGTCCGCCAGTTTATCAGCCAGGGCGCGCGGGTCGGATTCATCGATATCGATGTGACGTCCTCGGAGCAGCTGCTGTCCGATTTGGGAGCGCATGCCCGCGTGCACTTCGAGCACGCCGACCTGCGCGACATCGCCGCACTGCGACGCGCGGTTGCCGGCATCCGTGAGGCGCTCGGGCCGATCACCATCCTGGTCAACAACGCGGCCCGCGACGACCGTCACGCGATCGAGGACGTGACGCCGGAATTCTGGGATGAGCGGATCGCCGTCAACCTGAAGCATCAGTTCTTCAGCGCCCAAGCGGTCGCACCCGACATGAAACAGGCGGGGGGCGGTTCGATCGTCAACATCGGCTCGGTGAGTTGGGTGATCGGTCAGGGCAACATGCCCTGCTACACCACGGCCAAATCAGCGGTTCAGGGCCTCACCCGGGCGCTGGCCCGCGATCTCGGGCCGCACAACGTGCGGGTCAACTCCGTCCTGCCCGGGTGGATCATGACCCGGCGGCAGCAGGATCTGTGGTTGACGCCCGAAGGTGTGGCCGAGCTGATGCAGCGCCAATGCCTCAAGCGCAAGCTCGTGCCCGACGACATCGCCCGCGTTGTCCTCTTTTTCGCCGCCGACGACAGCGGCGCCTGCACCAACCAGAGCCACATCGTCGACGGTGGCTGGGTCTAGCGACACGGCCGACTGCGTTGACGAGCTGGACGGACCCGCGGTGAGCCTGAGGCGCGCGGCGAAGCTGTGCTCCCGTGTGATTGCGGGAATGGCCTGCCGCGAGCGCGTTGCTATGTATTGGCAGATGTCTGATGCGAACGTATCAGATTGTCGGCCCACATATCGGCAATGTGGGGAAGGGTCAGATCCTGCTTGCGATCGAGCAGGAGTTCGAGCACGCGTGGCGGGGTCAAAGGAAGCGCCTGGATGCGTTTGCCCGTGGCGTTGGCAACCGCGCATGCGACGGCCGCTCCGACATTCAGGATCGGCACCTCGCCGGCACCCTTGGTGCCGAGCGGCCCGATTGACGGCGCACCCTCGTAGAGGCTGATCTCCACCGGCACGACATCGAGCGCCAGCGGCACGCGATAGGTCTCGAAACCATTCTGGCATACGCGACCGTTGCTGCCGATCGTGACTTCCTCGTGCAACGCATAACCCAGCCCCTGCACGACACCGCCCTGGATCTGGCCCTGGATGGCGCGCGGGTTCAGCGCGCGGCCGACATCCTGCACCACGCGATAGCTGAGCACCTCGACATGTCCGGTTTCCGGATCGACGGCGACCTCGCAGTCGTGGACCGCGAACACGGGGATGTCGATCGCGTCGATGAAATGTCCGGCGACGCAGCCGGGCATCGCCGGCACGCCGGCGCCGGTGAACGCGCCGGTGCCGGACACCGGGCCAGCCAGCGCCTGGGCGCGGGTCGCGACCTCCGCGACCGTACGGCCGGAGCCTGGTGCGCCGGCGATCTCGATCCGCCCGTCGCGCATCACGAGATCATCGGGCGCAGCCTCAATCATCTCGGAGGCGACCTTCAAGAGCTTCGTGCGCACCTCCTGCGCTGCCGACAGGCTGGCCGCACCGAGCGAAACGGTGGTTCGGCCGCCGCCGACGCCGACATCATAACCGGCCGCATCGGTATCGGCCGCGCGAACGATCACATGCTCGGGTGCAATGCCGAGCGTGCTGGCCACGATCTGCGGCAGGCTCTGCATCATCGAGCCGGATCCAATCTCCACACCGGACGTGACCAGTGTCACCGTGCCGTCGGCATTCATGTTCACCGTCGCGGCCGACGGGCCGACGAAAACGAACCAGGTGCCGACGGTGGTCGCGCGTCCATAGAGCCGGCCGTCGCTACGCGCCGGCGGCGGCGCTGCCGCTTCGCGCAGCGTATCCATCCGCTCGAGCATCGGGCCGAGCACGTCGCCTTCGAACACCTGGCCGGTGGCGCCGAGATCCTTGTCGCCGAGCACGTTGCGGCGGCGGAAGGCAAGCGGATCCATTCCGATCCTCGCCGCGATTTCGTCGGTGTGCCGCTCGAGCGCAAAGGTGTTGTAGACCCCGTTGCAGCAGCGGAACGCGCCGTTCGGCGCGGTGTTGGTATAGACCGCGCGCGAGACCATGCGGACGCTTCCAAGCCTGTAGTTTCCGCCGAGCGTGTGCGCGGTCATGGTGGTCAGGAAGATCTGTTCGCCGCCATAGGCGCCGCAGTCCATCAGGACGACCGCCTCGCGCCCCACGATATCTCCCGCGCGCGTCACCGCCGAGCGAATGCGGATATCGGCGTTCTCGCGGAACAGGCAGGTCAGCATCTCCTCCTCGCGCGAATTGACGAGGCGCACCGGCCGGCCGCTGGCGCGGGCGAGCAGGGCGGCGAAGGGTTCAACGGCCAGATCGAACTTCAGACCGAAGCCGCCGCCGACCGGCGGCACCGTGACGCGGACCTGCGACGCCGGCACGCCCAGCAGGCGCGCGGTCGCATTGCGGACGCTCCAGGGAACTTGCGTCGACGTCTCGAGGTGGAAGCGCCCGTCCTCATAGCTCGCGACGACCGCGCGCGGCTCGAACGCCACGTGGTTCTGCCGGCCGACGCGAAAGCAGCTTTCGACGATCTCGACGTCGGGCCGGGCAAAGGCGGCATCGACGTCGCCGCGAACGACGGTCGCCTCCCAGGCGACGTTGCCGCCACGGGCGCTGCCTTCGAGCAACACCTCATAGCTGCGCCAATTCGGATGAACCAATGGCGCATCCGATACCAGCGCGTCCGCCATGGTCAAGACTGCGGGGAACGGCTCGATCTCCACGTCGATCGCGGCGAGCGCGGCCTGCGCCTGCGCCAATGTGGCGGCTGCGACCGCGGCGAGCGGTTCGCCGTCGTAGCGGATGACGTCGCGGGCGAAGAGCGGGTGATCGGCGATGCCGATCCCGATCATGCCGGGCGCATCGGCTGCCGTCACGATCGCACGGACGCCCGGCATGCGGGCCGCTCTGGATGTATCGAGCCGAATGATCCGCCCCGCCGGCACACTGGCGCGCAGCACCGCGGCATGCAGCATGCCCGGCAGATAACGGTCGATGGTGTAGCGCGTGCGGCCACGCAGCTTGTCGGCGGCGTCACGCCGGCGCAAATCCATCGTTGCGGAAACGTCTGACATGCTTGCGCCCCCGATCATGCCGTGGCCAAGGCGAGCAGTGTCGCCTCGACGATGCGCTCATAGCCCGTGCAGCGGCAGATATTTCCGGTCAGCGCCGCCCGGATATCGTCGCGGGTGGCATCCGGCCGGGTCGTCAGGAAATGTGTCAGGCTCACCACCATGCCGGGAAAGCACATGCCGCACTGGACGGCATCGCTGGCCTCGAGCGCAGCCTGGATGCGGTTCAGCATACCCAGAGGTGCAAGGCCTTCGACGGTGCGGATCTCCCGGCCATCGGCCAGCGCAGCGGGCAGCAGGCAAGAAGGCGTGGGCTCGCCGTCGACCAGCACCATGCAGGCGCCACAAAAGCCCTCGCGGCAGACAGGCTTCGCGCCGGTCAGATGCATCTCTTCGCGCAGGATATCGACCAGTGGGGTGGCAGGATCGGCCGCAGAGGAGAGACGATCACCGTTGACGGTCAGGTTGAATCTCATGTCATCTCCGCGCGTTCATGAGCCAAGTGCAGCGATCGCGGCGCGGCGGACGAGGCCGGGCAGCACGCTGACGCGATACCAGGCCGGCGCATCGACGCTGTCGCGGCCGACGAACTCGTCGCTCAGTTCGGCCGCACGACGCGCCGCCGCTGCGGCGTCGAGTGGATGTCCGATCAGTGCCGCTTCAAGGCGCGGCCAGCGGCGCGCGCTCGGTTCGACCGATCCGACCGCGATCCGCGCCGCCTGGACACGGTTCGCCGCATCGACGCTGACCGAAAGACTGACGATGGCGACCGGATAGTCGCCGGCTCGACGCAGCGGCAGGCGGGCATGGGCCGTCTTGCGCTCCGCCCGAGGCACGATGATCCGTGTCACCAGGCGGCCGGGCGCGAGCGTTGAGCGGACCGCGAGAAAATCCGCCAGGCCGATGCGCTCGCGACCGTCGCGGCCCGAGATCTCGACATCGGTATCGAGACAGAGCAGCGCCGGAACGCAATCCGCCGCGGCGAATTCCGACGTCGCGAGATTGCCGCCGATCGTCGCCATCGCGCAGATCGCGGGGTTGGCGGAGCCTCCGGCGGCTGCTGCGAGGCCGGCAAATTCCGGAAGGTCGGCCAAAGCCGCTGCAAGCGCCGCGTGCGTGACCGCCGCGCCGATCTCGATGGCATCGCCGCCGATCCGGACTGCGGTCAGCTCGGCGATCCTTCCTATGGCGACAAAGTGGCTCTTGAGCGGCTCGTGCCGGATCGGCGATCGCATGATCCATGTGCCGCCGGCCAAGGGAGCGCCCGCCGCACCGTATTCGCTCAACGCATCGAGTGCGGCGGCGAGCGAGGGCGCGACATAGATCGATGCCGGCGCATCGCGCGCTGAGACCGGGCCGTTCTGGATGGGAGAGCCTGACATCATTGGCGCCGCTCCTGCCGCAGGCGATCCAGCAGCACGCCGATGATGACGATCGCGCCGAGCACGACCATCTGGACGTACCCGTCGATCCGGGTGAGGTTCATGCCGTTGGAGAGAATGGTGATGAACAGGGCGCCGAGCACGGCGGTGCCGACGCCGCCGCGCCCGCCTGTCAGGCTCGTTCCGCCGACCACGGCGCCGGCAATCGCCTGCAGCGAGAGCGCGCCGCCGAGGTTCGGCTCACCCGATCCGGTTCGCGCCGTCATCATGATCGCACCGAGCGCGGCAAGTCCCGAGCACAGCACATAGGTCGCGACCAGGATGCGCTTGACCGGCAGGCCGGCGACCGCCGCGGCACGCGGGTTGGTGCCGATCAGATAGAGCGACCGGCCGAACACGGTGCGCGCCAGCAGCAGATGAAGCGCGATGCCGACCGCGAGGGTGATCACAATCGCCGCCGGCACGCCGAAGATGCTGCCGCTGTAGAAGATCTGCGAGAACGGCGCCGGCACGCCTTGCACCGGCCGCCCGGCCGAAAGCGTGGTCGCAATCCCGATCGCGATATTGTAGCTGCCCAGCGTCGCGACAAAAGGATTGACCCCAAGCAGCGCGACGACCACGCCGTTGAAGAGACCGCACGCGATGCCGAGGGCGAAGCCGGCGCCGAGCCCGGCGAGCAGCACGGCGCCCGCGCCGTGACCGGACGCCGTGGCGCCGGCCATCGCGAGCGCGCTGCCGACGCTGACCATCGACACCGTCGGGCCAAGTGCAAGGTCGAAGCCGCGCGTCAGGATGACCACGGTCTGCGCCATCGCGAACAGCGCCAGATAGCTGGTCTGCTGTGCGATGTTGAGCAGATTGGCCGGCGACAGCACCCCGCGGTCGACCGCGGCGAAGCCGAGCAGCAGCACCGCCAATGCGACCGGCAAGACCGCGCTCCAGAGCCGGCGGCCGAGCGTCAGCTTCGGCCGGTCGGTGTCCTTGGCGGCAACGGTCAATTCGAGATCAGACACGCGGCTTGCTCCGTCGGCTGAGTTCGTCGAGCGCCACGGCTGCGACCATGATGACGCCGAGGAAGACCGGCTGAAGCCGCGAGTCGACGTGCAGGAGGTTGAGTGCGTTGCCAAGGATGGTCAGGAACAGCGCGCTGATGGCGACGATCTCGATGCGCCCGACGCCACCGCGCAAGCTGACGCCGCCGATGACGGCGGCGGCGATCGACTGCAGCATCATCCGGTCGCCGCCAAAGCTTGCCTGGCCGGAGCCGACCTGTGCCGTCAGCAGAATGCCGGTCAATGCCGCAAGGACGCTCGAGACGACGTAGGTGCCCACGATATGGCGCTGGATCGTCACGCCCGACACCACGGCGGCGTCGACATTGCCGCCGATCGCGTAGACGTAGCGGCCGAACAGCGTGCGCCGCTGTGCAAACACCATCACCAGGATCACGATCAGCGCGACGTGGGCGGCGGTCGGCAGACCGAATGCCTGGGCGCGTCCGAAGCCTTTCACGAATATCTCCGGCATGCCGTAAACGGGGATGCCGTTGGTGATCATGAGGCCGACGCCGGCAGTGGCGGACATCGTGCCCAGCGTCACCACGAAGCCGGAGACCTTGAGCCTTGCCACGCAGAAGCCGTTGACGAGCCCGACCGCGACGCCGCAACCGAGCCCGGCCGCGACCCCGCTTGCGATGATGAGGACGTTGGAGCCCGGAAACACGGCCGCGGTGGCAGCCATGGTCTTGGCGGTGACAACGCTCGCCAGGGCGACCACCGCACCGACCGAAAGATCGAAGCCGCCCGCGATGATGACCAGTGCCTGGCCGCAGGCGACGATCGCCAGCAGCGAGGCGTTGCGCAGGATGTTGAGGACGTTGATGATGCCGTAGAACTGCGCATCGACCGCCGACATGCCGGCCACGAGCACCACAAGCAGCGCCGGCAGCAACCCGATACGGCCCGCGATCGACCGGAGGCTGACCAAGCCCCGTGGCGCTGCGACGACCAGGGCCGTGTTCATGCGACCTCCGCGGCGAGATGATCGCGGAAGAAGCTCGAAAGCACATTCTGCTCGGTCTTCTCGGCGCCCGTGAGCTCGGCGGCGATGCGGCCCTGATGCATGACATAGAGCCGGTTCGACAGCGCCAGCACCTCGGGCAGTTCGGACGACACCACGATCACGGCAGCGCCAGCCTCGACGAGACGCTTCATGAACTCGTAGACCTCGAGCTTGGCGCCGACGTCGATGCCGACGCTCGGCTCGTCGAACAGGAACACAGTCAGCTCGCGCGTCAGCGCGCGTCCCAGCATCACCTTCTGACGGTTGCCGCCCGACAGCGCGCCGGCGCTCCGTTCGATGTTCGGCGGCCTCAGCTGCAGCTGCTCCATGATGCCCGCGATCGTCACGCGTTCGGCGGCCTGCCGTAAGACGCCGAAGCGGACGAAGGCGGGCAGGTCGAGCCCGGTCATCGATGCGTTCTCGCGGATCGGACGGGACAGCGCGAGCCCCTCGGCGATCCGGTTGGCGGGGAAGTAGGCGACGCCGCGCTTGAGGCTTCGTCTTGGGGTTGGAAATTCGTACGGCGCGCCGTCGATCCGGATCGCGCCCGTCGGCGCGCGCTCGATGCCGTAGATTGCGCGGATCAGCTCCGACTTGCCGCAGCCGACGAGGCCCGCGATGCCGGTGATCTCGCCGGCCCGGGCATGGAAATCGACCTCCCGGACGCTGCCGTCGGCGAGCGTCAGGTTTTCGACGTCGACCATCACCTTGCCCGGCCGGTGGTCGATGGTGGGAAACAGCAGGTCGATCGTCCGGCCGGTCATCAGTTCGACCAGCTCGCCGTCCGTCGACCTTGCGGCGTCGAGGGTCCGGATGTGACGGCCGTCGCGTAGCACCGTCACACGGTCGGCAAGGGCGCGGATTTCACGCATGCGATGCGAGACGTAGATCAGTCCGACATTCTGGCTCTTCAGGCGCGCGATCAGCTCGAACAACCGCCCGGTTTCGCGTTCGGTCAACGACGCGGTCGGCTCGTCGAGGATCAGAAGGCGGACGCGGCCGAGCAGGGCCTTGGCGATCTCGGCCATCTGCTGATGCGCGCGGGACAGATCGTCGATCCGTTGCGCGGGGTTGAGGTCGAAGCCGAGCTCGTCGATCAGCGCCCTGGCCCGCTTGCGCATCTCGCGTGCACACAGCATTCCGCCGCGCGTGACCTCGCGGCCGAGGAACAGGTTCTCTTCCACGGTGAGGCTCGGGATCAGCGAGAACTCCTGGAACACCGGACTGATGCCGATCTCTCGCGCACGCTGCGGCGTCAGATGCCGGATCTCTTCGCCGCCGAAATGGAACGTGCCTTCGTCGGGGGGAAACGTACCGGATACGACACTGATCAGGGTCGACTTGCCGGCGCCGTTCTCGCCGAACAGGACGTGAAGCTCGCCGGCACGGACATCGAGGTCGACGCGGTCGAGCGCACGGACGCCGGTGAATCGCTTCGATATCCCCCGCAACTGAAGCAAGGGCTCGGCCGGCCTCGGGTCGATCTCGACGTTCATCCGCTTCTCCGTGAGCCAGCAGGCGGGAGCACGGCTCCCGCCTCGACCGTTCAGGCCGGCTTACTCGGCCATGCTTGTCCACGCTTACTTGGCCTTGACCGAATAGACCGGCGTCCAGCTTGCGGGCGCCAGCACGAGATCCATCTGCAATTTCGGCACCGTGGTCTTGTCGATCACCGTGGCCACCGGCTGGACCAGGCTCATGACCGGCTTCTTCTCGATCAGACGCACCGCCTGGTCGATCGCGATCGCGCCTTCGCCGACGGGATATTGGGTTGCGAAGGCGAGGATGTCGCCGCGGTTCAGCGCGTCGAGCATGGCCTGGTTTTCGTAGGACGACACGATCTTCAGGTCGCTTCGGCCGGCCTCGGCGACGGCGCCGATGGCAGCTTCGGCGGTGGGGGCGGTGCCCCAGATCACGTTCATGCTTGGATAGGCCTGCAATGCGTCCTGGATCAACTGGAGTTGCACAGCAACACCGGAGTCGCCGAACTTCTCGGCCAAAATCTTGGCGTTCGAGTTCTTGGCGATGGCCTTCTTGAACCCTTCATTGAACGATTCCGCCCAGCCCGAGCCGGCCGGACCGGGGAACGTCACGATGTTGAGCTTGTCGCCGGGCTTGGTCTGCGCCAGCAGGCCGTCGCCGGTGACCTCGCCCATGGCGACGAAATCGACATAGTTGGCCGCGGGCAGTGCGTTCGGCGGCAGCGGATTGGTGACGCCGACCACCGGCACGCCCTTGGCCTTGGCCTCTTCGAACTTCTTGCTGAGACCCGCGCCGGAGATCGCGCCGACGATGATCGCGTCCGGTCCGCTCGCCATGCAGTCATCGAACTGCGAAAGCTGCTTGGGCAGGTTTTCGTAACCGCCGGCCTCGTAGAGGTTCATGTTGACGTTCATCGCCTCGGCCTGCTTCACGATGCCGTAGGCGACGGCGACCCAGAAGCTGTCCTTCATGTGCGGAAACAGTACGCACAGCCTGTAGGGTTTCTCGGCCTTCGGCAGCGGCGTGTAGTCCGCCGGCTTCGGCGTGCCGGATGACGCGTCGTAGACCTTCATTGGAAACCACGGTGTCTCGGTCCCGGCTGCCGCCGGCGTGGCGGTGCTGGCAAGAGCGAGGGCCGCGGCGATGCCGAGCACGGAGTGGATCGGCCACAGTCGGTTGGGAGAAAGGCACGTCGTGATCGTCATAGCGCTATCCTCATGGTTTGAATGAAAGTGCAGGCGATGCAGGGAAGGCGACGGCTCGAATCCTCTTCTGGTGCATGGACCGCGCCGTCTGCCGGCGGCGCGGCTGCCGCTGACGATCAGCCCGCTTTCCACATCGCGACCGAGCGACGCTCGAATGCTTCGCGGAATTGGCGGGTGGATTCGGGAAGCAGCGCGCCGGTGCCCCAGTCGAGGATGACCGCGTGGCTGCGGATCACATCGAACGCGTTGATCTCTCCGCTGCGGTAGCGCTGCGCCACCATCTCCGGATCGAGACGGGCATTGGCGACGCGCTCGGAGCGGATCTTGGCACGGAGCGCCGCGGTCGCGACCTTGTCGATTTCGTAGTTGCAGAGCTCGGCGTCGATGGTGTGCACCACGACGCCATAATCCTTGGCGGCACGCTCGACCGAGACATAGTCGTCCTTGATGTCCTCGATCACGAGGTTCGGATCGCGCTCCAGCGGATCGCCGAACCCGCCGCCGCCGGCGGTCGGACGCGAAAAGACGTCACCTTCGCCGATCGGCACGTCCGAGAAGATCGAGCCCAATCGCTCCTCGGCGGCGCTGCCGGCGCGCTTCAAGGTCAGGCCGTGCGGCATCGATGGCAGGCCGCCCTCGATGCCCCACACGATGGCGCGCTCGCGGTCGCAGATATAGGAGATCACGGTCTTCTCGGCCTGCAGCATCCGCGACGTCTTCACCACGCCGGCGCCACCGCGCCATTTGCCGGGGCCGGGCGAGTCCGTGAGTATCTCGCATTCGGTGGTCAGGATCGGGTTGGCGCGCTCCTGGCCTTCGACCGGCTGCGACATCAGCCCAGTGCCGAAGCACGCGGTCGTGACATTGCTGCCGTCCTTGCCGTTGCGGCCGCCCCAGCCGCCGGGCAGCCAGTCGTAGAACATGAAGATCGGCTTGTCGGCGCTGCGGGCGTCGAGACCGCCGGTGAGCAGGTATTCGAGATTGAAGGCGCAGGCGAGGGCGCGTTTCGGCATCAGCTTCGACCACATTTCGTAGATCGAGTTCATGATCTTCTCGAACGGCATCAGGAAGCCGGTGACCGCGATCGGCCATTTGGCATCGACGATCGATCCTTCGGGGGCGATGATCTCGAAGCAGCGGTAGAAGCCGGAATTGAGTGGCAGGTCAGGGAAGAATGTCTTCATGCCGGCGGCGACCGCGGAAAAGGTCGCGCCAAACGCCGAATTGTAGATCGAGCCGATGGTCGGATGGCTGCCGGTGAAGTCGTAGATCGCGCGGTCGCCCTTGATTGTCATCTTGATGCGGATCGGGATCATGCCTTCGCCACCGGCCGGATCGCGGTCGATGTAGTCGACCGTTTCCCATTCGCCGTCGGGCAGCGCTGCGATGCGCTGACGTGCCGAGCGCTCGACATAGTCCTGCACGGCGGCAAGCCCGGTCTCGACGGTATCGCGGCCGTATTTGCCGACCAGACGCAGGATCTCACGTTCGCAGACCGCGGTTGCCTCGGCCTGCGCCTGGATGTCGCCAATGATCGAGGCCGGGTCGCGGGTGTTGGAGGCGATCAGATGCGCGACGTCCTTGCGCAAGCCGTTCTTGTCGAACAGGCGGACCGGCGTGATGCGCAGGCCCTCGCGGAACATCTCGCGGGCGGCGACGTCGAACGACCCCGGCACGCTGCCGCCGACGTCCGACCAGTGCCCGTTGGACTGGCTGAACGCGATTATCTTGCCGTCGGCGAAGATCGGACGGATCAGCCGCACGTCGGAAAAATGCGTGCCGCCGGCATAGGGATCGTTGATCGCGAAGACGTCGCCCTCATGCATGTCGCCGTCGAAATGGCGCATCACGTCCTTGCAGGTGAAATGCAGCGTGCCGACGTGGACGGCGATATCCTGGTTGCCTTGCGCCGCGCATTCGCCGTTGGCGTCGTGCAACGCGCTCGAGAAGTCGCGGTTGTAGATGACGAAGGAGTAGCAGGTCCGCAGCACCTGCTCGCCCATCTGGTCGACGCTGGTGATGAAGGAATTCTTCAGAACCTCGAAGGTTACGGGGTCGAGCGGGAGAGCTCCGGCCATGGTTCACTCCTTCACGCGGATGATGATGTTGAGATATTTGTCGACCTCGGCGCTGGCACCCGGCGGCACGACGGTCGTCGCATCGAGCTGCTCGATGATTGCGGGGCCTTGAAAGGAGAAGCCGCAGGGCAGGTCGTCGCGCTGATAGACGGGCGTATCGAGCCCGCTGCCCTCGAACCAGACCCTGCGGCGGCCAATCGGCTCGGGGCTAGCGCCGGTCGGCTGGTGAACGGCAAATTCGGCCTTGGGAACCACGCCGACTGCCTTCAGATTGAGACGGAAGAAGCTGACCGGCGCGCTGTCGCGGCGGAAATTGTATTCGCGCTGGTGCTCGGCGTGGAAGCTTTGCACCAGGTCGGCGATCGCGCCGATCGGCTGCGGCGCGTTCACCGCGAGCGAACGCCACTGGCCGCGATACATCATGTCGATCGACCGCTGCAGCACGATGTCCTGCTGCGCGACGCCCTCATGGGCGAGCCGCGCGAGCGCGGCTTTCTCAATCTCGGCGAACTGCGCTTCGATCTCGTCGGCATCGGCGTCGGCCGCGTCGACCATGCAGCTCTGCGAGAAATCGTGCTGCATGTCGACGAGCAGGCATCCGAGCGCGGAGGTCACGCCGGGATTGGGCGGCACGATCACGACGGGAATCGATAGCTCGCGCGCGACGTCGACGCCATGCAGGGCGCCGGCGCCGCCGAACGCCACCAGCGCAAAGTCGCGTGGATCGTAGCCGCGACTGATCGAGATCAGCCGCACCGCATCCGACATGTTGGCATTGGCGACCTTGACGATCGCGTCTGCGGCCTCGTGCAGGCCGAGGCCGAACGGCTTGGCGACGCCGCTCTCGACGGCTTTCCGCGCCAGCTCGGGGTCGAGCTTCACCTTGCCGCCGGCGAGGTCGGTGCCGAGCCGGCCCAGCGTCACATTGGCGTCGGTGTTGGTCGGCTGGGTGTTGCCGTTGCCGTAGCAGGCCGGTCCCGGATGGGCGCCGGCCGATTGCGGGCCGTTGCGCAGGGAGCCGGCCGGGTCGGTCCAGGCCAGCGAGCCGCCGCCGGCGCCGATGGTGAGCACCTCGATCGAGGCGAAGCGGATCGGATAGCCGAATTCGATGTGCCAGTCCTTGGTGACGCGTGAGCGGCCCTCATAGGCGAGCGACACGTCGGTGGACGTGCCGCCCATGTCGAGGCCGATCGAGTTGGGAAAGCCGCACAGGCCGGCGATATAGCGGCTGGCGATGGCGCCGGCGGCGATGCCGGAGCCGGCGAGGCGCGCCGCGAAGTCCTTGACGCTCGCCGGCGTCATCACCCCGCCGCCGGTGTGCAGCAGCAGAAGATCGCGGGTGTAGCCCTCGTGCGCCAGGCGTTCGCCGAGCCGGCTCGTATAGTTGACGACGACCGGGCTCACGACGGCGTTGGCGACCGTCGTCGAGAACCGCTCGTGCTCGAAGATCTCGGGAAGCACCTGCGAGGAGATCGACACCGGGATGTCGGGCATCTCCGCCAGCAGGATGTCGCGCATCGCGCGCTCATTGGCGCCGTTAAGATAGGCGTTCATGAAGCAGACCGCGACCGCGGCGACGCCGCGACGCTTGAGGATGCGGGCGACGTCGCGCGCGGCCTCGACGTCGAGCGGTTCGATCACCTTGCCGTCGGCATCGACGCGCTCGGGCACGGTCAGGCGATCGCGCCGCGGCACATAGGGCGGGACAACGTCCTTGTAGGTGTCCCAGAGGTCTTCCTTGTTGGCGCGCCTGATCTCGATGACGTCGCGGAAACCCTTGGTCGTGACCACGGCGGTGCGGGGCAGGCGGCGGGTGATCAGCGCGTTGGTGGCAACTGTCGTGCCGTGCGAGAACAGCGCCACCCTGGCAAGATCGATGCCGGCCTTGGACACGCCGCCCATGATGCCTTCGATCGGATCGCGCGTGGAGGAGGTCTTCTCGATGCGGATGAGACCGGTCGTCTCGTCCATAATGCAGATGTCGGTGAACGTGCCCCCGACATCGACAGCCACACGAAGGTCCTGCACCATGCGTCTTCCTTTCGAACAAGCGTTTCGCCGATCTTAGGCAGAGCGGCGACCCGCCTTCTTGACGCTGAGCGCAGGAAGACTTGTGCGAGAGAGCGAACCGTTTGGCGGGCCATGCGTGCCGGGACCGGCGGCGGGCTGCCCGGGAAGCGGTCAGGTTAGCCGGTCAGGTGGGTGCGGTTGCGATGCCGTGTTCAGGCGTTGGCGGCGCGCGAGGTGGCGCGCGCCTCGCTCGGGGTGCAGCCGAACCGGCCGCGATAGTTGCGGCTGAATTGCGCCTGGTCGGCAAAGCCCCATTGGTAGGCGATTTCCGAGATGCTCTTGCGGCAGCTCGCATCGCGCAGCAAGGCGTCGCACATCGCTAGCCGCTGGTTGCGGATGTAGGCGCAGACGGTCAGACCCTCGCCCTCGAAGATCTGGTGCAGATAGCGCAGCGAAATGCCGCAGCCGTCGGCGACCATCTGCGGCGTGAGCCGCATGTCGTCGAGGCGGGCACGGATGAACTGCTCGCAGCGCAGCAGATGGCCGTTGCGCACCGAGGACGAGTGGCCGGTCAGCACGCGGTCGTCGGATTCGATGGCCATCGCAAGCAATTCGATGAGGTGCTTGCCCATCATCGCGCGCGCCGTCTCGTCCATTTCCTCGATCCGCTCACTTGAGAGGCGCAGCGTGTCGACGAACAGCGCGCCGACGCTGCGGCTTGCGTCGAATTGCAGCGTGGCGAGGCGCTCGGGCCGCGAAATGCGGGCGCGCAGCACCGCGCTCGGGATCTTCAGACACCACAGCGCCGTTGGATCCTGATGGCTGAATTCGTAGGGCAGGTGGCTGCGCTCGATCAGGAACGCGCCCGGCCGGCAGTGCACCACCTTGCCATCCTGCTCGAAGCGAATTTCGGCGAGCTCGGGCACCGTGATCAGGAAGGATTCCTCCCGCTCGCTCAGCAAATGCCGCTCATGCCGCTTGTAAAGCAGGCCATTTGCAATATTGCGGGACACCGAGAGAGGGCCCATCGACCAGGCGCCAAGGCGCGCATTAAAGTCGCGCGTGCTCGGGAAGCGCAGGTCGAGCGAGTAATAGGTCTTCGAGACGACCTGCTGCCAGTAATGGCGGCGGGTCTGCAACGGGATGTCATTGGTCGTGTAGGTGACTTGCATGTCTCACTCCCCGCCGCCGGCTGTGCCTCCGGTCGTCGTGTCCCGGCCAAAGTTTGGCGAGGACTGCCGGACGGCGTCAAGTCGAATAAAACGGAAACAGATAATCTAGATTTCGATCGCCTCCTCGGCCTGGTGCCGGTGATCCATGCTGACCGGGGGCCGGGCCGGCCCGACGCCTGCCACCGCAAAGCGCATGAAATCGCGGAACGCCATGGCGGCTTCCGACGGCTTGGTGTCGCGCCGCCAGGCAAGACCGATATCCATGCTGGGCACCTCGTCCTCGATGACGCGGGTCTCGATCCGCTGTCCCTCCAGCGACCAGGGCCGGTAGATCAGGTCGGAGAGAATGGCGATGCCCATGCCGCCCGCGACCATTGAACGCACGGCTTCGACCGAGGAGGTGCGGAAGATCGTGTTCGGTTCGAGCGAAGCGTTGCTCCAGTAGCGCATCGAGGTGTGCTTGGCCTCGTCGACGGTGAGCATGACGTAAGGATAGGTGGCGATCTCAGCGAGATGGACCCGCTCGGCACGGGTCAGCGGATGCTCGGGCGCAAGCCACAGGCGGCGCGGCGATCGCAGCAGCGTCTCGCTGGTGAGCTTGGCGTTGTCGCGCAGGTTCGAAACCAGCATCACCGCGAGATCGAGCGCGCCGTCGACGAGCGCGCGTTCGAGCACGTCACGCGGGGCCTCGAACAGCTCGACCGTGATACCGGGAAAGCTCGCCTGGAAGCGCTTCTGGTGACGCGGCAGGAAATAGCCCGACACGGTATAGGTGACGCCGATGCGGATCGTCCCGAACAGCGGTCCCGCTGATATCTGCGTGTTCCGCACCGCTTCGGCGACGGCGGCGAGGATCTGACGGCCCTGCGACAGGAAGCGGCTGCCTTCCATGGTGACGGTCACGCCGTTCGGCGCGCGCTCCAGGAGGCGGGCGCAGACGGTCGCTTCGAGCTGCTGAATGGCCGCAGTGACCGCGGATTGCGAGACGTTGAGGTCGATCGCCGCCTGGCTGATGCGCCCGGTTTCGGCGGCGGCGACGAAGTAGCGGATCTGTTTCAGAGAAACGGACATCGCGGTTGTTCCGATGTTGCCTAACTCATGAGCGGTGTTTCTCAGCCCGGCTGCATTCGTTGCAACTCTCGTGCCGACAGGTGCAGAGCTCGCGGTGACGTCAATATCAGGCGCGAGAGGCCGCAACCGACGGCCTGAAGCCTGGAATGCGCGCGGTCACCCCGATCGGTGGCCGCGGACTTTGGCGGATAGCGACGCGGCTGTCGGCGGCTACGCCAGCGCGCTGTGCAGCTTGGCCAGCAATTCCGAGCGGCTTTTGCGGGCCGCGAGCGCCTGGTTCATGTCGACCTTGACGAACTTCACCGGCGTGTTGGGCTGCAACTGGCCGATCAGATCCATGTCCGCGGCGATCACGGTCCCGACCATGAAGTAGCCGCCGCCGGAGACTGCGTCACGATGCAGCACGATGGGTTCGGTGCCGCCGGGAACCTGGATCGAGCCATAGGGATAGCAGGCATCGGTGATGTTGGACGGGTCGGAGCCGGCGCCGAACGGCGGTTCGCGCGGAACGAATTCGAGCGGCTTGCCGCCTTTGAAGCGGTAGCCGATCCGGTCCGCCTCCGGCGCCACCTTCCAGGTGTCCGAGAAGAAGCCGTTGCCGGCCGCCTCGGTGATGCGGTGCCAGTAGAGACCGGGCATCGCGCGCAGTTCCGTCGGCATTCCCGCCGGTTGCCCGCGCAAATCCCTGGCAACGGTCCGTCCGTCCTTGCCTGTGGCGGCGGCGCTGCAGATTGACAGCTCGTCACCGGCCTCGAGCTTGCGGCCCTTGAAGCCGCCGAGCGCGCCAAGCGCGTAGGTCGAGCGTGAGCCGAGGACGACGGGCACGTCGATGCCGCCGGCGACCGCGATGTAGCCACGCGCACCCTGCTTGAGGAAGTCGAAGGAGAGGATCTGGCCGCGCTTCACCCTGAAGCTGGTCCAGGTTTCGCGCGGCTCGCCGTCGAGTTTCGGCGGCAGCTCCGCGCCGGTGATCGCGACGGTTGCGTCCGCGGTGAATTCGAGCTCGGGTCCCATGAACACGGCCTCGAGCACGGCAGCGCCGGCGTCGTTGCCGACCAGCAAATTGGCCGCGACCAGTGCATGACGGTCCATGGCGCCGGAGAGCGGGATGCCGATGTGATAATAGCCCGGACGTCCGAGGTCCTGGACGGTGGTCGCAAGACCCGGCTTCAAAACCTTAACGGCCATGGAGAACTCCATCGAGCTTGGCGTTGTAGGCATCAACGTCGCGGTTGAACTCGGTCAGCGAGAACGAGACGTCGCGGATCACGGGCGCAAAGCGGCCGGCGTCGACGTCGGCGACCGCTGCGTCATAGGCCGCCCGGTCGATCGGTTTCCACTTCACGATGTCGCCCGGCTTGAACAGGCACATGAAGTCGCGCAAATAGCTGATGTTCTGGTTGGGATCATAGATCGGCATCGGCGTGATGCCGAACATCTGGTAGCCGCCGGCGCCGCGCACCGAGTAGATGCAGCTGAAGCAGCCGCCATGTCCGACGGTGAGCTTCGGCGTGTCGGTGCGCGGGCGCAGATATTTCGGCGCCTGAAGCTGCCGCTTGCGCTCGACCATCTGGTAGAGGAAAGGCAGGCCGGCCACGAAGCCGACCATCGAGACGAACCAGGGTGCGCTGGAATGCGCCTTGATGAAGGCGTCGACGCTATCGAGGCCGTTGATGCGCGCGGCGTATTCGAGATCGGTCCCGTTCGGATCCTGATGACGCTCGCGGAAGCGCATCAACGTCTCGTGCGTCCAGGGATCGTTGTAGAGCACGGGAATCTCGATGATCCGCGTCTTGATCACCGGCTCCGATTTCTCGGATGCGGAATCCAGCCGCTTCAGCTCGGCCAGCAGATCGTCGGGCTTGATCTGATCCGGATCGAACTTGACCTGATAGGACGCATTTGCCGGACAGATTTCCGTGACGCCCTTGATCTTGGCGTCGCGTACCGCATTGGTGATGAAGAGGCTCTTGAAAAAGGCCTCAAGCGACATCGCTTCGCCGACCTCGGCGAAAATGTGCTCGTCGCCGCCGAAGGAAAATCGAGTTTGCATGACTAGCGGCCTCCTGTTGCTGACGGGGCGGATTCTCTTGCCATCATGGCGCGACCTTCACGGCCGCTGGCGGCTGAGCGGTGGCAAGGCCGGCGGCATGGGATTCCAGCCACGGTTCGAGCCAAGCCGTATGGAAGCGTCCGGCCTTGACGTCGGCGTCGCGCGCCAGCGCCTGGTGCAGGGGCTTTGTCGTGAAAATGCCCTCGACGCTGAGCTCGGCAAGCGCGCGTTCGAGCCGTCTGATGGCGCTCGGCCGATCCCTATCGTGCACGATCAGCTTGCCGAGCAGACTGTCGTAGAACGGAGGCACCGTGTAGCCCTGATAGAGCATACTGTCGAACCGCACGCCATCACCGCCGGGCACGTTGAGCGCGCTCACCGTGCCCGGATTGGGCAGGAAATTCCTGGCGGGGTCCTCGGCGTTGATGCGGACCTCGATCGAATGGCCGCTGACGCGCACCGCGTCCTGATGGATGCGCAAGGGCTCACCGCCGGCGATCCGGATCATCTCGCACACGAGGTCGATGCCGGTGACCATTTCGGTGACGGGATGCTCGACCTGGATGCGGGTGTTCATCTCGAGGAAGTAGAATTCGCCGGTCCTGTCGTCGTAGAGATATTCCAGCGTCCCGGCGCCACGGTAGTTGACTGCCTTGGCCAGCGCCACGGCGGACGTGCAGAGCTTTTCACGTACCGCCTGGGTGAGTGAGGGCGAGGGGGCCTCTTCCCAGACCTTCTGGCGGCGCCGCTGCAACGAGCATTCGCGCTCGAAGCAATGGATCACGTCGCGTCCATCGCCGAGCACCTGGACCTCGATGTGCCGCGCGCCCTCGATCAGCTTCTCGACGTAGAGGCCGCCGTCGCCGAAGGCCGCTAGCGCCTCAGCCTGCGCCTGCGGCATCAGATGATGAAACTCCTCGGCGGAGCGTGCGATGCGGATGCCGCGTCCGCCGCCGCCGGCGGCGGCCTTGATCATGACAGGGAACCCGGTCTTCTCGACCAGCGCGAAGGCGGCTTCCGCCGACTCCAGCCGCCCCTGGCTGCCGGGGACGGTCGGCACGCCGGCCGAGGCGGCGGCCTCGCGCGCCGCGACCTTATCGCCCATCAGCCGGATCGATTGCGCGGTCGGGCCGACGAAGATCAATCCTGCCGCTTCGACCGCGGCCGCGAACTCGGCATTCTCGGCCAGGAAGCCGTAGCCGGGATGAATGGCGTCGGCGCCGGAGCCCTGCGCTGCGGCGAGGATGACTGCCTGGTTGAGATAGGATTTTGACGCCTGCGGCGGACCGATATCGACCGACTCGTCGGCTAGTCTCACCGCGAGCGAATCCTTGTCGGCCTTGCTGTAGACCTGGACCGCCGCAATGCCGAGATCGCGCGCTGCGCGGATGATGCGCACCGCGATCTCGCCGCGGTTGGCTATGAGGAGCTTTTTGATCGCCATGGCTGGTCGGGGGCTCAAACGTCGATCTCGGCGATCGGCTGGCCGGCCATCACGGCATCCTCGTTCTCGGCGAGGAAGCGAACGATCTTGCCGGCGGCGCCGGCCTTCACCTCATTAAACGATTTCATCACCTCGATGAGCCCGATCGTGTCGCTCTCCGCGACGACGTCGCCGTCGTTCTTGTAGACCGGCTTGTCGGGGGCGGGCTTGCGGTAAAAGATGCCCGGGAGCGGCGAGAAGATCTGCTGCGTTGCCATGGTTTCCTCGTAGGTAATTGGTTTTTTGCCGCGGCGGCTCAGCGTGCGGTGAGATAAGGACGAACCGCTTCGCGGACGGCCTCCGCGATGGCGACGGCGTTCGGCGTGTCGGAGTGAATGCAGATCGAATCGGCGCCGACCACGATGTCGTTTCCCGCCACCGTACGCGTCTTGCCCTCGTTGACGGCTCTCGCGCATCGGGTAGCGGCGTCGGCCGGATCCTTTGCCTCGTGCTCGCGCGTGATGATCAGGCTGCCGTCGGCATTGTAGTCGAGGTCGGCATAGTACTCGGCGACGAAGGCGTGGCCGCGGCGCTCATAGACCTGCTGGTGCAGCGTTCCCTTCATGCCGAGCAGCGGCACCTTGTAGACATCGGCGGCGTCAGCCACGGCTTCTGCGATGTCCTCGTTGCGCGACGCCATGCCATAGAGTGCGCCGTGCGGCTTGATATGATTGAGCGCCATGCCTTCGGCATCCAGGAACGCCTTGAGGGCGCCGATCTGGTAGAGCAGGCAGTTGGTCAACTCCTCGCGGCCGATCTTCATTTCCCGGCGGCCAAATCCCTGCAGATCCGGCAACGAGGGATGCGCGCCGACCTTGACGCCGAATTGCTTGGCGAGTTGCACTGTCTTGCGCATGTGGTTGAAGTCGGAGGCATGAAAGCCGCAGGCGACGTTAGCGACGTCGATATGGGGCATCAATGCCTTGTCGTCGCCCATCTTGTAGAGGCCATATGCCTCGCCCATGTCGCAGTTGATCACGACCATCTCCTGATTTCCTTCCAACTGGCTTTGCATACGACCGTCGCGGCCGCCCCCGGGTGCGTCTGACGCACCGGGGCGGCGCGTTGCCGGGTTACTTGGACACCAGATAATCAAGCGGGATCTTTTCCGAGATCGTCCACTGGTCGATCACCTTCGGCTTGCCGGCCTCGGTGTCGACGATCAGGTAACGGCCCTGGTTCTGGTGGTGGATGTCCTTGGTGAAGGTGCGCGGCCCGAACAGCGTGGACTCGTCTTTCATCTTCTCGAGCTCGGCGACGACGGGCGCCGCATCGGTCGATTTGGCGCGTTCGACCGCCTTGGCCCAGACATCGATCAGGACGTAGCCCGGATAAACGTACTGGCTGGACGGGTCGCCGCCGGTGACTTCCTTGTACTTCTTGTTGAACTCGTTGACCTTCGGGTTCGGATCGTCGCCGTAGACCGAGCCCTGCACGGGAACATAGAAGTTCGACAGATCCGGAACGGCGTTGATCCAGTAGCTGCCGTCGACGCCCGAGCCGTTGAGGATCATCGACTTGATGCCGGCGGCGCGGATCTGCTTGATGGCGGACACGGCGCCCGGCATCATCGTGCAGAGCATGATGGCGTCAGGTTCCTTCGGCAGGCTCTTGATGCGCGTGATCTGCGAAGCGATCGAGGCGTCGTCGTTCTTGAAGGTGTCGCTGCCGACCAGCTTGGCCTCCTTCAGGCGGGGCAGCATCCAGTCGAAGCCGTCGCAAATGCCCTTGTTGTAGACGGTCCAGCTGTCGAGCAGCCGATAGAAGCTACGCGCGTTCTTCTTGGTGTACGCCCATTCCGACATGGTTGCGCCCTGCACCGGTGCCAGCACCGAGGCCGAGAACGAGAACGGGCCGACGCCGGGAATCCCGGCCTTGATCGATTCGGCGCAGAGGAAGAAGGAAACCTTGCCGGCGGCCTGCGCCTGCAGCGCCGCGGGTGCGCCGAAATCGTAGTCACAAGAGACGATCACGAGGTCGGCGCCCTGGTCGAGCACCGCGAGACCGGCTTTGGCGCCTTCGGCCTGATCGGTCTTGGTGTCGGCAAACACCGGCTTGATCTTCTTGCCGAGCAGGCCGCCGGCCTTGTTGATCTCATCGATCCGGATCAGTGCCGCGTCCTGCGCCGGCTTGTCATAGGCCTGCATGAATCCGGATGCCGCGGTCGCAAAACCAACGACGATCTCGTCGGCCGCCTGGGCAGGTGTGAACCAGAGCGCGGATGCTCCGGCCAGAATGCCGAGTAATGTCGTAAAGCGCATATGCCACTCCTCCAATTTTACAAACGAGCGTCAGTGCAGTTCCTTCAGTGCGGTCTGGACGGGCCGGGTCAGGCGCCGCTGCAACGGCCATCGGCGCCAGGAGAACTCCCGGTTGCGGGTCAATCCCGTCGGCAAGTACATCAGGATCACGATGGTGATGATCCCGATCGCGATCTCCTGGACGCCGTTCGGCAGGCCGACGGTGTGCCCGCCCAGGCTGACGCCCTTCTCAAGATCACGGAACAGCTCGATCAGCACCGATATCGCGACCACGCCCGAGACCGCTCCGCTGAGGCTGTACATGCCGCCGACCACCAGCATCGACAGCGTGATGAAGGTGGTCCGCAGATAGAATGCGCCGGGATTGACGATGCTCAGGAAGTGCGCGTACAGCGCGCCGGCGAGCCCGATGATGAAGGCGCTGACGACGAAGGCGATCAACCGCTCGCGGACGACGTCGATGCCGGAGGCGCTGGCGGCGACCGCTTCGTCGCGCGTGGCGCGCAGCGCCAGCCCTGAGCGCGAGATCGAATAGAGATAGGCGATCGCGATCGCCACGGCGCCGCCGATCCAGGCGGTCCAGACATTCATGGTGGGCGGAATGCCGACGATCGAACCTTGTCCGCCCGTCACCGAATCCCAGTTCGAATAGACGTTGTTGATGACGCCGAGCAGGCCGAAGGTCGCAATCGAGGCGGCAATGCCCGACAGGCGCATGATGACGCGCCCGACGATCAGCGCGAACAATGCGGCAAACAGGCCGGAAATCGGCGTCGCCACCCACATCGGCAGTTGCGCATGAAGCAGCCACGCCGGCAGGCCCTTGAGCGTGATCGATTTCATCACCGGCGGAATGGTGAGCCAGGCGGTCATGTAGGCGCCGAGGCACATGAAGCTGATGTGGCCGAACGACAGCAGGCCCGAATTGCCGACGAAGACGTAAAGGCCGACCACCACCATGATGTTGATGAACATCTCGACCACGGTGCGGTTGAAGGCCCGGCTGCCGAACTGATAGGAGAGGGCGGCCATGATGAGCAGCGCCACGATCAGCACGATCGGCGTGATGATCGTTTGCCGGATGACGGACGGCCGCTGCGACATCGATCAGACCCTCTGCTTGGCGGATTTTGGTGCGAACAGGCCCTGCGGCCGCACCAGAAGGACGACGATGACGGCGCCGTAGACGAACGCGTCCCGGAACACGCGGGCGTCGTGCGGCAGGGTCGCTTGGAACACGACGCTGGCCGCACCGATCAGGAAGCCGGCGGCAACGGCGCCGGGAATGCTACCGAGGCCGCCGATCACGGTCGCGATGAACGCGATCAGCATCACGTTGGCGCCCATGCCGATGTCGGCGGTGCCGGAATTGGTCGCCAGGATCAGGCCGATCGCCGCCGCCAGCATGCCGCTGATGGCGAAGGCCAGCAGGATCACGCCGTTGGCGCGGACCCCGAGCATGCGCGCCATGGTGAAATTGTCGGCCGCTGCGCGCATCTCGAGCCCATAGCGCGTGCGCTTGAGGAACAGGACGAGGATCACAAGCACGGCCAGCGTGATGATGATGGTCACGACCTGGAGCATCGGGATGTGGGCGCCGAGGACTTCGACCGGCAGGCCGAGGCTCGGCCACAGCGTGATCGACTTGGGCCGACTGGAAAACAGCATCAGCAGGAGATGCCGGATGACGAAGCCGAGCGCGAAGGACGCGATCATCATCGTCGCCGGATTGGCGTTGCGGAAGCGGCGGAACACGACGACCTCCGACAGGATGGACAGCGCGGCGCCGATCAGCAGCAGCAGCGGGATCAAAAGATAGAACGGCAGCTGGCCGGCAAACACGATCGCCGCCGCATCGATCGACGGCCATAGCATGGCGAAGACGCAGAAGGCGATGAAATCGCCGTGGGCGAAATTGACGAGCCGCATGACGCCGAAGATCAGGGCGATGCCGAGCGCGCCCAGCGCATAGAGGCTGCCGAGGCTCAGCGCGTCGAAGATGATCTGGAGCAGCTCGCGCATCTCAGTGATCTCCGAAGCCGAAATAGGTCTGCTTCAGGCGATCGTCCCTGACCATGTCGGCCGCGGGGCCCTCGAGCACGATGCGCCCGCCGCGGATCAGGACCATCCGCCCGCCCGTCATCATGGCGCGCGTCGAGCTCTGCTCGACGATCAGCAGCGTGAGCTTGCGCTGGGCCCGCAGCCGCAGCAGGATCTCGTAGACCTGGTCGATGATCTTCGGCGCGAGGCCCAGCGATGGCTCGTCAATGGCCATGATGCGGGGCGCGGCCATCAGCGCGCGGCCAATGACCAGCATCTGCTGCTGGCCGCCGGACAGCATGCCCGCCGGGCTGTGGCGGCGCTCGGCCAGCATCGGGAATTCCTGGTAGACCCGATCCAGATCGCCGGCGATTGTCTTGCGGTCGGCGCGCATGCCGGTGCCGACCTTCAGATTCTCCTCGATCGTCAGCGCGCCGAAGACGTTGCGCCCTTCCGGCACCAGCGAAAACCCGCGCCGGGCGATGTCTTCGGGCGCGGCACCGGTGATCCTTGCGCCATCGATCATGATGGAGCCGGAGCCCGGCGGTACGACGCCTGCGATGGCGTTGAGCAGCGTCGACTTGCCGGCGCCGTTCGGGCCGGTCACGAACAGGATTTCGCCTTCGTCGACCGTCAATGTCACGCCGCGGAGTGCCGTGAGGCGCCCGTAGCTGACCGTGATGTCGTCGACGACGAGTGCGGTCATGATGCCACGGCCGCTTCGGCTGCGACCGGTGGAATCAATTCGTCGCGCTGCGTGCCCATATAGGCATGCCGCACGGCGTCGCTGTTGCGGATCTGGGCGGGCGGTCCGACTTCGATGATCTCGCCGGAATCGAGCACGAAGATGCGCTCGCACAGCTCCAGCACGAGGCCGATATTGTGCTCGATCAGCAGCACGCCGACATTGAGCTCGGAAGCGATCCTGCGGATGATGCCGGCGAGCTCGTGGCTCTCATGCTCCGACATGCCTGCCGCCGGTTCGTCGAGCAGCAGATATCGCGGTGTGCCCATGATGGCGCGGCCGATGGCAACGCGGCGCTCGTCGGTATACGGCAGCGCGCCGGCAATGCTGTTGGCGAGATGCGAAATGCCGAGCCAGGCCATCACCCGCTCGGCCTCGCTGATGGCGTCGGGACGGCCTTGACCGAGGCCGACGCCGGTCACTTCCAGGTTGTCCATCACAGGCAGGTCGCGGAAAAGCCGGCCTGACTGGAAGGTCCGCGCCACGCCTTTGCGTCGCAGCATGTGCGCTGCAATGCCGTTGAGTGGTTCTCCTTCCAGCTCCACAATGCCCGCGCCGACCGGCTGGAAACCGGTCAATACATTAATAAGGGTGGTTTTGCCGGCTCCATTGGGGCCAATCAGTCCGGCGATATGTCCCCGCGGCACGGCCAGTGTAACGTCGGACAGCGCTTTCAGGCCTTCGAATTGGACGCTGACACCGCGCGCGACCAATTCCAAACCTTCGGACATCATCCCAACGCCTTCTCACCCGGAACCGACGGATTGATCTTTCCGTTCCGTCGCGGGATTGTAAAATTCGAAATATCGTTCGCTGATATCGGAAATTTTTATGTCTCTGACGTTCCGTCAGGTTCGGCACTTCATCGCGACGGCGGAAAGCGGACGCGTTTCCGCGGCCGCGGCAGCTCTGAACGTGACGCAATCGGCGGTCACGTCGTCGATCAAGGCCCTTGAGGCCGAGCTCGGCCGCAAATTGTTCGATCGCCATTCCAACGGCGTGACGCTGACGTTTGACGGCCACGAGTTCTTGCAGCGCGCCCGCGCGATCGAGGCGAGCGTGTCAGATGCGACGCGGGGGCCGCATCGCTGGGGGACACAGGTCGACGGCACCGTGGACGTGGCCGTGAGCTATACGGTTGCCGGATATTTCCTGCCGCCGTTGCTGACGCGGTTCTGGCGGTCCTTCCCGGGCATCACGGTCCGGCTGCACGAGTTTCAACGCGATGCGATCGAGCAGAGCCTGATCAGCGGCAGCGTCGATGCGGCCATCATGCTGATCGCGAACCTGCATGACCGGCACTCCATTCGCTCGCGGCTGCTGTTGCGCTCGGCGCGTCGGTTGTGGACATGCGTCAATCATCCGCTGCTGCGCAAGGACAACATCAAGCTGACCGATCTGGCGAGCGAGCCTTATCTGATGTTGACCGTCGATGAGGCCGAGCGCTCCGCAATGCGCTACTGGCAACATACGGCGCACGTGCCCAACGTCATCTTCCGCACCCTGTCGGTGGAGGCCGTCCGCAGCATGGTCGCGACCGGGATGGGGATCACCATCCTGTCGGACATGGTCTACCGTCCCTGGTCGCTCGAGGGACATCGCATCGAGCTCAAGACGCTTGATGACGATGTCCATACCATGGATGTCGGGCTGGCCTGGAAGGGCAATGCGGCGCTTTCGCCGGCGGCCCGCGCCTTCTGCGAGTTCGTCGCCCATTCCTATCCCGGATCAGAGCCGTTCAAGCTCGACTAACATCCCGGAGAGGCGCCATTCCAACTCAGGCATGGAATTATTCGACCGGATGGTCAATAAATGCTGGTTCGGACGCGGCCCGGCGCAAGCAGGGCGGTGGTCCCGAAATTTTGCCGTCATTTGATTCACATCTCTGGACGAAGGCCGAATAGCCGGCCGGTGGAACGGAAAGACATGGCCCGATCGCGCGCCAAGGACTACGACGACAAGCGCCTCTCGATGCTGTATCGCTCGGCCGAGCTTTTTGCCGCATCGGGCTATGTCGGCACGTCGATGAACACGATTGCCGACGCCTGCGGTGTCTCGAAGGCGCTGCTCTATCACTATTATCCCGACAAGGAAGCGATCCTGTTCGACATCCTGTCGTCGCATCTCGAAAAGCTGGTGGCGGCGGTTCGGAAGGCGAGCGCGCAGGCCGGCGATCCGGTTGAGCGCTTCAGGACTATCGTTGCGACCTTGCTCGAGCTCTACCGGCATGCCGACGCCGAGCATCAGGTGCAGATCGCAAGTCTCAAGCTGCTGCCGAAGGACAAGCAGCAGCCGCTGCTGGCGAGCGAGCGGATCCTGGTCGGGATCATGTCGGATGCGCTCGCCGCGGCGGTGCCAGCGGCGAAGCAGAAGCGCGTCCTCAAGCCGCTGACGATGAGCGTGTTCGGCATGCTGAACTGGCATTATATGTGGTTTCGCGAGGGCGGGCCGATGACCCGCGCCGAATACGCCGACTTCGTCGCGCAACTGGTGTTGGCGGGTGCCGCGGATGCGGCCGTCAGCCGGCCGCGCAGCAAGGCAAAACCCGCCGGCCGAAGCCGGCAGGCCGCGTTGCTCTGAGCTGCGCGTTACGCCCGCATCGCATTCATCGTCAGAAGTTCATATGTCGCCGCGGTCTCGCCGGTCCCGGTCGTGATCTCGACGTCCCAGCGCACCTCGCCATACTGCTTGTTGCGCGGCGTCTTCTCCTTCGCGGTCAGGCGCACCTGGATCTGTTCGCCCGGTTGCACCGGTTTGACGAAGCGCAGGCTATCGAGGCCGTAATTCGCCAGCACCGGTCCGTAATCGGGATCGACGAACAGGCCGGCCGCGAACGACAGCAGCAGGTAGCCATGCGCGACGCGGCCCGGGAAGAACGGATGGCCCTTGGTCGCTTCCTCGTCCATATGGGCGTAGAAGGTGTCGCCCGTGAAATGCGCGAAGTGCTCGATGTCGTCGAGCGTGATCTGCCGCGCCTTCGAGACCAGCGTGCGGCCGATCTCGAGATCGTCATAGTGATAGCGGAACGGGTGCAGGTCACCTTCGAGCATCGGGCTGCCCTTGAACCAGCGGCCGGTGACGCCGCTCAGCATGCGAGGGGAGCCCTGCAACGCGATGCGCTGCATGTAGTGCTGGAGACTGCGGACGCCGCCGAGTTCCTCGCCGCCGCCGGCGCGGCCCGGTCCGCCGTGAACCATCTGCGGCATCGGCGAGCCGTGTCCGGTGTGCTCGGTCGCGCAGTCGCGATCGATGATCGCGACACGGCCGTGAAAACTACCGATGCCGAACGCGAGCTCGGTCGCGGCCGGGATGTCATGGGTGTAGACCGATGCGACGAGGCTGCCGCCACCGCGATTGGTCAGCGCGATGGCCTGGTCGAGATCGTCATAGCCTATCACGGTGCAGACCGGCCCGAACGCCTCGATCTCGTGGACCGCGGTTGCGGCGAGCGGCTTCGCGCAGTGCAGCAGCAGCGGCGGGACGAAGGCGCCGCGTTTGGCGTCGGCGTCGACCAGCGCGAAGTTGTCGGGATCGCCGGCCACCAGTTCGGCTTCGGTGCGAAGCCTCGCCACGTGAGCAAGCACGTCGCTGCGCTGGGCGAGGCCGACCAGCGGTCCCATCCTGACCTTCTCGTTCTCGGGATTGCCGATCGTGACCTTGGCGAGACGCTCGCGCAGCGCCGTGATGACGGCGTCGATCTGCGCTGCCGGCGCCAATGCGCGGCGGATCGCGGTGCATTTCTGCCCGGCCTTGACCGTCATCTCCTTTGCCACCTCCTTGATGAAGAGGTCGAACTCCGGACTTCCCGGCACGGCGTCCGGCGCCAGGATCGCGGCGTTGAGCGAATCCCGCTCCGCGATAAACCTGACAGCCTCGCGCGCGATGACCGGATGCCGTTGCAGCTTTTGCGAGGTGTCGGCCGAGCCCGTGAAGGACACCACATCCTGGCAGGTGAGATGGTCGAACAGGTCGCCGGTCGATCCGACGATGAACTGCAGCACGCCTTCCGGCAGTGCTCCGGATTCGGTGATCATCCGCGCCAGCTCGTAGGCGATATAGGAGGTGACGGTCGCCGGCTTGGTGATGACGGGAACGCCGGCGAGTAATGCGGGCGCCAGCTTCTCCAGCATGCCCCAGCACGGGAAGTTGAATGCGTTGATATGCACGGCAACGCCGTGCAATGGCGTGACGATGTGCTGACCGGCGAATGCGCCGCCCTTGGAGAGCCCCTCGACGTTGCCGTCGAGCAGGTACTTGGTGTTCGGAAGCTCGCGGCGTCCCTTGCTGGCATAGGCGAACAGCGTGCCAATGCCGCCATCGACGTCGATCATGGCGTCGGTGTGGGTTGCGCCCGCATGGAGCGACAGTTTGTAAAGTCGGTCCTTGTGCTGGCTCAGATAGTCGGCCAACGCCTTCAACAGGCCCGCACGCTGGTGGAACGACAGCTTGCGGAGATTCTTGCCGCCGACCGTGCGGCCATAGGCGAGGATCTCGCGCATGTCGAGATCGCTCCTGGTCGCGAGCGCCACGACATCGCCGGTCACGGCACTGTGAATCTCGGCAGCCGGTTCGCCGGAACCGGTCCAATGTCCACGGACGAAGCTGTTGAGCTTCATGACAGGCTCTGCCGTTCGCGCGGCGCCGGATTGAGGCTGTGTCATTGAAATCGAACCCTTTGACCTGTGATCTATGTTGCGTCTTGCCGTGTCGGCGGAATGTTCAATTCTGCGTCTAGGCGCGTCCGACGAAGCGCGGCGCGCGTTTCTCGAGGAACGCGGTCACGCCCTCGGCGAAATCCGACGTCCGCCCGGCGCGGCCCTGGAAATCGCGCTCGAGGTCGAGCTGCGCATCGAGCGTATTGGTCTCGGACGCATCGAGCGCCTGCTTGATCAGCGCTAGGCCATCCGTGGGTTGCGTCGCGAGGTTGGCGGCGAGGGCGTGAGCCTCGGTCATCAGATCCGCATCCTCAACCATCTTCCAGATCATGCCCCATGACTGCGCCTGTTCTGCGGAGACAGGCTCGGCCAGCAGGGTCAAGGCACGCGCCCGGGCAGGTCCGACCAGCCGCGGCAGGAACCAGGTGCCACCGGAATCCGAGACGAGGCCGAGCTTCGCGAAGGCCTGAATGAACTTGGCCGATCGTGCGGCGATCACGATATCGCAGGCAAGAGCCACATTCGCGCCAGCGCCCGCGGCCACACCGTTGACGGCGCACACGACCGGCATCGGGATGCTGCGCAGCTTGCGCACCAGCGGGTTGTAGAATTTTTCAATTCGCACGGAGAGATCCGGCGTCTCGCCCGGCGTGAATACGCCATCCGAAAGATCCTGGCCGGCGCAGAATCCGCGTCCGGCTCCGGTCAGGATCAGCGCGCGGCAGGATCTGTCCTGCTCGGCTCCGATCAGCGCGGTGAGCAAGGCTGTCTGCAGTTCGGCGCTGAATGAATTCAGGCGATCGGGCCTGTTGAGCGTCAGGACGCGATATCCGTCGCGGATATCGGTCAACACCAAATCGCTGACCATTATTACCTCCCGTTGCGGCTTCTGATGACCGAGGGTCGCGTGACCTTCGACCGGATTACTATTGACCGTCCGGTCAGTCAATTATAATTATCCGCGCTCCGATGCCGACGGCGTCTTCGGGTTTATCGAGCGAGGACAATTCTATTCCCGGTCGGGACTTCGCGCACGACGTCAGATGAGCTTCTCGCGCGCTGCGCTGCGTATTTGCGACGCTTATGCGCGATGCTTGACACTTGTCAGATCGAGCCATCGACGGAACCCGCGAAAGGTTCACGTTTGCGGCCGCGCTGCATGGCCCCCATGCTTCGCGGTGCGTCGCCACAAATCAGCCGTATATGAACCGCGACCTCCGCCGCCATGAGGGCGAGCCGATGACAATGCAGTCGGGCGATATCACAGGGTTTCGGTTTTCGACCGCGCATTTCGGCGAGCGAGACCGCTTGCCGATCTTTCGCGAGCAGATCGGGCGGATGATCGTCAAGCTCGATCCGGAGCCGCTCGACGACGGCGCGTTTACTGCCGAAGTCAATGTGCGCGAATTGTCCGGGCTCGGCATCGGATCGTGGGCGTGCAGCAATCTCAAGATCGCAAGACCGCGCGAACTGCTCGACGGCACCGACGACCTCGTGCTGACGATCATCACGAGCGGCAACACCCATGCTTCGCAGCGCGGCCGCGATATCGAGCTCGGCCCGGGCCAGGCCGTGCTGCAGTCGAGCGCGGAAGCCGGCAACATGGTGGTGCCAGTGTCACCGAGCCGCTTCGTCGGCCTCCGGCTGCCGCGCAAGGCGCTGGCCTCGCTGGTCAACGATCCCGAAGACATGCTGATCCGCCCCCTGCCGGCGAACACCGAGGCGATGCGGCTGCTGGCGCTTTACATCAGGGAGCTCGACGACAGCTACCAGCTTTCGACTCCCGAGCTGCGCGGCGCCGTCGTCAAGCATCTGATCGATCTCGGCGCGCTGATTATCGGCGCCAACCGGGATGCGGCGGTTGCCGCGGAAGACGGCGGACTGGCGGCTGCCCGGCTTGCCGCGGTCAAGGCCGACATCAGTGACAATCTCAGCTACGGCGACCTCACGCTGCCCGCGGTGGCTGCCCGGCTGAAGCTCACGCCGCGTCATATCCAGAGGCTGTTCGAGAGCGCGGGGTCGACATTCTCGGAATTCGTGCTCGGCCAGCGCCTGGCGCGCGCACATCATCTGCTGACCGATCCGCGCCACAGCCGCACCACCATCGGCACGATTGCATTCGAAGTCGGGTTCGGCGATCTGTCCTACTTCAACCGCACCTTCCGCCGGCACTACGGCGTGACGCCGTCGGATATTCGCGCGGTGCCGCGGCGTTCCTGATCGATCGTCCGGATTCCCGTTGTGCGGCCCGACCGCTCTCTACGGCTCTCCGCAACCAGGCACCCGCCGGATCTGTTCGATCAGCCGTTGGTGACGCTCTGCGGATAGCGCGCGCTCGTTCGCGCACATCAGCATGGCGACGCATGTCGCCTGCGGCGCGGAGGGCCAGGCGATGGTGCCGTCGATCACGCCGTCGCATTTGAGGTAAGCATTCTTCGCATCCCAACGGATTGCGCCTTCGGGGGTGGATGTCGCGGCTGCCGCGATGACCGCCATTGCAACGAGCGCGGCGGATCGAAGCGTCCAAGGAAATTGTTCGAGAAGGCGCTTGTCAATCTTCATGGCGATCGGACGTCGTGCGAGGCAGCCGATCATTAAGGGCGCGTCGGCGCGCTCGCAAGCCTGTCGTCCGGCATAACGTGTGATGTCGAAGAGAAAAGAGCGTGGCCGTCGCGAACCTGTTGGGTGTTGGGCGCACTCATTCAGGAAGGATTGCGCTTATGTCGGCTTCACTCATTCGATCAGCATCAGTGATTCTCTGCCTTCTAGCGGGAATAGCGCCGATCGCCACCGAGGCCGCGGGAGCGAAACCTGTGCTCAGTATCGAGAACGGGTTCCAACAGACCGTTGCGGTCTCGGCCGGGAGCGAACTCTCGTTCGGATCACCGCGGCAATCGCCGATCCGGCCTGGTGGCACCGCCGCCGGCGAAATCACGATCTCGCTTGCGGCCGGCGCTGCCGCCGGTATTGCCAAGCTGCATGTTTTCGAGCGCAGTGCTGTCCCGATCGGTTTCACGGTGACGGCCTGGCAGGGCCGGAAATCGATCGCTGTCGTCAAGCTTTGCGGTCATCTCGCGCAGACATGCGGTCGACGCCCTTGCTGTTCTCCGATGACCGCGAGCAAGCGCGCCCCCTATCTGCCAACCCGAATTAGCGCCGGCGCGTTCCGCACATGATGAGCAAGTCCAGGATCCTCGCGAAACCGGCCGTGCGCCTCGTTCTCTGCCTTGGCGGGTTGGCCGCCCCGGCGTCGGCACAGTCCACCGATCCGCATCAACCGACGGTGCTCGGCGCCGGTGTCAATCGCTCCAACATCACCAATGATATCAGCGGCCATTACTACAGCTTCATGGTGGGGCCGGGCCATGTCGACGTCGAGCTCGCTTTCAAGGAGATGGGGGTGTTCGGCCGTCCGCTGTCGCAACATCTCAACTTCGACTTCTGGAATGCGGACGGCGTTCGGCTATCCCACATCGAAGTCCTGTCGCAGGGCGGCATCGCCGGCCGGCACACCGATGCCGATTTGCCGGCGCGACAGCGAATCAATCTGGCGGTCTCGACGCAATGGGGTGCGATCAAGGTCGGCGGTTACTACGAGATCGAGCCGAAAGGCGCTGTTGAGGCGGCAGCACCACCGGTCGGAGCCGACGTCAAGCCGGCGGAGTCCGAGCCGCTGGTGCGGCCGTGATCGAACAAGCCATCAGCTGTGTGCTGACGCGCACACAGGGCGATTCCAGGCGCCAATGCACGGCAACGTGTTTCACATTGTTGCCCGATGTCGCATATGTCCAATCCCCCGTCGCCTCAGTCCGAGCCTGCTGCTCATCGCGCGCATACAAGGCAGCCCCCGGCGATCGTTGCGGCCGGCCATACCAGTCGATTGCGATGCATTGAGGCGACTTGAGACCATCGAGGAGAATATGATGAAGTTTGCACTTCGAGGATACTTCCTTGCGCTTGGCACGAGCCTGGCATTGTCCAGCGCGGCCATGGCCCAGGATATCAGTGTTGCCGTGGTTGGGCCGATGACCGGCTCGGAGGCGAGCTTCGGTCAGCAGTTCAAGAACGGTGCTGACCTCGCCATCGCCGATATCAATGCGGCGGGCGGCGTGCTCGGCAAGAAGCTGAAGCTGGAAGTCGGCGACGACGCCTGCGATCCGAAGCAGGCGGTGTCGGTTGCCGAGAAGATGGCAGGCGCGAAGATTCCGTTCGTGGTCGGGCACTTCTGCTCGTCGACCTCGATTCCTGCCTCGGACGCCTATGCCGAGGGTAACGTGCTGCAGATCACGCCGGGTTCGACCAACCCGCTCTTCACCGAGCGCGGATTGTGGAACACGTTCCGCGTCTGCGGCCGCGATGACCAGCAGGGCATGGTCGCGGCCGCCTATATCATCAAGAACTACAAGACCAAGAACGTCGCGATCATCCACGACAAGACGACCTACGGTAAAGGCCTTGCCGACGAAACGAAGAACGCCATCAACGCGGCGGGCGTGAAGGAAAAGCTCTATGAAGCCTACACCAAGGGCGACAAGGATTTTGCCGCGCTGGTGTCCCGCTTCAAGAAGGAGTCGATCGATTTCGTCTATGTCGGAGGCTACTACGCCGAGGCGGCATTGATCCTGCGCCAGATGCGCGAGCAGGGCGTCAATGCCGTGCTGATGGGCGGCGACGCCTTGGTCGACAAGCAGTTCGCCGCGATCGCGGGTCCGCTTGCCGAGGGCTCGCTGTTCACCTTCTCGCCCGATCCGCGCAAGAAGGTGACCGCGGCCGCGACCTTGAAGAAGTTCAAGGACAAGGGCATCGATCCGGACGGCTATACGCTTTACAGCTATGCCGCCTTCCAGATCTGGAGCCAGGCCGTCGCCCGTGCCCAGACCACGGACGCCAAGAAGATCGCGGCGACCATCAAGAGTGGACACTGGGACACCGTGCTCGGCAACATCAGCTACACGCCGAAGGGTGACATCACCCTGATCGACTACGTCGTGTACCGTCGCGACAAGGACGGCAACTACGCCGAGTTGCCGGCAGCCGGTCAATGATCGCTGGTCGCGACATCGGCGCTCCTCCCTGATCGATGTCGCGGCTGTGCCGGCTCACAGCGCCAACGGACCAACCCTCTGCCAGCCCCGAGGTGTTGGCGCTGTGATGCCTGGTCCGCGGCGGACAAGGCAGGATGCCGCATGAGTCATCGAGCTGATCCCGCAACAACGATCCCTTTGAATCCAATTTCGATCGATCACGGCAACCCAAGAGGCAACACGTGTCTGACATAAGTCTGAGCAATGGCGGCGGCCGCGGCGGTTCAGCCGATTGGCACGGTGCGGGACAATCCCAAGGGGCATCCCATTCATATCCGTTGCTGGTTCACGATCACGGCCTGGCGACGGCGCTGAAGCTGTTGATCGAAACCTTGCCCTATGCGCTGGCGCGCTGGGGCGTGCTGCTGGCCTTTGCCGCGGCGTGCGCCATCTGGGCGGTGGTCGCGGTCGGCGGCGCGGTTTGGCTCGGCACCCATGTCGCCAGCGTGTTTGGCTATTGCTGGCTGCTTGGCATCCTGTTGCCCGGCGGATGGATCTGGGGCGCCGTCCTGCGCTACACGCTTCACATGATCGCCTGCGGCCATGTCGCCGTGTTGACCGAGCTGATCACGCGCGGCAGCATCGGCAACGGCAGCGAAGGGCAGTTCGCTTACGGCCGCCGGATCGTGATGGACCGGTTCGGCGAGGTCGCGATCCTGTTCGGACTTGGTGCGCTGATCCGCGCCGTGCTCCGCGCGTTTCACAATGCGCTCGATACGCTTGGCGATTGGCTGCCGGCGCCCGGCATGAAGGCGATCGTCGGTCTGCTCAACACCATCCTGTCGGCCGCGACGCGCTATCTGGACAAGGTGGTGCTGTCCTACGATCTGGCGCGCGGCGGCGGCGATCCGAGGCGCAGCATCCAGGACGGACTGGTCTATTATTGCCAGAACGCCAAGCCGATCCTGGCGACGTCGGTCTGGATGGTCGTCGTCGAGCGGATCCTGAGCATCCTGCTTTGCCTGCTGCTGCTGGTCCCCGCAGGGGTGGTGACGGTCTGGCTGCCTGAGGCCGTCAGGGAATATGGCGCCGTGGTCACCGTCTTCATCGCGGCCCTGCTGGCGGTGACGGTGCGCGCGGCATTCATCCAGCCGCTATTCCTGATCTGCATGATGATCCGCTTTCACGCGCTGATCGAGAACCAGCCGATCAATTCGACCTGGGTCGGTTATCTCGACGGCCTCACAGACAAGTTCCGGCAGATCGGACGCTGAGACTGGCGGATGGCAGCTCACGCCGAATTGCAAGCCGGCCGGACGGTACCGGATGCTGATGGTATTTCGCAACGGAGATGTTTGGTGACCGACATTACGCTCGACAATAACGGCGTCAGGCTTGCGGCTTCGGTCGATGGCCCGCCGGACGGTGAACCGATCCTGCTTCTGCACGGCCTGTCGCTCAGCCGAGACACATGGCAGGAAACCGGCGGCCGGCTCAAGGACCGATATCGGGTCTGGACCCTGGATTTCCGGGGACACGGGCACTCGGATCGGGCCCCGAGCTACGCGCTCGCCGATTATGTCTCGGACGCGGAGACCGCATTGGCGGCAATCGGGCGTCCGGCGGTGATCGTCGGGCACTCGCTCGGCGGCTGTGTGGCCGGTGTGCTGGCACAGCGCGGTGATGCCAATGTGCGCGCCGCCTTCCTCGAGGATCCGCCATGGTATCTTGGGCAGCCGGGCGAGTGGGAGAAATCGGCATTCCCAAAGCTGTTTTCGATCGTCAGCGCGCGTCAGGCGGCGTGGCAGCAGGCGCGCGCGCCGCTCGGCGCCTACCTTGCGTTCCTTGCAGACTCTCCGACGCCCATGGGCGGGATCGGCTGCGATCATTTCGGCTCCCGTCATCTGTTGAGCCATGCGTCAGCGCTGCAGCGGCAAGACGCGCGCTGCTGGGCGGACGGAAACGTTGCGACCTCCGTCCTTGCTGCGATTCCGACCGGGCGGGAATTCCTTTGTCCCGTCAGGATCATTCAGGCCGATCCCGGATGTGGGGCAGCCTTGCTGGAGGACCACGATGCGCGCTTCGCGCACGACAATCCGCGTGCCGACATCGTTCGCTATGAGGGATGCGGCCATTCACCCCACCGCGCCATCGCGTTCGAGCAGCGCTTCGCGGCGGATCTGCAAGCATTCCTGTCGGGCCTGCGGCCGGCTTGAGCACGGGCGCGGCCGCCTCCATTCACGAACCGAAGACGGGTAGATCCATGCAAGAGACCTCCGGCTACGATCCGAACTATGTGATGGGGCGTTCGACCGCGGAGACCGACAGGCTCAAGCGCCAGTCGCAGCTCTACGATGCGTCCACATGGCAACTGCTGAAGGAGGCCGGGCTCTCGCGGGGCATGAAGGTGCTCGACGTCGGAGCCGGAGCCGGCAGCGTGTCGTTCATCGCCGCTGGCCTGGTCGGCGAGAGCGGGGCGGTCGTCGGGGTCGACAGCAACCCCGCCATCGTCGAGGAAGCCGCGGGCACGGCGCGTTCGCTCGGCCTCCGCCAGGTCTCGTTCCGGGTCGGCGATATCAGCACGATCGAGCTGGACCGCGATTTCGATGCGGTCGTCGGCCGGCTCGTGCTGATCTATGTGAAGGATCCCGCGGCGCTGATTCGGCACTTGCTCGGGCACGTCAAGCCCGATGGCGTCGTGGCGTTCCAGGATCTCGACTGGGGCGAGGGGCCGATCGCCAATCCGCCGTCGCCGCTGCTGTCGCAGGCGTGGGGCACTGTGAAGGAGATGTTCAAGCGGGCGGGTCTGAACAACCGCATGGGATTGTCGTTGCACGGCGCCTTCGTGGCAGCCGGGCTTCCCGCGCCGCGCATGAGCCTGTTTGCGCCGGCCGGAGGCGGGGCGGATTTCGACGGTTACGATTACATGGCGAGCGGCCTGCGCAGCAATCTGCCGCATATCGTCAAGCTCGGCGTCGCCACCGAAGCGGATCTGGCGCTGGACAGGTTTGCCGAGCGCCTGCGCAGTGAGGTGGTCGCCATGCAGGGCGTTTTTGTGCTGCCGACCTTCGTCGGCGCATGGTCGCGCAGGCAGCCGGGCTGAACCGCGACCTCAGGCATTGCCGACGACCGCGTCGATGAACGTCGCGGCCAATTCCCTCAACTGCTTGCGGCTGTACCCGGCGCGCTCCATCACGGCCAGCCCGCGGGTGTACGTCACGATGACGCGCGCCAGCCGGTTCGCGTCGGCCGCGCTGCGCTTGCCCGGCGCCGTGCCGATGGCCTTGCCGATCAGCTGCTCAAGCCGCGTGAGTACATCCTGCACCCGCTGACGCACATCCGTGCTTGAAATGGCCGCGTCGAGCGCTGTGCGTGTGGTCAGGCAGCCGCGTGGCGGCGAACCGTCGGTCATGTTGACGATGATCATGTCGAAGAAGCGCCTCAGCCCCGCCGCGGCGTCGGCGTTGGACAACGCGTTGCCGGCCGCCTCCAGGAACTGCCCGGTATACTGATCGAAGGCGCGCAGGAAGATCGCTTCCTTGTCGCCATAGGCGTTGTAGAGGCTGCCGCGCTGCACGCCGGTCGCCGCAGCGAGGTCCTGCATGGTCGCGTCGTGCAGCCCCTTGCGCCAGAACACGTCGAGCGCGGTTGCGATCATCTCGTCCTCGTCAAACTGACGCACGCCTACCATGCGATTCGCTCCACCGGATCATTCTTGACATAATTGTCAAGTTTGACGATTATGTCAAGAATGGTCCCTCGGGAGGTTTTCATGATTACCGCCGTCACGACGTTCAAATTGCCGAAGCCGGTCACCCGCGAGGAAGCGCGCAGCATCTTCCTGAGCACCGCACCGCTCTATCGCGACGTACCGGGGCTGTTTCGCAAGACCTACGTGCTGTCCGAGGACGGCATGACGGCCGGAGGCATCTATTTCTGGAACTCGAGGGGTGAGGCGGAAGCGCTGTACACCGCTGCGTGGCGCGCCCGCGCCCGGGACAAATACGGCGCCGATCCGACGGTCACATATTTCGAGAGCCCCGTCGTGGTCGACAATGTGACCAAGGAGATCAGCTCCGACGACGAATAGGCTCACGTCGTCAGGTCGGACCCACGATTGCGCGGAACTTTCGACTGTCGCTTGACGGCGCGTCCGCTTGTGCTCGGCTCGCCCGCGAGGCTACTCTCCCTGCAAGCAAGAAAACTGCACGGGAGCCGTCACGGTGAACCAAACTCCATCCCCACATCCGGCGCTGCCCCGCCGCAGGCTCGGCCGCACCGGGCTCGATGTCTCCATCCTCGGCTTCGGCACCGCGCCGCTCGGCGACCTCTTTGCGCGGCTCGACGACGCCACAGCGATCGCGGCAGCGGAGCGGGCGTTTGCGCTGGGCGTGAACCTGCTCGATTCCTCACCGCTCTATGGGCATGGTCTCGCCGAACATCGCTGCGGCACCGCGCTACGCCGCGTGGCGCGTGACGATATCGTCGTCTGTACCAAGGTCGGGCGCTGGATGGACGCGTTCCATGGCCGCGGCGACGGCTCGAACTTTGTTGGTGGCCAGCCGCATCGTGCGGTGGTCGACTATTCCTATGACGGCACCATGCGCTCGGTCGAGCAGTCGCTGCTGCGGCTCGGCACCGATCATATCGACTTGCTGCTGATCCACGACGTCGACGTCTGGACCCATGGTGCCGACGCGATCGAAGCCAGGTTCCGCGAGGCGATGGAGGGCGCCTATGTCGCGCTCGACAAATTGCGCGCCGAGCGCGTGGTCAAGGGCATCGGGATCGGCGTCAACGAGGCCGAGATGTGTGTGCGCTTCGCCAGGGCCGGCACGTTCGACACCATGCTGCTCGCCGGCCGCTACTCGCTGCTCGAGCAGCCGGCGCTCGCCGAATTCCTGCCGCTGGCGCAGGCGCAGGGCATCGGCGTGATGCTCGGCGGCGTGTTCAACTCCGGCATCCTGGCAACCGGCGCGGTTGCCGGCGCCAAGTACAATTACAAGGACGCGCCGCCCGACGTGATGAAGAAGGTGGCGGCAATCGAGCGCGTCTGCCGCGCCCACGGTGTGGCGCTCGCGACCGCCGCGCTGCATTTCGCGCTGGGTCATCCGGCGGTCGCGAGCGTCGTGCTCGGCGCACAGACGCCGCAGGAGGTCGAGCGCAACGCCGCCGCCTTGTCGTCGCCCGTCCCCACCGCGCTGTGGCGCGACCTGAAAGCCGAGGGGCTGCTCGACCAGCACGCGCCGGTGCCGGCATGATGCGGATCGATGCCCATCACCATGTATGGACCCTGGCGCGCGCCGATTACGGCTGGCTGACGCCCGAACGCGGGCCGATCTACCGCGACTTCGGCCTGCCCGATTTGATGCCGCATCTGGCCGCGGCCGGGATCGAAGGCACGATCCTGGTGCAGGCGGCGCCGACCGAGGCGGAGACGGCGTTCATGCTTGACGTCGCCAAAGGCGCGGAGCTGGTGCGCGGCGTGGTCGGCTGGATCGACTTCGATGCTGACGACGCCGCGACGCGGGTCGACGCGATCGCCGGGCGCGAACTGCTGGTTGGCCTGCGGCCGATGGTGCAGGACATCGCCGACGACGACTGGCTGCTGCGGCCGGAACTGGCCGCGCCGCTCGAGGCCATGGCGCAGTACGGCCTCGTGTTCGACGCGCTGGTATTGCCGCGCCATTTGCCGCGGCTCGTTCAGGTGGTCGATGGCCATCCGGACCTGCAATTCGTGCTTGACCATTTCGGCAAGCCGCAACTCGCAACTGGCGACATCGCGGCCTGGAAGCGCGACATCGCAAGCCTTGCGTCACGGTCCAACGTCGTCTGCAAGCTGTCGGGCTTGGCGACGGAGGCCGCGCCGAACTGGCAGGTCGCCGATTTCCGCGAGGCGGTGGATCATGCACTGGCATGCTTCGGGCCGCAGCGCATGCTGTGGGGCAGCGATTGGCCCGTCGTCAACCTCGCCGGCGGCTATGCGCACTGGTTCGCCGCCGCCGAGAGCCTGCTTGCTGATTTGTCAAGTGAGGCAAGAGCTGCGATTTTCGGCGGCAATGCGGCGCGGGTGTATTTGTCAAGCCGTGGGCGGCCAACATCCCGGAAATAGCGCGCGCGGCGCGCCAAATTTGATCCACAGCGCGCCTTGATGAATCATTCCGGGATGGTCCATAAGCGGCGTCCGCGCCATCGGTGATTTGGCGGCGCAACGGGGTGAGAGAGACAGGCGTGGCAAAGATCCATCATCAGATTGCGCAGGAGCTGGGAGTTCGCGACGAGCAGGTCGAGGCGGCGGTGACGCTGCTCGACGGCGGCGCCACGGTGCCGTTCATCGCGCGATACCGCAAGGAGCTCACCGGCGCGCTCGATGACGCCCAGCTGCGCACGCTGGAAGAGCGGCTGACCTATTTGCGCGAGCTCGAGGAGCGCCGCACCGCGGTGCTCAACTCGATCCGCGAGCAGGGCAAGCTCGACGCCGCGCTCGAAGCCCAGATCATGGCCGCCGACAGCAAGGGCCGCCTGGAAGACATCTATCTGCCGTACAAGCCGAAGCGTCGCACCAAGGCCGAGATCGCCAAGGAGGCCGGGCTCGAGCCGCTCGCCGATCGGCTGTTGACGCAGCCCGAGAGCGATCCGAACGAGGCCGCTTCGCCCTTCGTCAATGCCGAAAAACAGGTCGCCGACGTCGCCGCCGCGCTGGACGGCGCGCGTGCGATCCTGGTCGAGCGCTTCGCCGAGGATGCCGATCTGATCGGCGCGCTGCGCGAGGAGATGTGGTCGAACGGCATCATGGCCTCGACCGTCCGTACCGGCAAAAAGACCGAAGGCGAGAAGTTCAAGGACTATTTCGATTTCTCCGAGCCGCTGCCGAAGCTGCCGTCGCACCGCATCCTGGCGCTGTTCCGCGGCGAGAAGGAAGAGATCCTCGACCTCGCGATCAAGCCGGAGGCCGAGGCGCCGGCGGTCGGCGTGCCCGGCCTCTACGAGCTCAGGATCATGAACCGCTTTGCGATCTCGAGCCAGGGCCGCAAGGGCGACAAGTGGCTGACGGAGACGGTGCGCTGGGCCTGGCGCACCAAGATCCAGATCCATCTCAACATCGACCTGCGGATGCGGCTGTGGACCGCGGCGGAGACCGAAGCGGTGCGCGTGTTCGCCTCGAACCTGCGCGATCTGCTGCTGGCGGCGCCGGCCGGCCCGCGCGCCACCATGGGGCTCGACCCCGGCTATCGCACCGGCGTCAAGGTCGCGGTGATCGATGCCACCGGCAAGGTGGTGGCGCATACGGCGATCTTTCCGCACGAGCCGCAACGGCGCTGGGACGAGGCGCTGGCCATCCTTGGCAAGCTCGCGATCGAGCATGGCGTCGAGCTGATCGCGATCGGCAACGGCACCGCCTCGCGCGAGACCGACAAGCTCGCCGCCGAGCTCGTGAAGCGGCTGCCCGAGCGCAAGATGACCAAGATCGTGGTCTCCGAAGCCGGCGCATCGGTCTACTCGGCCTCCGCCTTCGCCTCGAACGAGTTGCCCGACCTCGACGTCACCATTCGCGGCGCGGTCTCGATCGCGCGGCGCCTGCAGGATCCGCTGGCCGAGCTGGTCAAGATCGATCCGAAGGCGATCGGCGTCGGCCAGTACCAGCACGATCTCGGCGAAGCCAAGCTGGCGCGCTCGCTCGATGCCGTGGTGGAAGACTGCGTGAACGCGGTCGGCGTCGATGCCAATACCGCCTCGGTGCCGCTGCTCTCGCGGGTGTCGGGCATCGGGCAGGGGCTGGCGCAGAGCATCGTGCAGCACCGCGACGCCAACGGCCCGTTCAAGTCGCGCAAGGCGCTGAAGGAGGTGCCGCGGCTTGGGCCGAAGGCGTTCGAGCAGTGCGCCGGCTTCCTGCGCATCAGCAACGGCGAGGACCCGCTCGATTCATCCGGCGTACATCCGGAAGCCTACCCCGTTGTGCGCCGCATCCTCGAGGCCACCAAGAGCGACATCAAGGCGCTGATCGGCAACGCCGACGTGGTGCGCGGGCTCAGGCCGCAATCCTTCGTCGATGACACGTTCGGTCTGCCGACCGTCACCGACATTCTGCGCGAGCTGGAGAAGCCCGGCCGCGACCCGCGTCCGGCGTTCAAGGCGGCGGTGTTCAAGGACGGCGTCGAGGAGGTCAAGGATCTCAAGAAGGGCATGATCCTCGAAGGCACCGTGACCAATGTCGCCGCCTTCGGCGCTTTCGTCGATATCGGCGTGCACCAGGATGGCCTGGTGCATATCTCGGCGATGTCGAGGAATTTCATCAAGGACCCGCGCGAGGTGGTGAAGCCGGGCGACATCGTCAAGGTCAAGGTCCTGGATGTCGAGGTCGCACGCAAGCGCATCGCGCTGACGCTGCGGCTTGACGACGAGATCGGGCCGAAGAAGGACAATGCGGGACCGTCACGCGATTTCTCACGCGGCTCGGCCAAGATGACGTCGTCAGCTCCGCGCAAGCCGCAGGAGCAGTCGGGCGGCGGTGCGCTCGCCGAGGCGCTACGCCGCGCCGCCGAGAAGAGCGGACGCGGCAAGCCGACCTGAGCGAGGTGAGGGCGGCAAGCTGCGCTCGCCGCCCTGTTTCAAATCGACTGCGTGACGCGTCCGGCCGAGTCGCCCGAGCTGCCCGTCAACCTGAGGTGCCCGCGGAGCGGGCCTCGAAGGATGAATCGGCCAGAGACGGGGCCGTGCATCCTTCGAGGCTCGCAAGAGCTCGCACCTCAGGATGACGGGACGTAGTGCTTCATTCGTCAAGGCATTGCGTTACAATTTACCGGCTGCGAACTTTGCGAGCGCGTCCGCCACGCCCTTGCCGTAGGCCGGATCGGCCTTGCCGCAATTCGCAACATGCCGTTCCTGGATGTGCTTCGACGCCTGGCCGACCTGGCGGGCGGTGTTGTCGAACAGCGCCTTCTTTTGCGCGGCATTCATCTTGCGGAACAGATCGCCCGGCTGCTGCCAATGGTCGTCATCCACGCGATGATCCCAGTGTCCGGCCGCGCCAGAGATTTCGAGCGGCGGCTCGTTCAGCTGCGGCTGGTCAGTCCATTCGCCGTGGCTGTTCGGCCAATAGGTCAGCGTGCCGCCCAGATTGCCGTCGGTGCGCATCGCGCCGTCGCGATGATAGCTGTGGAACGGGCATTTCGGCGCGTTGACCGGGATCTGGTGGTGGTTGACGCCGAGCCGGTAGCGCTGTGCGTCGCCATAGGAGAACAGGCGGGCCTGCAGCATCTTGTCCGGCGAATAGCCGATGCCGGGCACGACATTGGCCGGCGTGAACGCCGCCTGCTCGACCTCGGCGAAGACGTTCTCTGGGTTGCGGTTGAGCTCGAAATGGCCGACCTCGATCAGGGGATAATCCGCCTTCGGCCACACCTTGGTCAGATCGAACGGGTTGAACGCGAAGGCCTTGGCCTGCGCGTCCGTCATCACCTGGATGAACAGCGTCCAGCGCGGGAAATCGCCGCGCTCGATGCTGTTGAACAGATCGCGCTGGTGGCTCTCGCGGTCCTTGCCGATCAGTGCCTCGGCCTCGGCGTCGGTCAGGTTCTGCACACCCTGCCGGGTGCGGAAATGGAATTTCACCCAGACGCGCTCGTTGTTCGCGTTGATCATGCTGTAGGTGTGGCTGCCGAAGCCGTGCTGGTGACGGAAGCTCTTCGGGATGCCGCGCTCGCTCATCACGATGGTGACCTGGTGCAGTGCTTCCGGCAGCAGCGTCCAGAAATCCCAGTTCATGTCGGGGTCGCGCACGCCCGTGCGCGGATGCCGCTTGATCGCGTGGTTGAGGTCGATGAAACGCAGGGGATCGCGGAAGAAGAACACCGGCGTGTTGTTGCCCACCACGTCCCAATTGCCTTCGTCGGTGTAGAATTTCAGCGCGAAGCCGCGGATGTCGCGCTCCGCGTCCGCCGCGCCGCGCTCGCCGGCAACGGTCGAGAACCGCGCGAACATCGGCGTCTGCTTGCCGATCTCCGAGAAGATGCTGGCTTTGGTGTAGCGGGTGATGTCGTGGGTGACGGTGAAGGTGCCGTGCGCGCCGGCGCCCTTGGCGTGCATTCGACGCTCCGGGATCACTTCGCGGTGAAAGTGCGCCAGCTTCTCGATCAGCCAGACATCCTGCAATAGCGCCGGCCCGCGCGGCCCCGCCGTCATGATGTTCACATTATCGGCAACGGGTGCGCCGGAGGCGTGGGTCAGAAACGGTCTCTTGATCTCGTCGCTCATCGAAAGCTCCTTGCTGGAAGTCAGCACTCGTCGTCCCGGCGCCCAGAGAAGCCCGGCGAAAGACGATTGCATCGCGGATGGGTTACGGCCGGCGCGACGGGGAGACCCGGTAATCGACAAATTGTGAACCGGGTCTACGATCCCGCCACGACGACGTCGTTTCTTGGATGGCTGCAGGATTAAGAAACCCGGCGGATCGATTCAACGCGCGCTAACCGCTGATTCCAGCCAAATGTCCGTCGATCTCGGCCAACGCAGGCGCGGCCCGCGATCCAGGCATTTGCTGCGCGTGCCGGCCTCCTCGCCAATCCTAAATCCGGCGTCAGAATCTGGCGCATTTGTCAGTTGAAGTCGGCCTCACGCTTGCGTCTTCTGATCATGCTCTGCGTGCGGCGACACGAGGTTCGCCGCGGTCCCAATCAGGGAGGATTTCATGACGAACAGGCTCTTCACGCTTCTCACGGCGGCGACGCTCGCCGTCAGCGTCGCGCTTGCACCCGTAGCCTTGGCCAGAGGTGGCGGCGGTGGCGGTGGTGGGCACGGCGGTGGCGGTGGCTTCGGTGGCGGCCATGGCGGCGGTTTTGGTGGCGCCATGGGCGGCGGCATGCACGGTGGCGGTTTTGGTGGCGGAATGCATGGCGGTGGCTTCGGCGGCGGCATGCGTGGTGGAGGTATGGCGTTCGCCGCCATGGGCGGCGGCGGACATTTTGCCGGTGGGCATTTTGGCGGCGCGCGCTTCGCCGGCGCACCGGCGTTCGGCCCGCGCTTCGCCGGTGCCGGATTCCACGGCTCGCACTTTTTCCATCATGGCGGCTTCTTCCACCACCATCACCGCTTCCATCGCTTCGCCTTCTTCGGCGGGCCCGCCATCTATGCCGATTACTATGACGGCTGCTACCGCAGGGTATGGACGTCGTACGGGCTGCAATGGGTCAATGTGTGCGGGGACTATTGGTGATCGCCCAACGAACCGCACCGTTGTCGCGGCCGTCGCCAGGCGTTCCATCCAGCCCCGGAATGGGATAGTCTGGCGGCGACCGTTGCGGGGCGCTCGGAGAGTTTGAGAACTCGGGGAGTTCAGGACAACTCGGAGAGTTCAAGAACATGACCGGAGCTCACCGCCGCATTCTCGTCGTCGAGGACGATCCGGAGACCGCGGGTCAGCTCGTCGAGGAGCTCACCACCAGCGGCTATGACGTGGATCTGGCTGCGAACGGCCGCGAGGCGCTGAGCCAGGGGGCGGCCCGCGACTACGCCGTGATCACGATCGATCGCATGCTGCCCGACATCGACGGCATCACGGTGATGCGCCAGATGCGCGACGACGGCATCGCGGTGCCGTTCCTGATCATCAGCGCGCTCGGCGAGGTCGATGACCGCGTGCGCGGCCTGCGCGCCGGCGGCGACGACTATCTGGTCAAGCCGTTTTCCTTTGTCGAGCTGCTGGCGCGGCTGGAGGCGCTTGGCCGCCGCAGCGAGACCGTTGCCAAGGAGACCATCCTGCGGGTCGGCGATCTCGCGGTCGATCTGATCGCGCGGACGGCAAGCCGCCACGGCCGCAAGATTCCGCTGCTGCCGAAGGAATTTCAGCTGCTCGAATATCTCGCGCGCAACGAAGGCCGCGTGGTGTCGCGGGCCATGCTGCTGCAGCACGTGTGGGACCTGCACTTCGATCCCTCGACCAACATCATCGACGTCTATGTCGGCCGAGTGCGCCGCAAGGTCGACGACCAGCAAGCCTATCCGCTGATCCACACGATCCGCGGTATCGGGTACTGCCTCCGTGCTCCTGGCTAAGACCCTCAGATCGTCGACGTTTCGCCTGGCGTTGATCGCCATCGGTACGTTCGGCCTGATCGTGTCCGCGATCTTCGCCTATGTCTACTGGTCGACGCTGTCCTATGTGCGCGACAGGTCCGACCGCGCCATCATGACCGAGCAGGCAAGCCTGGATGATGCCTATGCGCGGTCGGGCCGCGATGGCCTGACCGCGTTGATCGCCCAACGCATCGCGAACAAGGGTCTTGCCGATCAGGTTTATCTGCTGGTCGGCCCCGGATCCGTCGTGCTCGCGGGAAATCTCAAGCAATGGCCACCGGACACTGTTGGAGATGGATGGACGGAATTTCGAACCTCGCTACCACAGCTGCCTTCAGGAACCGCGCTCGTGCGCGCCGTGACGAAGACCTTGCCAGGCGGTGATCGGTTGCTGGTCGGCCGCGACATCAGCGATCTCGACGGCTTCATGGCGCAGATCAGGGCCGCGGGCATCGCGGTTGTCGTACTGATCATTGGGCTCGCGGCTGCCGCCAGCATCGGGGTCACACGGCGAACGGTCGGCCGGATCGAGTCGATCAATGCGACCAGTCGCGCCATCATGCTCTCGGGCCTCGACCAGCGCATCCCGCTTCATGGCAGTCATGACGAATGGGATCGCGTCGCGGAGAACCTCAATCTGATGCTGGATCGCATCCAGACCCTGATGGGCGACGTCAAGCAGGTCAGCGAGAATATCGCCCACGACCTGCGCACGCCGCTGACCCGCATGCGCGGCCGGCTCGAGAAGGCCTATCACGCCCCGCGCAACGGGGAGGGCGATGCGGCGCTGATCGGCGACACCATCGCCGATCTCGACGCGGTGCTCGGGATGTTCGCGTCGATCACGCGGATTTCCGAGATCGAGACGCGGGCTCGCAAGGGCGCGTTCCGCACCGTCAATCTGGTCGAGATCGCAGGCGAGGTGGTCGAGCTCTACGACGCCGCCGCCGAAGAGGTCACGACCCATCTCGACCTTGCCGGTGATCCGGCGGTGCTGGTCACCGGTGATCGCGACCTCTTGTTCGACGCCATCGCCAATCTCGTCGACAACGCCATCAAGCATGGCCGCCCGGGCGGACGGGTGGCCGTGACCTGCGACAACGACGAAGGTGAAGCGGTGATTTCGGTCGCCGACGACGGCCCCGGCATCCCAGCCGAGCAGCACGATCGCGTCTTCAAGCGGTTCTATCGGCTCGAGCAAAGCCGCTATACGCCAGGCAACGGCCTGGGCCTCAGCCTGGTCGCGGCGGTCGCCAGCCTGCACGGCGCGCGCATCGAATTGCGCGACAACGCACCGGGATTGTTGTGCAGGCTCGTGTTTCCGCCGACGGAAACGTAGGGTGGTTAGCGCTGTCGCGAGAATGCGGATGTATGTCCGCCGGCCCTGCAACAAACCTGGTGTCGTCCCGGGCAAGCGAAGCGCGACCCGGGACCCATAACCACCAATGCGAATTGCTCTTGCTGAGCTGGGGCCACGGCTCGCTTCAACAACACGACCCTGTGGTTATTTCGCAGGGACGACGATGTGGTGAGAGCAGGTCAAAACCGCTCCGCCATCTCCGCGAGTCGGCGGTGGGCGGCGTCGCGGGCGGCGCGGATCGGATCAGCGGGGCCGGTCGTCGGACCGATCGGTACGAAGCGCACGTCACTCACGCCGATGAAGCGCAGCGCTTCGCGCAGATAGGGCGTCGCCATGTCGATGCGGCCGCGGTTCATGCCGGTGACGAAGTCGCTGCCGCTGGCGATGATCACGACCGTCGGGCGGTCCTTGAGCAGCGGCAGATAGCCCAGCGCCGGATCGAAGCGGAAGGTCAGTCCGGGCTGGATGATGACGTCGAGCCACTGCTTGAGCTTGTAGGGGATGGAAAAATTCCACATCGGCGTCGAGATCAGCACGCGGTCGGCCAGCGACAGCCGCAGCGCCAGGCGCTCGGCCATTGCAAAGGCATCGTGCTGCGAATTGGTGAAGCTCTTGCCGCCGATCCGGGCGTATTTCGCCTCGAGCAGATACCCCTCGAACTCGGGCAACGGCTCGCGCCACAGGTTCATCGCGTCGATCTCCCAGTCCGGCCGCATTTCGCGGAAGCGATCGAGAAAGACGCGCGCGCCGGCTGCCGATTCCGAATCGGCGCGGGGAGAGCAGGCGATGTGAAGCAGCTTCGGCAATGCATCCGCCTCTCAGCCGAGCGCCTTGATGACGGTGTCTGCGTTGGTCACGACGGAGACGTTCTGCAGGGCAAAATTGATCGCGGCGTTGTGCCAGTCGGCATTCATGGTCGAGCAGCAATCCTCGGGCACGATCATGAAATAGCCCTTGTCGGCGCCGGTGCGCGCGGTATGCTCGACCGACATGTTGGTCCAGGCCCCGGTGTTGATGATCATGTCGCGGCCGGTGGCTTTCAGGATGGTCTCGAGCCGCGTGCCCTCCCAGGCGCTCATCCGCATCTTCTCGACCACGAAATCGCCCGGGCGAGGCTCGAGCCCGGAGACCGGCGCCGCGCCCCAGCTGCCGCGCACCATCGCCTTGCTGTCGACCAGCCCCTCGAACAGCGGTGCATTCAGCGTCACGCCGGGTGCGCCCGGCTCGACCACGAACCAGACATGGATAATGGTGACGCCACGCGCGCGCGCGGCCTCCGCGACGCGGCGGACATTCTCGACGACGTGCTGCTGGCGGGCATGGACCGGCGCGCCGGAAGAGGCGAATGCGCCGCCGTCCATGATGACGTCGTTCTGCATGTCCTGGATGATCATCGCGCAGCGCTGCGGATCGATCTGCATCTCGCCGGCGGTCAGGTTCGGCGCAGGAGCGGACGATCGGGCACTCGGGCCACCGCGCTTGCCGCTCATATAGGGTTCATGGCGCGGCCCGACCTTGGTCGGGATCGCGTACACCGAATGGGTCGCAGTCAGATAGAGCGTGCGGAAATCGGCGCCGCCCCAGGCGAGGTTGGCGACGAGCTCGGGCAGGCGGACCTTGCCGAGCAGGCCGCCGCCCGGCGAATAGACCCAGACGCCGCCGGGCGCGGTGACCCAGACATTGCCGCGCTGGTCGCATTTCATGCCGTCGGGCAGGCCGGGCTCGAGCTCGGAGCGGATGCCAGAGGCGAACACGCGTGGATTGACGAGCGAGCCGTCGGCGCCGACATCGAAGGCGCGGATCAGCGCCTGTACGGTGTCGTTGACATAGAGGATGCGCTCGTCGGGCGAGAAGCACAGCCCGTTCGGCTGCTCGAACAAATAGCGATCGACCAGCAGTTTCGGCGCGCCGCCGCCGGGCGGCACGCGATAGACGCCCTGGAAGCCGAGCTGGCGCGGCCGCTCGACGCCATAGACCGGCATGCGGCCGTACCAGGGGTCGGAGAAATAGATCGCGCCGGAGGAGTGCACGCAGACGTCGTTCGGACTGTTGAGTTCCTGGTTCTCGTAATGCGAGGCCAGCACCTCGCGCCGCCCGTCGGGCCGCTCACGGATCAGCGAGGAAGTCGTATGCTCGCAGACGATCAGATTGAGGTCCGCGTCATAGGTCATGCCGTTGCACTTGCTCGACGGACGCTTGACCTCGACCACGCCGCGCCGCGCATCCCAGCGCCGGCGCACGTCGCCGGGCATGTCGGAGAACAGCAGGAAGTGATCGATCGGGTGCCAGATCGGCCCTTCCGTGAAATCGAAGCCGGTCCCGACCTGGCCGACCGGTGCATACGGATCGATCAGGTCTTCGAACTCCGCGCGCAGCGTGACATGCGTCATCGCGTTCGTCCTCGCTGTTACGCCGGAAACCAGCTGCGTTGCGGCAGGCTCTGCACGACAGGCCCGGGCACCTGGTCGTGCAACCGGCCGACCACTATGCCGCCCTCGATCTTCGCCGGACGATCATGCACCGGCAGCAGATAGCGCGAGCTGGAGAGCAGCTTCTTGATCGCGGCCTTCTCGGCGCGCTTGCTGGTGCCGTGGTTACCGGTGGTGCGCGGCTCGGCATCCTGGATTTCGTTGAAGGGCGTCACGATCTGGTCGTTGAAATCATAGATCACGTCGCCGCAGATCGTGGCGATGCCGTCGGTGGTGTGGACGTGGATGTTCATCGAGCCTTCGGTATGGGCGTTGGCGGCATCGCAATAGACGCCCGGCATCAGCTCGACCGGACCGGTGATCTCGAGGTCGAGGAAGCGCAGCGCGCTCTTGGTGTGCAGGCGGTCGATCAAGTGCTTGATGTCGGGTGCGGGATATTGCGGGTGCATCAGGCCGGAGACGGAGTATTCCAGTTCCTTGCGGTTGACGACGACGGTCGTGTTCATCGGGAACAGATCGTCCTTGCCGGCATGATCGATGTGCAGATGGGTGTGGCAGACGAAACGGACGTCGCCCATCCGCACGCCGTGGCGGGCGAGCTGGTTCTCGATCATGTTCTCGTGAAACTGGAGGCCGCGCATGCCGAGCGTCTCCATGATCTGGTTGGAGCGATAGCCGGTATCGACCAGCACGGGGTAGGGGCCGCCGAGGATCAGGAAGCCGAGCGTCAGCACGCGGCGGGTGCGGCCGCAATTGTGCCCGAGCACGAGGAAGCTCGATTCCAGCTCGATATCGCCATAGTCCAGAATCTTGATCTCCAACGGCATCGCTCTCCCTCCCAATTCGTGTTCGTTGTTGTGTTCGCGCTCGCGGCGCGCCTACGGTCCCAGCCGATAGACCCGCGCCGCCGTTGTGCTGAAGATCGCCTCGCGCTGCTCGCGGCTGAGCCTTTCGGCCGCCGCCTTGAAGGCGTCGATGAGATCGCGGTAGCTGGTCCACAGCTTCTCGATCGGAAAGTTCGAACCGAACAGGCAGCGGTCCGCGCCGAAGATCGCGACCGTGTCGATCATGACGCCGGCGATATGCGCGGCATCGTTGCGGTGGATGAAGGTGCCGAGTCCGGACAGCTTCGACACCACGTTGGGACACTGCGCGAGCCGGGCCATGCCGGCGCGCCAGGCGGCGCGGCCTTGCGGCGACAGATCCTCCAGCATGCCGGCATGCTGCAGGATGAATGTCACCTCGGGGCAGGCCTCGGCGAGGCCGGCGGCATCGGCCATCTGCGTCGCGAACACCTGCAGGTCGAAGCTCCAGCCATAGTCGGCGAGGTGGCCGACATTGCGCCGGATCACAGGATCGGTGCAGAGATCGGGACGGGCCGCGAAGCGATAGAGCGGGTTTTCGTGCCAGTGCAGCTGCATGCGCACGCCGCGGACCAGCGGATAACGCTTCAGCCGATCGAGCTGCGGCCGGACGTCGTCGACGGAAAAATCGGCATAGGCGACGAGCGCCTGCGGCCAGCCGTGCTGATCCGCGGTCTGCTGCACCCAGGCTGCTTCGTCCTCGAACTGGCCATTCGGCCAGTTGGTCTGGACATAGACCGAGCGGGTGACGCCGGTGCCTTTGAGGTCGTCGAGATACTCTTCGATCGGATAGTCGCGGCGGATCGGCTCGTAGGGGCCGAAGATGCGCGGCTGTATCGGGCCGGAGAGCCAGGCGAGATCGGCCTGACGCCAGATGTGATGATGTCCGTCGACAATGCCGGTCACGCAGCTCTCCTTGCTGCAAGCGACAGCAGATGCGCGACCACTGCCGCGCTCGATCCGCCGTCCACGAGATCATCGACAAAGCGCTGGATCGCGATCAGTGCCTCAGTTTGCGGCTTGAATCCGGGCGACGTCGCGAGCGGCGTCAGCCAGCTCACGCGCCAGGCCCGGCGCGACAGCTTTGCGACGGCATCGCGCAGTGCCGCCGGGTCGCCGCGCTCAAGGCCGTCGGAGACGATCACGACCGCGGCGCCGCGGGCATATCCGCCGAACCGCGGCACGGCGAGGAAGGCCTGCAGCGCGTCGCCGATCCTCGTGCCGCCGTCCCAGTCGCTGACCAGGAAGGAGGCCGCGTTCAGCGCCTGCTCGCGCCGCTTCAGCCGCAGCGCCGGCGTGACACGGGTCAGCCGCGTGCCGAAGGTGAACACCTCGACATTGCCGGCCGCCTGCACCAGCAAATGCGCGAGCCGCATATTCTCCTCGGTGCGCGCCTTCATCGAGCCGGAGACGTCGATCAGGAGCAGGATCTTGCGCGGACGTTGGCGGCGGCGCATCCGGCCGAGCCGCAGCACCTCGCCGTCATTGCGCACGCTGTCACGCAGGGTGCGGCGGAGGTCGGCGAACGGGCCGCTCCTCGCGCGGCGTCGCCGGTGGCCGCGCCTTCGCGGCAGCCGTTTTGCCGCGTCGCGCGAGAGCCGGCGCAGCGGATCGCTGGTTGCAGCCTGGGCAAAGCGGCGCTCGACCAGTGCTTCGGCGCGCGCCGCAGCAAGGCCGGATTCATTGGCCTCGTCGGCAAGCGGCGGCTCGTCCCCGCCGCGGCCTTCTTCCTGCAAGCGGACAGTCTCCTCGTCCTCGCCCTCGGCCTGCTCGATCGCATCAGTGCCGCGGAAATGGATGTCGAACAACCGGTCATACGTTGCGCGGCGCTCGGGTGGCGGCGCCAGCGTCGCGAGCCCGGCCCGGCGGATGTGCTCCAGGCTGCGCGGCCCGAGCAGCTCGATTGCCGCCAGGAAGCTCGTCGTCTGCTCCGGCGCGACCGAAAAGCCGTTGGCGCGCAGCAGCGCGACGAAGGTGACGAAGATCTGCGCGGCGCGCGGCAGCTTGAGATCGTCGCTCACGCGGCTGCCTCCGCGATGATCGCATCGAGCCGGGGTGAGATGAAATGCAGATCCTCCTCGTCCTTCAGCGCGACGCCGATCGAGCGCTTGAATGCGTCAGGCCAGCGTGCGCCGCCTTTGTGCAGCAAGGTCGCGGCCTCGGCCCAGTCGACCGCTTCGGCCACCCCCGGCGCCTTGCTCAGCGGCTCGCGGCGCAGCCGACCGACGGCGGCGACCACGGCGCGGGCAGTCGCCTCGGCAACGCTGGAGGCGCGCATCATCACGATGCGCGCCTCGCGCTCGGCGTTCGGATAGTCGATCCAGTGATAGACGCAGCGCCGCCGCAGCGCCTCGTGCAGGTCGCGCGTCCGGTTCGAGGTCAGCACCACCACGGGATGCTCGGCGGCGCGCACCGTGCCGCGCTCGGGGATCGAGATCTGGAAGTCGGAGAGGAATTCGAGCAGGAACGCCTCGAACTCCTGGTCGGCGCGGTCGATCTCGTCGATCAGAAGAACGGTCGCGTCGGGCGCGCGCAACGCGGCGAGCATCGGGCGCTCGATCAGGAACGACTCGCCGTAGATGTCGATGCTCTCCTCGCCCGCCTGCCGGATCGCCAGCATCTGGCGCGGATAGTTCCACTCGTAGAGTGCCGCCGAAGCATCGATGCCCTCATAGCATTGCAGGCGGATCAGCCTGCGGCCGAGCACGGCGGCGATCGCCTTCGCAGCCTCGGTCTTGCCGACCCCCGGCGCGCCCTCGAGCAGCAGCGGCTTGCCGAGCGCGAGCGAGAGATAGGAGGCGGTCGCGATGCCGTCGTCGGCGAGGTAATAGGCCGCACGCAGCGCCTTCTCCAGCGCCTCGGGGCTGTCGATACCGACAATGTTGCTGCGGACCGGCATGAAAGGACCTCAGCGCCGCGGCTGCGGCCGCGCGCCGCCCTGCGCCCGGATCGCGCGCAGTACCTTTTCCGGCGTGATTGGCAGATCGTCGATCCGGACGCCGACGGCGTTGAAGATCGCGTTAGCAACCGCGGGCAGCACCGGATTGGCGCACATCTCGCCCGGTCCCTTGGCGCCGAACGGACCGTCGGGCGCCGGGCGTTCCAGCACCGCGATGTCGTGCGGGCAGATGTCACCGGGACCCGGCATCAGATATTCGACGAAGTCGCGCGGGCCATGCACCGGCTCCGGATAATACGGCTCCGGCGTTTCGTAGAGCGCATGGCTGACGCCCATCCAGGCGCCGCCGACCAGCTGCTGCTCGACCAGCCGCGGATTGAGCGCGCGGCCGAGCTCATAGGCGGAGTCCATCCTGACCATGTCGACCTCGCCGGTCTCGTCGTCGACCTCGACCTCTGCGACGAGACAGGCATGCGCGTAACATGTCGCCGGCGACATCTCGCCGGTTTCAGGGTCGACGTCGGACAGCGGCACCAGGAAGATGCCGCGGCCGGAGATCGTCTTGCCTTGCTTGAACTGTGCGGCGATCGCGACGTCCTTGGTCGAGATCGAGCGGTGCGGTGCGCCCTTGACGTGGATATTGCCGCGCCCATCAGTCTCGAGATCAGCGGCGTTCACCTCCAGTTCCTCGGCAGCCGCCTCCATCATCACGCCGCGCGCCTCCCGCGCCGCCGCCATCACGGCGTTACCGACGCGATGCGTGCCGCGCGAGGCGAACGAGCCCATGCAGTGCGGGCCGGTGTCGGAGTCGGCAGTGTCGACATAGACGTCCTCGACCGGCACGCCAAGCGTCTCGGCGCAGATCTGCCGGGTCACCGACTTCATGCCCTGGCCAAGATCGATCGAGGACAGCGCTACGGTGAACTTGCCGCTCGGGTTCGAATGCACCAGCGCCTGGCTCGGATCGCCGCCGAGATTCATGCCGATGGGGTAGTTGACCGACGCGATGCCGCGTCCGCGATGCCGGGTCATGGTCAGCGCCTCCTGGTGCCGAAGACGGATGAGAAGCGGGTGGCACCATGCGACGGCGCGCTCGGCCGCGGTGGCGGAGGTGATGTTGGCGGTGAGGGAGGCGGCGGCGGAGGCGGCTCGCGCGTCGCGGCCGGCGCGCGGTCATACGTCGTGCGCTGCTGGATCGGTGCGGCCGCCGGCGCATGTGATTCCCGCGGCGTCAGCGTCACGGCGGCGCGGATCCCGCCACCATCCTTGCGCGACGACATCCGCTTGAACTCCTCGCGGAGCGGCCATTTCGCCTTCTCCGCGGCGACCTGCACGCATTCGATCAGCGCGGTGTTCTTGGCCTCGCGCCGATGCGCCTTCATGTCGCCGTCGCGATACGCGTTGAGGATCCGGAACTCCATCGGATCCATGCCGACGAGATGGGCGAGCTTGTCCATCTGGCATTCGATGGCGAAATCCATCGCCGTGACGCCGAAACCACGCATCGCGGTCGCCGGCGTCCGGTTGGTGAAGACGCAGTAGACGTCGCCATGGACGTTCGGGATCGTGTAGGGGCCGGGCAGATGCGCGGCGCATTTCACCGCCGCATAGCTCGACAGCCGCGTATAGGCGCCGCTGTCGAAATAGGCGCGCACCTTGCGGGCGACGACGCGGCCGTCGCGCATCACGCCATCCTTGATGTAGATGCGCTCGGCGCCGCGCGGCGGGCCGTATTGCATCTCCTCCTCGCGCCCGAACACGTAGCGCACCGGACGCCCGGTCAGCATCGCGCCGAGGATGCAGAGCGGCTCGGTCAGCGTATCGACCTTGCCGCCGAAGCCGCCGCCGACAGTGCCGCCGATGAAGTGGAAGGTGTTGGAGGGCACATCGAGGATCTTGGCGCAGGTGTCGACCGAGAAGAACAGCGCCTGCGTCGAGGTGTAGACGATGTAGCGGCCGTTGGTGTCGGGCGCTGCGATCGAACCGTTGGTCTCGGTCGGCGCGTGCTCGATCGGCGACATCTGGTAGCGCTGCTCCAGCACATGGTCGGCCGAGGCCAGGGCGCGGTCGGCGTCGCCGAAGCGCAACTGCTGGCGATCATAGGTCTCGTGATAGGTGAAGGTGTTCTTGGGGTACACCTCGTTGACGACGGGCGCGCCCGGCTTCAGCGCCTCCTCGACATCGAACACCGCCGGCAGCGGCTCATAGTCGATCTTAACCTTGGCGATCGCCTCAAAAGCTTCGCGCGGGCTGTCGGCGACGATGGCGACGATCGGCTCGCCCTTGTAGCGCACCTTGTCGACCGCGAGCGATGGCTCGTCGTCCTTGCCGAAATTGATCAGGCTGAGCAGCGTGTTGAGGTTGCGCGGCACGTCGGAGGCGCGAATCACGCGCCGCACCCCCTGCGACCGCTCGGCCTCCGACGTGTCGATGCGTCGCAGCCGTGCGTGGGAATGCGCGCTGCGGACCACTTTCAGGTGCAGCATGCCTTGCAGCTTGTGATCGTCGAAATAGGGCGAGGTGCCGGTGACATGGCCGAGCATGTCCTGGCGCTGCGTGCCCTTGCCGATCTCTTTCAGATTATCGTCACGCTCGTCGGCGAAGAGGTCCTTGCGCAATTCCAGCATGGCACTGTTCCCTTACGCGCGAGCCCGGCTGCCCGATGCGGCAGCCAACACGGCGTTGATGATCGGCTCGTAGCCGGTGCAGCGGCAGATGTTGCCGGAGATCGCCTCGACGACCTCGGCGCGGCTCGGCTGCGGATTGCGGTCGAGCAGCGCCTTCGCAGCCATCAGCATGCCCGGCGTGCAGTAGCCGCACTGCGCGGCGAAATTGTCGGCGAAGGCGCGTTGCAGCGGGTGCAGATTGGGACCGTCCTTGATGCCGTCGAGCGTCTCGACCGAGCGGCCGGCGACCGTTTCGGCCAGCGTCAGGCAGGAGAGATGCAGTTCGCCGTCGATCAGCACACTGCAGGTGCCGCAGCCGCCCTGGCCGCAACCGAATTTCGGCGTCATGTCGCCGATCAGCTCGCGCAGCGCGACCAAAAGGTTGGTGCCGCCGTCGACGAAGATCGCGACGTCGCGGCCGTTGTGGCTGAATTGCAGAGGGGTCTTGGCCATGACGATCTATTCCTGACCGGACAACAGGCGTCTGAGATGCACGCCGACGATCTCGCGGCGATACCAGGCGCTGGCGAGCGCATTGTCGCCGGGCGAAGTTCCTTCGACCGCTGCCGCAGCAGCCGCATTGATCGTGGACGTGTCGAGCGAGCGGCCTTCCAGCGCGCGTTCGGCGGCGCGGGCGCGGATCGGGGTCGGCGCCATCGAGCCGAGCGCGACGCGGGCGCCGACGATCCGGCTGCCGTTGACCGGCAGATGCGCCGCGAGCGTGATCACCGCGCCGCCCTTGGGCTTGATCCGCGCGATCTTGCGGTAGCGGAAGGCATCAGCGCTGCCGGGCTTGGCAAAGGAGATCGCGAGCACCAGCGTGCCGGCCTGCCGGTCGCGCGACTGCAGGAATTCCTCGATTCCGATCTCGCGGCCGCCGAGGCCGCCCTGCACCGATACCATCGCATCGAGCGCAAGCATCGCGACGGTGAAATCGCCATACGGCACCGGCGCGAACAGATTGCCGCCGACCGTTCCCATGTTGCGCACCGCCGGTCCGCCGATCGAGCGGGCAGGGGCGTGCAGGAAGCCGAGATCGCGTTCGGCCAGGATGCGTGCGAAGGTGACGCCGGCGCCGAGCACGATCCGCGCGCCCGACGTGTCGATCCTTGTCATCGCCTGGTCGCTGGCGCGCACGACGGTCGAGATCGAGATGTCGCCTTCGTTCAGCGCCCGCATCACCAGCGTGCCGCCGCCGAGATAGCGGGCGCTGCGGTCCGACGACAGCGCGGCTGCGGCCTCGTTCGTGCTGGTGAAGGTCTTCACCGTGACTGGCATGATGTCCTTCCCCGCTTACGCGGCCCCCTTCAGATGCCGGCGGATGGCGTCGAAGCCGGCCTGGTAGATGTCTTCCGAAACCATGTGCGTGATGCGGTCCGTGTCCTCGGTCCGCGTCATGAAGCGCGACTCCCAGTGCCAGAAGGTGCGGTCGCCATCGGTGACCGGCAGCAGGCGAACATGCGCCACGTAGTTGAACATCGGGACCGGCGTATCGAGCAGGCAGTAGCTGAACGATTGTTCGAGGTCGGACAGCGCCAGCAACTGCTCGCGCAGCTCGGATCCGTCCTTCAGCTTGAAGCGCCTGACGCAGCCGATTTTGTCGGAGGGCTGCGCCCGCTCGATGCCGCTGGTCGCGACCGCTGGGTGCCAGCGGTCATGACCGTTGAAATCGCGCAGCACGGCCCACACCGCATCGGTTGGTGTATCCAGGATCGTGCTCTTGACGATATGCGGCACGGCCTATCCCCCGAACGCCCGCTTCAGCGCGTCGAACCCGCCCTGGAACACACCGCCGCCGATATTGTTGACCAGCTCCGCCTCGCGCTCGGGCGCACAGTCGAACTCGGCGGTCCATTCCATGAACGTCTGGTCGCCATCGGTGACCGGCGTGAGCCGCAGCGTCGCGACATAGTTCTCGACGCCCATCGGCGATTCCAGGATCGAGTAGGTGCAGAACATGTCGTAATCGGACAGGCCGAGCAGCTTCTCGCGGATGCGATCGCCGTTGCGCAGGCGGAAATCCCTGATGCAGCCGATCTTGTCCGAGGGCTCGCCGCCCTCGATCCGGCTTTCAGCGATCGCGGGATGCCAGTTCGGCAGCCCGTTAAAATCGCGCACCCGGGCCCAGACCCGGTCGTTGCGGGCGTTGACGACAGTAGAGACGTAAACCCGTGCCATGTTGCGAGCTCAGTCCTTCTTGCGCGGCGTGCGTTCGGGGCGCGGCTCGCCGCCGCCTTCGGGCGCTGCCGGCTTGGCATCGCCGCCGCTCTTGCGCGCGGAGTCCTTGATGCCTTGCATGTCCCGGGCCTCGCGGATCAGGCCGGGCATCTTGGCGAGGCTGCCGCCCTCGACGCCGATATCCGACAGGATCGAGTCGATCAGCGGCGCCTGCACGCGGTAACGCAGCGCCGAATCGATCACCTCGTCGGTGGCGCTGCGGCCGGAACCGCCGCCATTGCCGTTGCCATTGAGCCCGTCGACCTGGAGGATGCGGATGCCCTCGATCTTCTCCATCGGCTTGACGCTCTCGCGCACGATGCCCTCGATCCGGTCGAGCAGCTTGCGGCGGAACAGCGAGTAGCGGGCCTGATCGGTCAGCACGTTCTCGGCCTCGTTGAGCAGCCGCTGTGCCTCGGCCTCGACCGTGGCACGGACCCGTTCGGCCCCGGCCGCGATCCTGGTTTCCTCGGCCTGCTTTTCGGCGAGCAGAACCTCGACGGTCTTGCGCCGCTTGGCGATTTCGCTCTCGCGCGCGGTGACGACGCGCTCGGCCGCCTCGGTGGCGTGGACCCTGGCGTCCTCGGCGGCGGCGCGCGCCGCCGATTCCTCCAGCGACTTCTGGTGCAGCGCGATCGCCTTTTCCATCAAGGCGGTCTCGACGTCCTTCTCCCTGTTGACCTCGAGCTTGCGCAGCTCGCGCTCGCGGCCGACCCTCGCCTCGTCGAGGCCACGGTCGGAGGCGATGCGGGCGCGCTCGACCTCCTCGCGCGCCGCGATCTCGGCCTCCTGCAGCGATTGATTGCGGGCGACCTCGAGCTGCTCGATCGAACGGCGCCGTTCGATCCGCGCCGCCTCCAGCGCCTGCTCGCGGGTCACATCGGTGGTCTCGACCTCCTTGCGGGCCGTGATCTCGGCCTGCTTCACCTGCCGGTCGGCATCGATCCGCTCCGAGCGCTTGGCGGCGAGCGCGATGACGCGCTCCTCGTCGGCGAGCTCGATCGCCCGCTTCTGGTCGATATTGAGCACCTCGCGGGTCCTGGAGGAGGTGATCCGCTCGCTCTCCAGCGCCAGCTCGACATCGATGCGCTGCCGCTCGACCGCGTCGCGGCGCTTCAGCTCGGCGGCCTCGATCGCTCCGGTGCGTTCGATCTCGAGCGCGCGGGTCTCGCGCTCGGCACGGATGCGCTGCGCTGCGACCGACTTCTCCTGCGAGATGCGTGCCGCCTCGATCGATTCACGCGAGGCGATGTCGGCTTCCTCGATCGCGCGGGTGCGTGCGATCTCCAGGGAGCGTACGTGTTCCTCCTGCGCGATCCGGGACGCCTCGGTGGCGTCGCGCGCGGTGATCCCGGCGATCTCGATCGCCTGGTTGCGCTCGATCTCGAGCTTGCGCGTGGTGTGATCGGCGGCGATGCGCTCGGCCGCCAGCGTCTTCTCTCTGATGATCCGAGCGGCTTCGACCGACTTCTGCGCCTCGATCTCGGCCTCCTGGATGGTCCGGACCTGCTGGATCTCCAGCGCGCGGGTGCGTTCGTCGGAGGAGATGCGCTCGACATTGACCGTCATGGTCTGGGCGATGCGCGCCTTCTCGGTGGCCTCGCGGGCCGCGATCTCGGCTTCCTCGACGGCGCGGGTGCGCTCGATCTCGCGCCGGCGGGTCTCTTCCTCATTGGCGATGCGGGCATCGGTGACGACGCGGTCCTGCTGGATGCGGGCCTTTTCGATCGACTCGCGGGCCGCGATCTCGGCCTCCTCCACGGTGCGCATCCGCTCGATCTCGCGCTGGCGGACCTCGCGCTCGGAGGCGATGCGGGTGGTGTCGACCGAGCGCTGGTTGGCGATCCTGGCCTTCTCGATCTCCTCGCGCGCCAGCAACTCCCGCTCTTCCACCGCGCGGGTGCGTTCGATCTCCCGGTGCCGGGTCTCGCGTTCGGAGGCGATGCGGGCCTCGGTGATAGCCTGCTCGTTGGCGATGCGCGCCTTTTCGATGGCTTCGCGCGCGGTAATCTGGGCCTGTTCGGCCTCGGTCTCGCGCAGCGCGCGCTCGCGCGCGACTTCGGTGCGCTGCAGGGCGCGGCGCATCTCGATGTCGCGCTCCTGCTCGAGGCGGGCGGTCTCGCTCTCGCGCTCGATGTCCAGCGCTTGCCGCTCGGCCTCCAGGTTGCGGGAGCGGATCTTGATCATCGAGTCCTGCTCGATGTCGTTGCGCAGCTTGCGCTTGGCCTCGATGTCCTCCATCAGGCGGGTCAGGCCTTCGGCGTCGAAGCGGTTCGAGGGGTTGAAATATTCGAGGTCGGTCTGGTCGAGATCGGTGATCGCGACCGACTCCAGCTCGAGGCCATTCTGCGCCAGTGCTTCGGCGGCATTGGCCTTGACGCGGGCGACATATTCGCCGCGCTGCTCGTGCATCTGCTCCATCGTCATCTCTGACGCAACCGAGCGGATCGCGGAGATGAACTTGCCGGAGAGCAGGGTGTGCAGCTGCTCCGGCTCCATGGTGCGGCGGCCGAGCGTGGCGGCGGCGATCGAGACGGCCTCGCGGGTTGCCTGCACCCGGACGTAGAAATCGGCCTCGATGTCGACGCGCATCCGGTCGCGGGTGATCACGGCATCCTGCCGGGAGCGCACGATCCCCATCGGCAGCACGTTCATGTTCACAGGCGTGTAGTCGTGGATGAACGGCAGCACGAAGGCGCCGCCGTTGATCACCACGCGTTCGCCGAGGAAACCGGTCCGGACGAAGGAGGTTTCCTTCGATGAGCGGTGGTAGAGCCAGTTCACCACATAGACGATGATGACGATCGCGACGATTGCGACGATGAGCCAGAGGATCAATTCACCGACCAGCATCCCCGACATCTCTTCCTCCCTTGGTCACGGCGGCTCTAGCGCGCGCCGATCGCCTTGAACTTGCGAACCTGATCCGTCAGCGCCCGCTCGACCGGCAAGCGCTCCATCGAGGAGGCGCCGTAGAAGCCGTGGCAGTTGGGGGTCTGCTTCATGATGAAATCGGCATCCGCGGGATCGGCGATCGGGCCGCCATGCGCGAGCACGATGATGTTCGAATTGACGCTGAGCGCGGCCTCGGCCCAGGCCTCGATGCGGGCAGGGCAGTCGGCGAGCTTCAGCGCGGTCTGCGCGCCAATCGTGCCGCCCGTGGTGAGGCCCATATGGCAGACGATGATGTCGGCGCCCGCGATCGCCATCGCGGTCGCTTCCTGCTCGCTGAACACATAGGGCGTGGTCAGCATGTTCTTGTCATGCGCCTTCGCGATCATGTCGATCTCGAGCGCATAGGACATCCCGGTCTCTTCGAGATTGGCGCGGAAGGTGCCGTCGATCAGTCCGACGGTCGGGAAGTTCTGCACGCCGGCGAAGCCGATGGCCTTGAGCTGCTCGAGGAACACGTCCATGTCGCGGAACGGATCGGTACCGTTGACGCCGGCGAGCACCGGCGTCTTGGTCACGACCGGTAATACTTCGCCGGCCATCTCGACGACGATGGCGTTGGCATCGCCGTAGGGCATCAGTCCGGCGAGCGAGCCGCGGCCGGCCATGCGGTAGCGGCCGGAATTGTAGATCACGATCAGGTCGACGCCGCCGGCCTCCTCGCATTTTGCCGATAGGCCGGTGCCGGCGCCGCCGCCGACGATCGGCTCGCCGCGTGCGATCATGGCGTGAAACTTCTTCAACAGCGCCGCGCGTTCAAACCTGGGCATGGGTCACCTCGCCACTCTCCGCCGGCCACCGGCGCGTCCGAGCAGCGGACGGAACGCGCTGACGATGGCGGCGGTGAACTCGGGATCGTTGATGTTGCGCTTGATGCGGATGATCTGCCGGTTGCCGGTCTGGCGCACGGTGCGCTCCAGCGCGCGGAACAGCGCCGCGTCGGCATCGGGGTCCCAGAACGGCTTGCCGGGCGCATCGAGCGCGGAGACGCCGCCTTCGGCCAGGAAGAAACGCACCGGCCCGTCCATCTGGTTGAGGCGCTCGCCGATCCAGCGGCCCATGCGCTCGTTCTCTTCCGGCGTGGTCCGCATCAAGGTGACCTGCGGATTGTGGACGTGGAATTTGCGCTGCCGGTAGCGCTCCGGAATCGTGTCGGGCGCGCCGAAGTTCACCATATCCAGCGCGCCGACCGAGCCGACATAGGGCACGCGGCTGCGGATGATGGCGCCGAAGCGATCGTCGGTCGCCGGGAACACGCCGCCCATCAGCAGGTCACAGACCTCGGTCGTGGTGAGGTCGATGACGCCGGCAAGCTCGCCGGACTCGACCAGCTTCTCCATCGATCGGCCGCCGACGCCGGTGGCGTGGAACACGAGGCACTCGAAATCCTCGCGCAGGTCGGCTGCGATCTTCTGCACGGCCTGAGTGGTGACGCCGAACATGGTAATGCCGATGGCCGGAGGATGAGCGCCGGTATCGCGTGGCTTGCCGGTCTGTTCCTCGAGCCGCGCCTTGACCATGCCGACCAGGGCATGGGCGCCGTTGCCGAGCACCGTGCGCGAGATCGAGTTGAGGCCCTGTACGTCGGTCACCGAATACATCATGGTGATGTCGGCGGGTCCGACATAGGGACCGACGTCGCCGGAGGCGACCGAGGAGATGATGAGCTTCGGTACGCCGATCGGAAGCGCGCGCATGCCCGGTGCGACCAGCGACGCGCCGCCCGAACCCCCGGCGGAAATAATGCCGGCGACATTGCCCTGGCGGCGCAGCCACCGCTCGAACGCGTCCGCCATCGCGGTTACCGAGGCGCCGCGATCGGTGCCGAACACGCCGGAGCCGCCGCGGCTGTGGTTGAGGGCAATCTCCTGCGCGGTGACGTCGCAGCTCGCCGCCTTGCCGCTGGTCGAAACGTCGACCAGCCGGGTGCGCAGGCCGCTGGCCGCGATGATATCGCGGATGAAGCGCAGCTCCGCACCCTTGGTGTCGAGCGTGCCGACGACCAGCACGACGGGAGGCCCCGATGTCCTCGACGTCGCCAGTTCGCGTCGCGTACGGGTTGCTTCCTCGAGACGCGTGACGGCGACGGACTGCGTCCGCGCGGCGGCCTCGATACGGGCGATCGGCACCGGTTGCGACCAGCGCGTCGGCAGCACGGGATTGGAGACGTAGATGCGAGCCGGACCCTTGCGTTCCGACTGCGGCGCGCCGGCCGCCTCAGCTTTTGCCGGCGCCGTCTCGGGATCAATCTCGTCAGCGCCGTGGGTGCCGACGCCGAGTAGCCGCTGCTGCAACTCGCGGTCGGTGGCGAGCCGCGCGGAGTCGATGATGCGATTGATCCGGCCATTGACCATGATGGCGACGTTGCGCGACACCGCCGTCGCGACGCCGATGTTCTGCTCGATGACCAGGATGGACATGTCGCCTTCGTCGCCGAGGCGTAGCAGCATCTCCTCGACTTGCCCGACGATGACAGGCGCGAGGCCCTCGGTCGGCTCGTCCATGATCAGGAGCTGCGGATTGGTGAGCAGTGCGCGCGAGATCGCGAGCATCTGCTGCTCGCCGCCGGAGAGCTGGTTGCCGCCGTTGTTCCTGCGTTCGGCGAGGCGCGGGAAGGTGTCATAGATGCGCTCGATGGTCCAAGCGCCGCGGCGCAGTCCGCCGGCGAGCGCAAGGTGTTCGTCGACCGTCAGCGAACGCCACAGTCGCCGGCCCTGCGGCACATAGCCGACGCCGAGCCGGGCGATGCGCGCCGGATTGAGCCGCGTGACTTCCTCGCCGCGTATCCGGATCGAGCCACTGCTGGCGCGCACCAGGCCCATGATGGCCTTGCACAGCGTGGTCTTGCCCATGCCGTTGCGGCCGACCACCGAGAACACGCCGGTATCGAGCGTAAGGTCGACGCCTTGCAGCGCGTGCGCATGGCCGTAATAGACGTCGAGGCCCTTCACCTCGAGTGCGGGCGCGGTGCGACGGTCATTCATGGCCGCCTCCGAGATAAAGCTCCTGCACCTCGGGATCGGACTCGATCTCGCGCGGCAGCCCTTCCTTGAAGATGCGGCCGTTGTGCATCATCGTCACGCTCTCGACGACGCGCAGCGCAACGTCCATGTCGTGCTCGATGATGATGTAGCCGATATGCGCAGGCAGCGAGGTCAGGATCTCGATCAGCTCGCGCCGCTCGGTCGGCGACAGTCCCGCCGCCGGCTCGTCGAACAGGATGAAGCGCGGCGCGCCGGCGAGGGCTAGTGCGATCTCGAGCTGGCGCTGCTGGCCATGCGCCAGCTCGGCGACGCGCTGCTCCTTGACGCCGGCAAGGTGCACGGCCTGCACCAGCGTTTCAGTCGCGTGCATCAGCGCATCGTTCTGCCCCGGGCGCAGCAACGAGAACCGGCCGCGGGAGACGCCGCGGCAGGCGAGATAGACGTTGTCCTGCACGGTGAGGCCGGGGAACAGCGCCGAGATCTGGTAGGTGCGGCGCAGTCCGCGGCGGATCCGCTCATAGGGCGGGAACTGGGTGATGTCCTCGCCGAAGAAGCGGATCGTGCCGGAGGAGGGCGGGAAGTCGCCGGTGATGCAGTTGAACAGCGTCGTCTTGCCGGCGCCGTTCGAGCCGAGCACCGCGCGCCGCTCGCCCGGACGCACGGTGATGGTGACGTCGGTCAGCGCCGCCAGCGCGCCGAACAGCCGGGTCACGCCGCGCAGCTCCAGGGCTGCGCCGGCGCCGACCACGGACAGTCGCTGCGCGACGCTATCCATGGCGGCCTCCGACCGAACGTTGTGTCGCGGATGCGCTGCGGCGCCGCCAGCGTTCCCAGAGGCCGATCACGCCGTCGGACGACCAGAACACGATGGCGAGGAAGCCGAGCCCGATCAGCAGCCGGAAGCGGTTGCCGTCGAGCCCGAACTTGATCAGCACGTCGAGCGCGAAGGTGCGCAGCAGCACGAAGATCAGCGCGCCGATGAACGGGCCGATCGGCCGGGTGATGCCGCCGACCACGGCGATGATCAGGACGTCGATGCAAGCGCCGACGCTGACTGAGCCCGGCGAGATCTGCCGGTAGTTCCAGACCTGCAACACGCCGCCGAGTGCCGCGATGAAGGCGGCGAAGGCGTAGGCGGCGATGCGGTGGGCATTGGGATTGAAGCCGAGCGCGGCCATGCGGCGGGGGTTGTCGCGGACGCCTTGCAGCGCGAGGCCGAACGGCGCGCGCGAGACATACTGGACGGCGAAGTAGCAGATCGCGGCGACGCCGAGCGTCACATAATAGAAGGCGATGTCGGCGCGCCAGTCGACGCCCCAGAAGTGCGGGGTCGCGACGGTGTTGATGCCGGTATGGCCGTTGAAGATCGCCCAGTTCTGGTTGGTGAAGTAGTAGAATGCCGCACCGATCGCGAGCGTGATCATGATGGTGTAGATGCCCTCGGTGCGCACCGCGAGCGCGCCGCCGAGCGTGCCGAACAGCGTCGCCAGCGCGAGCGCCATTGGCGTTGCGAGCCACCACGGCCAGCCGAGGCTGATATTGGCGTTGCCGCTCATGCCGAACACCGCGACCATGTAGCCGGCAAAGCCCGCGATCGTGAGCTGCATCAGGCTGACCATGCCGCCATAGCCGGCGAGGAACATCAGGCTCAGCGCGATGACGCCGAGGATCAGCGTGGTGGCGAAGATCTCGATCAGGAAGAAGCCGTTGGCGATCAGCGGCATGATCACGAGGATCAGCGCGACCAGCCAGGCCGCCGGGTTCTGGAATTCCGGCCAGGCGCGGATCAAGGCGCGGCGGGTCGCGTTGGCGGATGGGTCGGGGCGGAACTGGATGCTCTGGAGCAACGACATCTCATCGCCTCGCGAGCAGGCCCTGCGGCCGCAGCGCCAGCACCACGACCATGATCAGGAAGGTGACGACGATAGCGTAGGTCGGGATGTAGACCGAGCCGAGCTGCTCGGCGAGCCCGATGATGACGGCGCCGAGCGCAGCGCCCGGGATCGAGCCCATGCCGCCGACGATCACGACCACGAGCGAGGCGAGCAGGAAGCGGGTGTCCTCGCCCGGCGACAGCGACTGGAAGGTGCCGCCAACCACGCCGGCGATGCCGGCGAGCCCCGCGCCGAGCGCGAACACCAGCACGAACACCAGCTGGATCCGCACCCCGGTCGCGGCCAGGATGTCGCGGTCGTCGACCCCGGCGCGCACGATCATGCCGATCCGCGTACGGTTGAGCGCCAGCCACATTGCGACGCCGATCACGACGGACGCCGCGAAGATCACCAGCCGTACCAGCGGATATTGCAGATAGACCGGCTCGCCCGATGATTTGATTGCGGTGAGCAGCGGCAGCTGCACCGGCCCGATCAGCCAGCTCGGGGTCTGGACCTGGTAGAAGTCGCCGCCAAACACCCAGAGCATCAAATCCGCGAACACGATCGAGAGCCCGATCGTGACCATGGTCTGCCTGAGGTCCTGACCCTCCATGCGGCGGAACACGGCGAGCTGCAGGATCACGCCGACCAGCGCCGCCGCGATGAAAGCGACGATGAAGCTGAGGATCCATGATCCGGTCCAGGTGCTGATCGCGTAGCCGATATAGCCACCGAACAGATAGAGCGAGCCGTGGGCGAGGTTGACGTTGCGCATCAGGCCGAAGATCAGCGTGAAGCCGCTGGCCACCAGGAAATACAGCCCACCGAGCGTGACGCCGTTCAAGACGGCGTTGAGGAACACGCGCTTGCGGCCGATCGCGGCTTCCAGCCCCGGCGGCCAGATCGCGAACACCAGCCACAGCAGCACCGCGACCGCGATGATCACGATCAGCGCCCAGGCCGGATGGCGTTCGATGAACCTGGCCATCTCCGTCGCGTTCCCTCTGACGTCGCGACCGTCTGCCGGGCCGCGTGTCCAGTATCCTACCGAGGGCGAAAGCGGCGGATTTGATCGAGAGTATCTTTTATCGTCTGCTCTGGAACTCTTTCACGGCCGCAACACCTTGGCAGCGCGGCGATAGTCGGTCGGGGCCATGCCGACATTGGCGGCGAAGAAGCGGGTGAAACCGCTCTGCGAGGAGAAGCCGAGATCGAAGCCGATATCGGCGATCGGCGTTTCGGTCGCGACCAGCGCATCCAGCGCCTGCTCCATGATTAGCGTGTTCATGTAGAGGTGAGGGGTGACGCCGGTCTGGGTGCGGAACAGCCGGTAGAAATGCGGCCGCGACAACCCCGCTTCGCGCGCGATCGCATCGAGCTCGATCTCGGCGCCGGGGCTTTCCGACATCAGCTTGATCGATTTGCGGACCCGGAAATCGGTCACCGCGGCGGCGGCGCGCGCGTCCTGCGCCGCCTGCCAGCTCTCCTCGTAGCAGGAGTCGATCAGCTGCCGGAGCTCGCAGTCGAGGCTGCGCAGCGACGGCGCGCCGCACACCAGTGCTGCGGTGCGGCGGATCAGCCGGTCGAGCGCCTCCGTGCGCGGAAAGAAGGTGCGGCCGAACCGCAGGCCCTGCGCGCTCGCCGGCTGCGGCGCGAACCATTCGGCGTTGACATAGAGCACGAAGAAGATCGCGCCGTGGTCCATGTCGGTCGGCAGAAAATTGTGCGGTTCCCACGGGTTGACCGCAACCACGGTGTCGTCCTTGAGCAGCAGGCGCTGCTCGGAGACATCGATCTGCGCCGGCGTTCCGCCGACATGAAAGATCAGGTGCCCTTCGCGGTGCGCATGCACGTTGAAGGGACGGTTCAACTGATAGACCGTCGCGCGACCGAACCGGCCGTGGAAGACGGCAAGCGCCCTGCTCATGCCTCCCCTCCCGCGGGATGTTCTTGTCTTTTCGACAAGCGTTCATCATCCGCCCGCGGAAAGCAAGGGCGAGCAGGGCTGTTCATGCAACCGCGCGCTTCCGTCACGGCTGGCTTGCTCGCACCTGCAACAAATACGTCAGTACTTCTTGCACTCCGGGACCGTGCGGCTCGGCAGGCCGATCTTGGCGAACACCGCCGGATCGTAGCCCAGCGTCTGGTTGACGTTCGGGATCACCTTCACGACCTTGCTGAACAGCGCGCCCTTGCCGTCATCGACCACCTCGGTGACGAAATTGGTGCCGATCGCCTGGCGGTTGGCGTCGAGCTTGATCTTGCCATTCGGGGCGTCGATCTCGATCTTGGCCAGCGCGTCCTTCAGCTTGGCCTGGTTGTTGGAGAGATCGCCATTGACCTGCCGCAGCGCCAGGATCAGCGCCATGGTCGAGCCGTAATAGTTGGTGGCGAGCAGCGACGGGCTCGGGAAGCGTTTGCTCTCCGGGAACGAGTCCTGATAGGCCTTCACGAATTTCTGCCAGCCCGGATCCTCCCAGGTATCGGCCTGGCCGCTCGCGGCGATGGTGCCGATCAGCGCGTTCTTGGCGCTGCCCTTCGACGACAGGATGGTCTGGTCGATCATGATCGAGCCGCCCATCAGATGCGCCTTGCCGCCGGCCTGCTGATACTGGTTGAGGAAGTTGACGGCGTCGGCGCCGCCGAGGCCGAGATAGATCGCATCGACATCGTCAGGCAGCGCGGCGATGACAGAGGCGAAGTCCTTGGTGCCGAGCGGCACCCATTGCCGGTTGGTGACCTGGCCGCCGGCGCCGCAGAACTCCAGCACCAGGCCGAACACCTGGGTGTAGATGAACGAGTAATCCTCGCCGACCGTCGCGATCTTGCGATAGCCCTTGGTCTCATAGGCATATTTGCCGAGGCCGACCTGCCACTGCGCGCCGTCCATGTTGTAGCGGAAGAAGTTCGGCGCCGGATCGACGTAGGTCGTCTCCTGCGCGCCGGAGGCGGCGTTGACGAAGGTCAGCTCCGGATGGGTCTTGGCAAAATTCTTCACCGCGATGCCTTCGTCGCCGGACAGCGGCGACAGCAGGATCTGCACCTTGTCCTGCTCGATCAGCTTGCGCACCGCGCGCACCGCGGAGTCCGGCGTCGCATCGGTCGAGGCGACGACGAATTCGAGCTCCTTGTCGCCGATCTTCTTGCCGAGCACGTTGAGCGCGGTCTGGTGGCCGCGCATGCCGTCCTCGCCGAGCACCGTATAGGTGCCCTCGAGCGTCGCGGTGACGCCGACCTTGATCTTCTCCTGGGCGAACGCCGTGCCCGAAAGCAACAGGCTGCTCAACGCAATCAGTCCCAAACTGCCTTTCAACATCGCTCTCCTCCCTCTGTGTTGTCACCGGCGCCAACATGGCCTGACGAAGGCTGATTGGCGTCCGGTTGTTGCGGCAAAGCTAGCCGAAGGCAGGCGCGGCGCGGATGTCGTCGCAGCGGGGGTGCTTAACGGGCAGTCTCATTTTGATTGTTGCGCCGCAACGAGATTCGCGGCGGGACCGCATACACAATCGTCGTCTCGGCCTGCGCCGGGACGACACTGAATTTGTGCACGCGTCAATTGCGCATTCGGCGTCCACCGCATCTCACGCCGCGTTCGTGCGCCGCGAGGCCCGTAGCGCGGAGCGGCAACATGGTCCGGACATCGCCTGCGTTACGGCATGTGGTGGCCGGCGGCCTGTCCGCCGTCGACGTGGAGCACTTCTCCGGTCACGAAGCCTGCGCCATCGAGGTAGAGCACCGCGTCGACGATGTCGGAGATATCTCCCATCCTGCCAACAGGGTGAAGGGCTGCGAGCGCCTGATGCGCCTCCGCCGGGTGCATCGGGGTCTTGATGATCCCGGGCGACACCGCGTTGACGCGGATTCCGGTCCTTGCATATTCGATGGCGAGCGCGCGGGTTGCGGCGTTCAGGGCGCCCTTTGTCAGCGAAGCGAGGGCGGCGGGAACGCTGCTCATCGGCTGGTCGACGAGACTCGTCGTGATCGTGACGACGTGGCCGTGGCCCTGCTTGCTCATCAGCTCCAGCGCGCGCCGGGTCATGTGGAAGAAGCCGGTGACGTTGGTCGAGATGTAGCTGGCGTAGTCATCCTGCGTGTAGGCCGTGAAAGGTTTTGCCATGAAGATGCCGGCGTTGTTGACCAGCGTGTCGACGCGACCGAAGCGCTGCAGCGCCGCCTTGAACACCTGCTCTGCCGTATCGGCTGCACCGACGTCGCCCGCCACCGTGACGATATCGGCATCGGCGGCCGGCTTGATCGAGCGTGACGTCGCGACGACCCGGCAGTTGCGATCCCTGAAGGCCTGAACGAGGCCGGCTCCGATCCCCTGCGATGCGCCGGTGACGACTGCCACTTTCCGCTCTGTGCTCATGATTGCACTCCTTTTTCGCGCTACGCTGCGCCGCTTGCGGCGAGCGGGCTGTAGTCGCGGCTCTTGAACATCGCGTGCAGTTGCCGGCGCCGGATGCCGATATTGCCGCCGTCGAAGATCGGCAGCGCGAGCGCGTCCTGCAGCAGGCCGCCGAATGGCGCCTCATGATCGTAGCTGTCGATCCCGACCACCCGCATCAGATCGGTGATGACGCGCACGGCGGCCTCGGAGCCGAAGATCTTGGCCTGCACCGCCAGCTCTTCGGCCGCCGGCGACTGGGTGTCCAGTGCATGGCAGGCGCGCCAGCTGAGAGTGCGCGCCGCTTCGATCGTGGTCTTGGCATCGGCGAGCGCGTATCCGACCGCTTGATGCTCGATGATGGGGTGGACGCCGCCGCGCTTTTCGCTGCGGGCAAAATCCAGTGCGAACGCGAAGGCCGCCCGCATCAGCGCGACGCCGAAGATTCCGACCAGCGCCGCGGTGCCGGTGAACGCCGCCGCGGTCAGCGCCAGGCCGGCACCTTGCTGTCCGAGCAGATTGTGGTGGGGCGCCGCGACATTCTGAAAGCCAAACTGTGGGACGAGGTGGGCGCGATGACCGATGCTGTCGATCGCGCGTTCGAACACAAGGCCGGTCACTGGTCCTTGCACGGCAATGATCGAGATCGCCGCATCGGGTGCCGCTGCCGGATCGGTCCGGCACACGACGGTCAGAAGATCGGCGCCCTCGCGATTCCAGCCGGTGGCCGAGGACACCCATTTCTTGCGGCCGTTGATCAGCCAGTTGTCGCCCTCGCGCCGCGCGGTGGTGCGGACGCCCTCGCCGGGTGGCGGCGAGGCGGCGTTGGCGCTGCCGCCCGGCTCGCTCGAGCAGAAGGCGGCGAGCGGGGCGCCGCTGGTCTTCAGGAACGGCGCAAGCAGCCGCTGGCACTGCTCCGGCGTGCCGCCGAGCAGTAGCGGCAGCAGGCCGAGCACGCTGCCGAGCATCGTGAGGGTCACGCTGGGGTTCACGCTGTAGAATTCCTCGGCGAGGATCGCCATGTCGATCATGCCGGCATTGTCGCCGCCCGCCGGCGCCGGAATGCATTTGCGCAGATAGCCCGCCGCCACCATCGCCTCGTAGGTCGGCTTGGTCCCGAGAAAGCGCTGCTCGGGCGTCGCCAGCTTTTCGGCGGCCCTGGCATCGGCCAGCACCTCCCTCGCAAACTTACGGGAGGCGAGCTGCAGCTCGCGCTGCTGTGCCGTGAGCGTGAAATCGATCGCCATGCCAATGCCCTCCGTGTCGGCGGTTCGGGCTATGGCTATCGCGGTGTGGTCAGGAAATCTTGGACGGCAGTGCCCGATTTCTTGGCGCGGAGTGAACCAGCTCTCGTCGCGCTTCAGTGTGCGGCGGCGCGGCGGAACTCGCGCGGGGCGAGGCCATTGTGGCGCTTGAACAGGCGGTTGAAATGCGAGATGTCGCGGAAGCCCGCGGCAAAGGCGATCTCGGCAATGGTCTTGTGCGCTGAGGTGCGATCGAGCAGGGCGCGCGTGCACGCGGCGATCCGCTGCTCGTTGACGTGTTCGCCCACCGAGCGGCCGGTGCTCGCAAACAGGCGGTGCACGTAGCGCTCGGAGCAGCGGAATTTTGCGGCCAGCGCCGGCGCACCGAGCTCGGGGTCGTCGCTGTGCCGGGCGATATGGTCAAGCATCATCGACAGCAGCACCGGCGTATGCACGCGCTCCGCCGCCATGTCGGCGAGGATGTCGGGTGCGTGCGCGATCAGCTCGGCGATATGCGTGCCGAGCATCGCCGAGGTTGTTGGGAGGCGACCGCCGCTCAGGCAGAGCTCGGCGTAGCTCGCCAGCGTCCGCGAGAGCGCGCGACCGGTTTCGGTCGCAGACAGACCGAGCCGCGGGCGATCGAACAGCGTGTCCGGCAACAGGCGCCGCGGCACGGCAAAGCAGAACAGCTTGAAGTGATGCCGGTGGGCGATCTCGAACGGCTGCGTCGTATCGGCAACCGCGAGATCGCCGGGGGCGCTGATCTGCTCGTGGCCGCGCTGCGAGGTGCGTCCCAGCCCTTCGAGCTGGAGGTTGACGAAGCAAAGGTCGTCGGTGCTCGCAGCGATGTGCGAGGCGAGCCGGTGCACGATGTGCCCGCTCGCCGTGACCCGCGATATCTGCAGCGGCGCGGCGTCGACCTTGCAGATCGCGCCGGCAAACGACTCCTCGGCAATCCTGCGCGGCTCCAGTCGCACGAAGGCGGCTGCGAGGTCGTCGGCCCAACTGCCGAAGGGCTGATCCGGACGGGCCGGCCTGGTCGACCATTCCATGTGCGCCTCGAATAGACCGTCACTGCGAAGGGCCCAGCGGGGCGAACGATATCGCCGGCCAAACCGGCGGTCAAATTCCGCCGGCGGCCTGTTTTTCCTGCAAAGCATGGCGCGTGCATGCAGAGGACGACGGTCTCACTTCGTGGTGTAGCCGCCATTGACCAAAATGGTCTGGCCGGTCATCCACCAGCCGTCCGACACCAGCAGGCGAATCCAGGGCACGACATCCTTGATGTCGGTGAGACCGGTCTTCGAGAAACCGGACAGCGCCGCGGCCGATTTGTGATAGGCGACTGCGTCCGCGCCTTCGGCAGGATAGAAGAACGGCGTGTCCATCGGGCCGGGGCCGATCGCAGTCACCGAGATGCCGCGTGCGCCGAATTCTTTCGAGGCCGCGCGGGTGAAATGCTCGACCGGCGCCTTGGTGCCGGCATAGGCGGCATAGAACGGCGTGTAGGCGCCGAGCAGCGACGTCACCAGGGTGCAGATCTTGCCGTTGTCGTTCAGATGGCGGCCGGCTTCCTTGAGGAAGAAGAACGCGGACTTGGCGTTGACCGCGCTCATCGCGTCGTATTCGGCCTCCGAGATCTCGACCATCGGCTTCTTCAACACCTTGCCGACGGTGTTGATCGCGATGTCGGGACGGCCGATCGCAGCGACAGCATCAGTGAACAGCTTCTCCATCGCGCCCGAGGTCGTGAGGTTGGCCTGGAACGCGACCGCGTTGGCGCCAGCAGCCTTGATCGCGGCGACGGTCGCGTCGGCGTCGGCCTTGGTCGCGGCGCTGTTGTAGTGGATTGCGATCGCCTTCGCGCCGTGCGCCGCGAGATCGCGTGCGATCAGGCCGCCGAGGTTCTTGGCGCCGCCGGCGATGATGACGGTCTTTCCCTTGATGCTGTGGTCGGTCATGGCGTTCGCCTCTCCGGATCTCGCGGCCGCGCCGTGCGGCCGCTTTCTGGAGACAACGATATCGTCTAGGATTTGCCGATAAAGCTGTGCATTCTGACCTCACTTGTCAGAAATGGCGAACAATCGGGGCCCGATCTTGGACCGCATCGATCTCTTCCGCATCTTCGCCCGCGTCGTCGAGTGCGCGAGCTTTACGCGGGCGGCCGACACGCTCGGGCTGCCGCGCTCGTCGGTCTCGTCAGCGGTCGCGGAGCTGGAGCAGCGCATCGGCGCCCGGCTGCTGCACCGGACGACGCGAAAAGTGTCGCTCACGCATGATGGCGCGGCCTTCTACGAACGGTGCCTGCGCGTCGTCGCCGATGTCGAGGAGGCCGAGACCCTGTTCCGCCATGCCGCGGCCGAGCCGTCGGGTCGACTGAGGGTCGACGTGCCCGGGCGGATCGGACGCCTGATCATCGCGCCGGCGCTGCCTGCCTTCCTCGATCGCTATCCGCAGATTGACATCGATCTCGGCGTCACCGATCGCGCCATCAACCTGATCGCGGACTCCGCCGATTGCGTCGTGCGCGTCGGCGCGCTCGGCGATTCCGGTTTGATCGCGCGGCCGCTCGGCAATCTGACGCTGATCAACGTCGCGAGCGCGGGATATCTTGCGCGCCACGGCACCCCGCAGACGCCGGATGATCTCGCCACGCATTGGGCGGTCAACTACGCCTCGCCGTCCACCGGCCGCATCGAGGAGTGGGAATGGTGTGAGCAGGGCGCGTCGCGCACCATCGCGATGCGCGGCCGCGTCACCGTCAACAGCGCGGAAGCCTATATCGCGTGTTGCCTGGCCGGCCTCGGGCTGATCCAGATTCCCGCCTACGACGTGAAGCGGCATCTCGATGCCGGAGAGCTCGTTGAGGTGATGCCGCAGCATCGCGCGGCGCCGATGCCGATGACCTTGCTCTATCCGCACCGCCAGCATCTGTCGCGGCGGCTACAGGTGTTTGCCGATTGGCTGACGGCACTGCTGAAAGAGAAGCTGCTTGTCGCGGACTAGAACTTCAGCGTGATGCGGGCCCGAAAGCCGCAGCGCGTCATCGCCTGCTGTTGCCGGCGCGGGTCGAGGTCGTCCTTGTCGCGCGCTTCACCTCGGCCTTGGGCTGGAAAAACAGGCCGGGCATCACCGAAACCAGTCCGAAGGTCATTCCGAGGAATGCCAGGAACGTATCGAGATAATTGATCTCCATTTCAGTTGTCTCCATTCGGCTTGCACCGGGCCGCCCCGGTGCAATGCGTTCGTTGAACCTAGATATGGTCCGGTACATTGCTCGGTACAATAGAAACATTGATCTCGGAGCAATACTTTCAATGCTCCGCGTCTAGGCTGCAATCCGGGCCTTCTGAAGCGCCTCCGCGTGCCGCTGCTCGATGGCTTTGACGGAGTTTTCGAATGCCTTTTCCAGGACGCCTCTGCCGATCGACCCGAGCACGAGGCCGAGGAGCCATCCCTTGAGATTCTTGCCCTCGCGCACCACGACCACGTCAATGTCGGTCGTGCCATCGGACCGCCGCACGAAGTTGTAGGTATGGCCCGACTTGCCACCCCACACATTGGAGTCGGTCGTCGTCAGGACGACATGGTCGGGGTCGGACCAGTCGTAGTGCAAACGTTCCCAGATGCCGTTCGAGCCCTCGGTCACATCCGCCTGCGAAGGGCCGCGATCATGCATCTTGAGATACGCGTCGGCGCTGTTGCCGAACAGTTTGGAGCGGCCCGGCCCGAAGTCGGTGAGGCCGGCGACGTACTGCTCGGGCGTCAAGCTGGTCGTCCGATGAAGGTGGATCGTGGACATCTGTCGCTCCTGCACCTTTGATGGAAGGCTCCGACCGCTGTGCCACTAGTTGGAGAGCGTGCCCGACTTGCGGACAGTCACGCTGTCGCCGTTCCGGCTGATCTCCACTGCGCCTGCCTGGTTCGGCGTCGAGAGCAGGGCACGCTGACCGGGCGCCAGCACCGAGACGAAGCGGACCGGCGTTCCGGCCTCGCCCTGTGAGAGCGTGGTCACGACGCGATATCCATCGGGCTCGACCGTGTAGTAGGCGACGCCGGATACGTCGCCGAGATGGATGCTTTGGGCTTCGATCGGCCTGAGCCCGCGCGCCTCTGCGGCGCCAAACGAGGCGCCAAGTGAGGCGAGGGCAAAGGCTGTGGCGAGAACTGTGCTGCGGATCGACATGGGATCCTCCATTGGCTTGAGTGTTGGAACCTGGGCGGCGAGCGATTGCCCGTCTGCTCCCTTGCCGGAGGAGATGGTGAGGCTATGATCATCGATCAAACAGATAGGATCGATAATGGCCATCGATGCCGTCAATTTGGGTCGGATCGACCTGAATCTGCTTGTTCATCTCAATGCGCTGCTCACCGAACGGAGCGTGACCCGGGCGGCAGGCTCCGTCGGCATTGGCCAATCCGCGATGAGTCACAATCTCGCCCGCCTGCGCGAACTGTTCGATGACGAGTTGCTCACGCGCGGGGCCGACGGCATGCGCCTCACCCCGCGCGCGATGACCTTGCTCGATCCGGTGCGGACCGCGCTCGCACAGGTCGAGGCGGTGCTGCTGCGCGAGAAGACCTTCGATCCGGCCACGGCGGTGCGGACGTTCAGGCTCGGCCTGTCGGACAGTATGGAAATCCTGATCGTGCCGCGCCTCCTGGCGCGCATGCGCGAGATCGCGCCGGGCATTCACCTGCGGCTCTACAACGTCGATACGTCCCGGCTGCTCGATGATCTCGACGCCGACGAAGTGGATCTCGCGCTCTCCTACGGGCCGATCCAGCAAGGACAATTGCATCACAAACAGCGCGTGCTGTTCACCGAGAGCTTCCTTTGCATGTTCAATGCGGAGAAGACGGGCATCACGCCGCCCATCTCGCTCGAGGACTACATCCGACTTCCGCACGTGCTGACCAGCCTGCGGCCGGGGCGCACCGTGCGCGGCTCTGTCGATGAGGCGCTCGAAGAGCTCGGCCTGCAGCGGTCCGTTGCGCTGACCACGCCGCGCTTCCTCACCGTGCCGTATCTTGTGGCGCAGGCGCCCGTGATCGTCACCATGGGCGCGCGGCTGGCGCGCCGCTTCGCCGCCGATCTCGGGCTCAGCCTCAGTCCGCCGCCGGTGAAGGTGAAAGACGTTACGGTGTCACTGCTGTGGCATGCGTCCTACCATCACGACCCGGCCCATGTCTGGTTGCGGGACCAGCTGGTCAAACTGGTCGCCGAACTGTGAGCCGGCACGGCGGGCGCGTGTCTCCGCCGCGCCTGCTGAACAGGCCTCGTCAGAACTTCTGCGTGATGCCGGCGTAGAAGCCGCGGCGCGGGCCGTATTGCGGCGCGAACACGCCGATGCCGGAGCCGTCGCGGATCTGGTAGACGGTGTCGAACAAATTGACAACGTCGAAGCGCAGCGTGGTCGGCTTGTTCGGTGCGACAATGTTGAAGTCGTGCGAGACGCCGACGTTGACCTGCGCGTAGGGCGGCACCGTGCCAGTATTGGCGAAGCCGTCGCGCAGGCCTGAACCGTAGATCACCGACGCGCTGAACTTGGTGTCGTGCCATTGGTACCAGCCGCCGACCGATGCGGTCAGCGTCTGGGCATGGTCGGTGTTGACGTAATTGTTGGCGATGTAGGCCAGTTCGTCCGGATCGAACAGATACTGGTTCGAGACGACCTGGGTGGCGACTTGCCTCGCGATCGCGACATTGCCGTAGAGATGCAGATTGTCGTGGTCGTATCGCGCGGTCAGCTCGACGCCTTCGTTGGTGCCTTTCGCATAGTTGAAGGCGGTCAGGACGTAGGCCTGGCCGAACTGGCCGTCGTCGAGCAGGTCGGTCGCGATCTTGTAATAGGCGTCCATGCCGACCTCGAGGCCGGGGATCGCATCAACTTTCTGCGTGACGCCGATGTCGAACACGTGCGAGCGCTCCGGCAGCACGGGGTCTTTGGCGGTGGTCGCCGGCTGCGCCGTCGTGTTCTGTACCAGCGCAAGATTGGTCGGGGCAGCCAGCACCTGCTCGGGCGGCGTGAAGTTGCGGGCATAGCCGGCATGGAAGGTCGTGCCGTCAGTGGGCTTCCATGTCAGGCTGATCCGCGGGCTCAGCTGGTTGGCATCGACATATTGCCACATCTGGTCGAAGCGCAGGCCGGCATTGAGCGTCAGCTGGTTCGTGATCTTCCATTCGTCGGCAATGTAGGTGGAGAACAGATATCCGGTCTTGGCGCTTGAATCGAACACCGAGAGCGGCGCATCGATCGGATTGCTGGCGTCGTCGAGCGGCAGAACGGTCGAGCCGTTGTTGACCAGCGAGCGCTCGGCGCTCGACGCGACGCCGAACTTCAGCGTGTGCGCGAAGCCCAGCCTGTAGGAGGTGTCCTCCTGGATGCCGTTGATGAAGCTCTGGCGATAGACGTCCGACGCGACGCCGTTGAAGACGAGATCGCCGACCGGATCGGGCATGAAGTGCAGCTGGCTGTAGCGGTTGAAATAGGCGATCTGGTAGTCGAACCCATCGCCCGACTTCTGGTAGGCCACGACGTTGAACTGATTGAATTCATGCTGCCGTTCGTTGAGCAGCGCGGAATCGAAATTCGAGACGCCGTAGGCGGTGAAGGCCGGAGGCTGGCCGGGATTGTTGGGGATCTGATAGGCGCCGTTGGAGACGCCGCCGATATAGGTCAGCCGGCTGGTCGGATCGATCGCGGTCGAGACATAGGCAAAGCCCTTCTCCTGGTCGGTCCGGTCGTGGATGGCGCTATAGGCCGGCGTCGGGTTCTCGATGCCGACATCGCTGCCGAAATAGCGGCCGGAGACGTAATACTGCGTCTGTCCGATCGTGCCGCCATAGTCGACGCTGGTGGTGAAGGTGCCGTGGCTGCCGCCATAGACGCTGACGCTGCCGGAATTGTTGAAGGCATCGGCCTTGGTCTGGATGTCGAGCACGCCGGCGGTGCGCAGGCCATACTGCGCGGGCAGTGCACCCGTGATCAGCGCCATGCTGCCGACGATCCCGGTGTCGATGATCTGGCCGAAGGCGCCGACGCCGTCGGGGAGCATGATCCCGTTGATACGGTATTGCAGGTTGGCGTGCTCGTTGCGCACGTGCAGCTCGCCGCTTGCGGCGGAGTCCTGCGAAACCCCGGGCGCCTGCAGCAGCGCCTTGTCGAGCGTGGTGTTGGTGCCCTGTGGCAATGCCTCGAGGGCTTGCCGGCTCATCTGGTAGCTGTTGGCGCCGGTGGGTGCCAGCAGCGCGGCGCGGGCCTGGTCGAGCCGCGTGTTCTGGCTTGCGACGGCTTGCGCCTGGGTTTGCTCCGGAGATTCCGGCGTCGCCGATACCGCTCCGGTTCTGCGCGCGCGGTGGCCGCCGCCGCTCGCAACGCGCGTCTTCGGCTTGTTCGGTCCGGACGGCGCGGTGTGGTGCTGCGGCGCCGTCACCGTGATGTCGGGAAGAGTGGTTGTCGGCGCCGTCGTCTGCCCGAATGCGGCGCCGTTCATCCCGTAGACCAAGAGCGATGCAGCGCCGGCGGCGGCGCGTCGTCTCATAATTCCTGACATGTTGGTTCCCGATCTCACGAGGCTGCGATCCGGATCCTCACCGAAGGACGCGGTCGAGCCCGCCGTCGATGCGCGACGGCGAAATTCCCCATTGCTCAAACGGCAGCCGAATGGTGGCCGCGTTCGACGTTCAGTCGTGCAGGGAGTTCAGGAGATCGGAGGCGCGCGCGGCTGATAATGCAGCCGGCCGATATCAAGCGGCGCCGCATAATTGTCGATCTGCCAGGAGAGCAGAGCGATGGCATCGGGCAATTGAAGTGGCGGCAACGCCGGCGCCGGCGTCGCCGTGCTCGTCATCGCTACGACGGCGCAGATAGCGCAGAGATCTACGGCCAGATCGGAATCAGGATTCGAACGAGGCTCGTCGCGCGAGGCGTTCTCGATATGCGCCGCGAACGACGCTGTCGCCTGTGCCGGCGCAATGGCATGAAAATGGCCGAACGACAGCACGAACTGGATCGACAGCGCCAACAGCGCCAGCCGAGCCCCGTGCCTGTTGTTCGAACGAAACCACTTCATGACGACGCCATTTCCGCATCGAGAGGTCACAAGACCGATGGACGGCGCCTGCGACGCGGTGTCGCACAGTTTCGAAAACGTGCCGGTCTGTCAATCTGCATTGCCGGGCAATGCGATCAATTTCCAGGCGATCGGGCGATCTTGCAACATCGCGACGTTGGAAAATGGGGGCCCGGCTTACGCCGCGCCCCCATTCCTCACTCGACGATCGCGGTGACCACGCCGGCACCGACGGTGCGGTTGCCTTCACGGATCGCGAAGCGCGACCGCGCCTCGAGCGCGATCGGCTTGTTGAGCTCGATCGTGAACTCGGCGCTGTCGCCTGGCATCACCATCTCGGCGCCGTCGGCGAGCTGGACGGTGCCGGTGACGTCGGCGGTCCGGAAGTAGAACTGCGGACGATAGTTGGCGAAGAACGGCGTGTGCCGGCCGCCTTCGTCCTTCGTCAGCACATACACTTCCGCGCGGAAGGTCCGGTGCGGCGACGCACCACCCGGATGCGACAGCACCTGACCGCGCTGCACGAGAGCCTTGTCGATCCCGCGCAGCAGGCAGCCGACATTGTCGCCGGCCTGCCCCTGATCGAGGATCTTCCGGTAGCTCTCGATGCTGGTCACGACCGACTTGCGGGTCTCGCCGAGGCCGACGATCTCGACCTCGTCGCCGATCCTGATCGTGCCGCGCTCGACGAGCCCGGTCACCACGGTGCCGCGCCCCGCGATCGACTGCACGCCCTCGATCGGCATCAGGAACGGACGATCCTTCGGCCGCTCGGGCAGCTCGATAAAGCTGTCCAGCGCCTCGAACAGTTCGAGGATCGCCTGATCCGCCAGCGGACCGTGCTCGCCGCGCAGCGCGGCCATCGCCGCACCGCGCACGACCGGCGCGTTGTCGCCGTCATACTGGTACTTCGACAACAGGTCACGCACCTCGATCTCGACGAGATCGACCAGTTCCGGATCGTCGGCGACATCGCACTTGTTCAGGAACACCACGATGCGCGGCACGCCGATCTGGCGCGCGAGCAGGATGTGCTCGCGCGTCTGCGGCATCGGTCCGTCGACGGCCGAGACGACCAGGATCGCGCCGTCCATCTGCGCCGCGCCGGTGATCATGTTCTTCACATAATCGGCGTGGCCCGGGCAGTCGACGTGCGAGTAGTGGCGCGCCGCCGTCGAGAACTCGACGTGGCTTGTCGCGATGGTCAGGATCTTCGTATCGTCACGCGTACCTTGCGCGGCCGACGCCTTGGCAACGTCCTGATAGGAGACGAACTCGCCCCAGCCGTGATCGGCTGAAACCTTCGTCATCGCTGCCGTCAGCGTCGTCTTGCCATGATCCACGTGGCCGATCGTGCCAACATTGCAGTTGGGCTTGAGGCGGATGAACTTCTCTTTGGCCATGGGACACCTGTGGTGTTCGAGCTCCCGTGCTGGTTTGCACGACTCGTGGCACCGCGAGAGCCCGTTCGGCGCCAGGAGCCGCTTCCGCTCCGGGCTACCTTCCAATGTCAGGTGTGACGTGGGGTCAGGTCCAAAGCAGAATGGCGGCGGACGAGGGCATTAGCCCTCCCGTCATCAGCACTGATGCTCGCTGTGACTGCCGCATGTTGGAAACCTGGGTCGCTCGCTCTACAAAAGGAGGCGCGTACATAAGCGGTCGCCACGCAATTGGCAAGAGGCGGGGCTGTCGCGCCGAAGTGCAGCACTGGCATTGTCGACGTCCGACGGGTATAGTTTGGCCGCACGTGACGGTAACCCTATGTCCACTTTCGCAAGCAAATCCGGTCTCGCAATCATCGCCGCAGTGCTCTGTCTCGGCGCCCAGCAGGCCAACGCCCAGGCCGGCCCTGTGCGCTACTGGACGCCGGGCTCGCTGTTCGGCTTCGGCGGCAGCCTGGCCGATGGCCAGAAGGCGGACACTTACGGCAACTTTCCGGGCTTTGACGCCACCGCCCCGCAAGGCGGCGACTTCTCGTATCTGAACGGCCGTCCGGATGGCTGGTTCATCGGCGGCGAAGGCGGCCGCGCCGGCTGGAACACGCTCGGTCGATCGGCGGCGTTCGGCTCGCTCGAATATCAGGGCGCGCAGGTCGGCTACAATTTCAAGGGCGTCGGCGATACGCCCGTGACGTTCTTCGCCGGCTTCGACTCGTTGAAATACAATCCCTCCGGCGCCGGCGGTCCGCTGGCGCCGTTCAGCGGCAATCCCGGCGTCAACGCCGGGTATACGGCACGTGCGGGACTCGAGTTCCGCCCGACCTCGAATGTCACCCTGTCGTTCGGGGCCGGTTTCACCCAGCAAGGGGCGGAGCGCATGGACAGCGACATCTATTCGCAGCTGCTGCCCGGCCAGTCACCGGTTCTGTTCGGCGGCCGCTAGCGCGAAGCCGGCAGCCTGACGGTAGCGCGTCAGCGCAAGACCACAGCGTTGCGATCCTGATCCAACCAGAACTTCAATCAGAACCAAGAAGGCTCGAGCTCGCGAGCACAATCAGGATCGAACCATGGACATGCAAGGCAAGATCGCACTCGTCACCGCCGCGGCATCGGGCGCCGGTCGTGCCGGCGCGCTCATTCTCGCGCGCGAGGGTGCTGCGGTCGCGGTGGTCGACCAGAACGAGGCCGGCGCGAAGGCGGTGGTCGAGGAGATCAAAAAGGGTGGTGGACGTGCGCTGGCGCTGGCCGGCGATCTGCGCGACGACAAGTTCTCGCGCGATATCGTTGCTGCGACCGTGAAGGAGTTCGGTGCGCTCGATTGCGTGTGGAATCATCTCGGCATTCCCGGTCCGTCTGTGATCGACGATCTGGAAGGCTGGGATCTCAGCGTCGATCTCAATCTGCGCTCGCAGCTGATCACCACCAATGCCGCGCTCGGGCAGATGACGACGCGGCGGAAGGGCAGCATCCTGTTCACCGCATCGACCTCGGGCCTGGTCGGCTCGCCTTGGAGCCCGACCTATTCAGCGGCCAAGGCCGGCGTAATCGGTCTCGCGCGGGCGCTCGCCAAGCGTCACGCCAAGGACGGCGTGCGCGTCAATGCGATCTGCCCTGGCGCGATCGACACGCCGATGCTGCGGGTGTTCGTCAACCGGCCGGACCAGCCGGGCCACAACGAGGCTGACCCCGAGGAATTGATCAAGGCTGCGGTGACCCGCAATCCGATGGGCCGCGCCGCGCGCCCTGAGGAGATCGCCGAGGTTGCGGTGTTCCTGCTGTCGGACAAGGCCTCGTTCGTCACCGGCATCGCGATGCCGGTCGACGGCGGGACGGTGGCTTAGCGCTAGATGAGTTCATTTTGAATCGAGCCGCGGGATCCGCTTCACCTCGCGCCGCGTGCGGGGAGAGGTCGGAACGCATCGCAAGATGCGTTCCGGGTGAGGGGGAGTCTCCGCGAACACAGTTACCACCGAATCTGCGGAGACGGCCCCTCACCCCAACCCTCTCCTCGTAAGAACGGGGAGAGGGAGTGCGGTGCGCCCTAGAACTTCGCCCTGATGCCGGCATAGGCGGCGAGCGGCATGCCGGGCACGAAGGTGCGCGGATCGCTCAGCTGCGCCATCAGGTTGGGCAGACCGCCGGCGCTGGCAAAGCCGCCCGTTTGATAGAACGCGCCGCTCAGATAGTAGCGCTGGTTGAACACATTGTTGATCAGGCCGAACACCTCGATGTTCTTCGTGAGCTGATACGACGTGTGGAGATTGACGACCGAATAGGCCGGCACCTTCGGGCTCTGGTTGGTGTAATCATGGATGATCCACTGGCTGCCCACGACGTTGAGGTCGGCGCCGACCTTCCACGCATCTGTCACGTTGTAGTCGACGCCGGCCTTGAAGCGGTGCGCGGGAATGCCTGGGATGTGGTCGCCCGGCATGACGTTGACGAATTGCGCGCCGGCATCGTTGGTCAGGGCATTCGGATTGTTCGGCGAAGACAGTGTGACCGCGCTTCGATAGGTGGCGTCGACAAAGGTGTAGTTGGCGTAGGCGTTCCAGCGATCGATGCGATAGTCGAGCTTGGCCTCGATGCCCTGCCGCAAGGTCTGCCCGGCATTCTGGAAGAAGCCGAAATTGTTGACGCCGAGCGGGCTCGTAACCTGGATGATGTCGTCGTCGGACAGGGTGTGGAACACGCCCAGGCCCCAGCTCAGCATGCCGGTCCTGGCGTCGCGGCCCCAGCTGCCGCGCAGGCCGGCCTCGACGGTGTGCGACACCACCTGCTTGAGCGGCGGGTCGGCCACCAGGAAGGTGTCGATCATGCAGGGATGGTTGGGATCGGAGCAGCCGAGCTCCAGCGGCGTCGGTGCGCGGTTGGCTTCCGAATAGCCGGCATAGGCGGTGAGGTTCGGGGTGATCTTGAAGGTGCCGCCGATCACCGGGTTGAAGCGCTGGAAACGATTGCTGCTGTTGAGTAGGTCGTTGGTTCCGGTCTGGTCCTGCAGGTCGATCTGGGCATAGTTGAACCGTCCACCGGCCGTGACCGAGAACCTGTTCGTCACGTCGAACGTGTCGGTGAGGTAGACGCCGGTGTAGGTGTTGGTGGCGCGCAGATCGACCGGGCTGAGGCCGGCGTCGGGCTGGTTGATGAAGACCCCGGTGCCCGTCACGAACAGATTCTGGTCGACGGTGCCGAGCTCGCTGGTCGCAGTAAACTTGGTGTTGCCATGGTCGACGCTGACGCCCATGACGACGTGGTTGTCGTGCCCGAACAGTCTGTCGGTATTGGTGAACTGGGCCGTGCCGCCGAAACTGTTAGTGGCAGCTCGGTTGCGATCGAGCTCGCCAAGGAAAGCGTTGCCCAGCGTGTTCGGAGTCGCGGGACCGTCCGCAGGACCGAAAACCGGGAGGCCGTCGCCGATGCACAAGGTCGTGGGATCGTCGCACGGCGCAACGTCAGTGCCGTTGCCGTCGACATGGGTCTGCCGGAAGCCGCGGAAATAGGCGTTGCCCTGGAACGACCAGGTGTCCGAGAAATTATGGCTCAGCGTGGCGTTGACGAAAGCGAGCTGCAGCATCGTCGATTGCGGCCAGGTGTAGACGCTCGACCAGCGCTGGTTGAGCATCTCGACCGGCGTTGCGGCGACGTTGCCGAGCAGATTGCTGGCGCCGGTGAAATTGACGTGGAATTCGGTGTCATCGTTGCGCGCGCCGATGTCGACATACATGCGGTTGACGTGCGACGAATTGGCATAGTCGCGCCAGCCGCGGTCATAGGCGGATTCGAACACGGCATAGGCCGAGATATTGTCCTTCTGGCCGCCGGCCTGCACGCTGCCCTGCACGCGCCCAAAGGAGCCGCCGAACACTTCACCCTCGACGCCCTGATAGGTGAAACCGTTCTTCATCTGGATGCTGAGCGCGCCGCCGATCGCGTTGAGGCCGAACACGGGGTTATTGGGAACCAGCGACACTCGGTCGATGGCCTTTTCCGGGATGAAATCCCAGTTGACCACGTCACCCCAGGATTCGTTGACGCGGACGCCGTTCTGATAGACCGCGATGCCCTGCGGCGTTCCCTGAACCGGCGAGGCGACGAAGCCGCGATAGTCGAGATTGCGCTGGAAGGGATTGCCGGTCTGATCGGTCAGCGTGACGCCGGGCAGCTTGCGGTTCACCGAGTCAAGAAAGTTCGTCGAATAGTTGCGGCTGAAATCCGCCGAGGTCAGCACCTCGGTGTTGGACGGGATCTTGTCGCGATCAAGCAGGCTCGAGTCGCGGTCGGACGGACCAGGGACCCCGGTACCGCCCTCGGGCGCCGCCGCGGTTTGCACCGGCGCGGCCCGTGTGCGGGCGGTTCGCGAGGTCCGCACCACCGGCCGGGCGGCAGGCTTGATGCTGCGTGTGCCTGACAGCGGCGAGGGGGCAATCACGGTGACCGGCGGTAGTTCGGTCGGGGCAGGGGTCTGGGCCTGCACCATCGTCAGCGGCGCTGCAGCTCCGATGGCGGTGAGCATGGCCGCAACGCCGCGCGTAATGGCCGAAGAAGACAAAAATCGTGTTGCCGTAAGCAACAACGCACCAGCCATAACGCCCACCCTGTTGTCCCGGTTCGGCTTTTATCCCCGACGAACCTTGGTTTTGAGACTGCGGGAGCGCTGGTGCTTTGGCAAACAAGATGTGTCCCGGAGGTCCGGGATTCTTTTCCATCCGAAATCGGGAAAAATTCCCGATGCCGGTCGACGGGCCCGCCAACCGGCTGCGCGGTGGTGATTCTCGCCGGTTTTGCGGAGACTTATGCCCAAGAGGCAGGCATCCCGCCTCCTGGGCGGCGGCCGCAGGTCAGTCCTTGAACTCGCAGCCGAGCCGCTGCAGGGCCTCATCGACCCAGCGGCGGTCACTGGTGCCGGCGAGGATCTGCTGGATGGCCTTTTCCTCGGTCGCCTTCTTGGCCTCGGTCAGCTTGCAGACGGCCTCGGCGTCGTCATGCGGCACGCAGAGCACGCCGTCGTCGTCGGCCACGATGAGATCGCCGGGCTCGACGATCATGCCGTCGATCGAGATGGCGCAATTGATCTCGCCCGGGCCGTCCTTGTAGGGCCCGCGATGGGCGACGCCGGCGGCAAACACCGGGAACGATCCGGCGCGGATCGCGCCGGCATCGCGGATCGAGCCGTCGATCACGAAGCCCGCGACGCCCTTCTTCTCGGCCAGCGTCGACATGATCTCGCCGATGATGGCGTTGACCAGGACGCCGCCGGCGTCGACCACGATCACGTCGCCCGGCTGGGCGAGATCGATCGCCTTGTGCACCATCAGATTGTCGCCGGGCCGGGTCTTCACGGTCAGCGCCGGGCCGCCGAGCCAGCCGCCCGCATGCATCGGCCGCAGCCGGTTGGTGCCGGTGATCCGCGACATCACGTCGCTGATATTGGCGACCGGCAGCGTGCGGTAGCGCGCGACGAGGTCGGGCGACACTTTCCGCTTCGCCTTGTGAATTACAAATCCTATGGCCATCGGTGTTCTCCGGTGTGTTGTCGGCGCGGTCGGCTAGTGTGCGCGGCGGTCGAGATGGGCGTTGAGGCGCGGATAGACCCGGCGGGCATTGCCTTCGAATATCTTGGCCTTGTCCTCCGCGTTCAGCGGCAGCGCGTCGATGTAGCGGCGGGTGTCGTCGAAGTGATGCCCGGTCTCGGGATCGATGCCGCGGACCGCACCGACCATCTCCGACGCAAACAGGATGTTCTCGACCGGGATCACCCTGGTCAACAGCTCGATGCCGGGGAGATGATAGACGCAGGTGTCGAAGAACACGTTCTTCAACAGATGCTCCGACAGCGGCGGCAGCTTCATGTCCTGGGCGAGGCCGCGGTAGCGGCCCCAGTGATACGGCACCGCGCCGCCGCCATGCGGGATGATGAAGCGCAGGGTCGGGAAGCGCTTGAAGATGTCCGAGGTCAGGAACTGCATGAAGGCGGTGGTGTCGCCGTTGAGGTAATGCGCGCCGGTGCCGTGGAAGCAGGGATTGCAGGACGAAGAGACATGGACCATCGCCGGCACGTCGAGCTCGACCATCTTCTCATACAGAGGATACCACCATTCATCGGTCAGCGGCGGATCGCACCAATAGCCGCCGGCGGGATCGGGATTGAGGTTGCAGCCGACGAAGCCGAGCTGCGTCACGCAGCGCTCGAGCTCCTCGATGCAGTTTTTGGGCTGCACGCCCGGGCTCTGCGGCAGCTGGCAGACGGGAACGAAATTCTGCGGGAACAGCGTGCAGACCCGGTGCACGAGGTCGTTGCAGATCGTGGTCCACTCCCGGCTGGTCGCTTCCTTGCCGACATGGTGTGCCATGCCGGCGGCGCGCGGCGAGAAGATGGTGACGTCGGTGCCCCGCTCCTTCTGCAGGCGAAGCTGCGCGCCCTCGACGCTGGTGCGGATCTCGTCGTCGGTGATGCCGAGATTGGTGGTGAGCGGCCGGCGCGATCTGTCGGCGAGGCCGGCGAGCTGCTTGTCGCGGAAGATCTGCAGCTTGGCCGGCTCGGTGGTGTAATGGCCGTGACAGTCGATGATCATGGTTGCGTCCTTGTTGTTCCCCTTGGCAGGGTTGTCAGTGTGCGACGGATGACGGAATCGCGCCCGTCAATTCCGTCTCGCGCGGTTTGACCCGCATGGTGGCGGCGATGGCGGAGGCGACGAACAGGAAGCCGGCGATGCCGACCAGCGCCCAGGAGAAGCTTCCGGTGGAGTCCTTGATCAGGCCGATGCACCACGGGCCGATCAGGCCGCCGAACTGCGCCAGCGTGTTGACCATGGCGATCGCGGCGGCGCCGGCCGCGCCGGTCAGCAGCGAGGCGTTGATGCTCCAGAACAAGGGATTTCCGGCGTTCAGGCTGAAGCCGACGATGCAGAGGAACACGAAGGCCAGCACCGGGCTTGCGACATAGGCGCTGCCGAGCATGGCGACGGCGGCGAGCAGATAGACGGCCGCGAGATGAAACTTGCGGTCGCCTGTCTTGTCCGAGCTGCGGCTGACCACGATGGTGCCGACGACGCCGAGCAGCGGCGGGATCGCCGACAGGAAGCCGACCTCGATGTTGCTGAGATTGCCCATGCCCTTGATGATCTGCGGCAGCCACAACAGCAGGCCATAGATGCCGACCAGCGCGCAGCCGAACAACGCCGCCAGCAGCCAGACCCTGATATCGAGCACGCATTCGATCAACCTGTGCTGCCCCTGTTGTTCGATCTCGGCCCGCTCGGCGGCGAGCTCGCCCTCCAGCCAGGCGGCCTGCTCTTTGGTGAGCCAGTTCGCTTTGGCGGGACGGTCGGTCAGATAATAGAGCGTGAAGAGGCCAAGCAGAATGGTCGGCACGCCCTCGGCGATGAACATCCATTGCCAGCCATGCAGGCCGGACGCGCCGTCGAGGAAGGTCATGATGCTGGTCGAGATCGGTCCGCCGAGCACGGCCGAGAACGAGCCGGCGATGATGTAGCCGGCGACCGCGCGGGCGCGATAGCGCGCGGGGAACCAATAGGTCAAATACAGCACCACGCCGGGCATGAAGCCGGCTTCCGCGACGCCGAGGCCGAACCGCATCACATAGAGGCTCAGCGGATTCCAGACAAAGGCGGTCAGCGTGGCGACGAGGCCCCAGGTGATCAGGATGCGCGCGAGCCAGATCCGGGCGCCGAGCCAGTGCAGCATCAGATTGCTCGGCACCTCGAGCACCATGTAGCCGAGGAAGAAGATGCTGGCTGCAAAGCCGAAGATCGCAGGGCTGAGGCCGAGGTCCTTGTTCATCGTCAGCCCGGCGTAGCCGAGATTGATGCGGTCGAGATAGTTGAAGAACATCATGACGAAGAGGATCGGGATCAGCCGCCAATAGACCCGGCGGATGGTTTGCTGTTCGAGTTCGCTGACGGACGCCTGGCCCATTGGAATCCTCCCTTGCTTTCTAGTTATCGCGCCTGTGATCCGAGCCGGGCGGAGCGCCTGTTATTCGCGGCGATTTCGCATGGCTGACCGGCTGCGCGTGTTGCCCCTTGGAGCATCCGCGTTTTGGCGCCAAGATCGGGAAACGGACCTGGGAGGTCAAATACCGCTTTGACCCGTCACTTATAGGGAAACGGAATAAGCGATGGATTACAGGCAGCTTCGCTACTTCATCGCGGTCGCCGAAGAGCTCAGCTTTAGCCGCGCCGCCAAGCGGCTGCATGTCAGCCAGCCGCCGCTGAGCACGCAGATCAAGGCGATGGAGGAGGAGCTCGGCACCCAGCTGTTGTCGCGGACGCGGCGTGCGGTCGAGCTCACCCAGGCCGGCCAATTGCTGCTGGAGCACGCACGGCGTGCCGTCAGCGAGCTCGATCTGGCGTCGGAGACCGTGCGCCGCGCCGCGCGCGGGGAGGCCGGCGCCGTTCGTGTCGGCTTTACCGACTCGGTTCCGATGCTCGAGATGTTCGCCGTACTGTTCCGCAGCTTCCGCGGCAGCTATCCGCGGGTGAAGATCGAGCTCAGGCACATGTCGACGGCAAAACAGTTGCAGGCGCTGGCCGACGCCGAGCTCGACGTCGCGATCATGCGGCCGCCGCTGGATTTCCGGCCGGCGGCCGATCTGCAGGTTCATGTCGTCTGGCGCGACCGGCTGATGGTGTTCCTGCCGATCGATCATCCGCTTGCCGCCGCACCCGGCAAGCTCAGCGTTGCCGACCTTGCCGAGCACGAATTCGTCGGCATGGCGGAGAGCGGTTGCGGCGTCGGTGACCAGGCGGCGATGCTGTGCCGGCGCGCCGGCTTCGCGCCGCGGATCGCGCAGGAAGCGCATGAACTGCGCACGGTGCTTAGCCTTGTTGCGGCCGGGATCGGACTGTCGATTCTGCCGTCATGCTACCAGCAGGCCGGTGTCATGAACGTTGTCGCGAAAGCGCTGGACACGCCGGATGCGGAGAGCCGCATGCTGGTGGCGATGCGCTCGAACGCCTCGCTGCTGCCGCGCCGGTTCGTCGAATGCGCGCTGCAGGCGGCGTCGCGAAGTGCACCGCCGCTGGTCCCCGAGGTCGCTGCGGCGATCCGCTGATCGAGCTGCGCCGAAGGCAAACGCGCGCGCTTGAGATGGCGACCTGCCGTGCGTGGCACGCGACGGTCCGCGCTCCCATACTTTCGTCGGCCGTAGTCTCCCGGAATGCAGTCTGGCGTCACTCTTGCATACTTCAATGCAAGGTGCTGGGGCGCCGATTCGTCGTGTTTCGCCCGCGACGGCAATGTCGCCGGCGAACAGTAAGTGATGCGCGCCCGCAGCTGGATCAGATCTGCGGAGACCACAACATGCACGCCATCACGCGTGCGGCACTGCTGCTGGGGGCGATGTGGCTGACATCGCCGACCCTGGCGCGCGACGACGGCCGCTACGCCAATTCACCTCTGAAACCCTGGTTTGAAAGCCTGCACAGCGGCTACGGACAATGCTGTTCCGACGCCGACGGATCGGTGGTCGCCGATCCGGACTGGGAGTCGGACCACGGTCATTATCGCGTGCACATCGACGACGAATGGGTCGTGGTGCCGAACGAGGCCTTGATCACCGAGCCGAACAAGATCGGCCGAACCATGGTGTGGAAGCACTATATCGACGGCCACCCGCGCGTGCGCTGCTTCATGCCGGGCAGCATGACCTGAGGCACTGTCTTACGCGGGCGTATGGCGTGTGAGGAAGCGCGTCACCACGCCGCCGAGCGTGGCGTGGTCGAGAGGTGCGGTGAGCGACGCCTTGGCGGTTTCGACCACGGCATCGGGCGCGAGGCCGCGGCGCAGATCGCACAGCGCGTCGGCGTAGTCGACGGTGAATTCCGGATGCGGTTGCACCGACAGCGTGGTGCCGTTGGCATAGAGCAGCCCGGCATGCGGTGTGAACGCGGACGCCATGATGGTGCGTGCGGAGGCGGGCGGGGCGATCACCTGGTCCTGATGCGAGGCGGCCGCCGCGATCGTCTCGCCGTCGATCAGCCCGTTGTCCGGTGCCAGCCGATAGACGTGACGGCCGATGCCCCAGCCTTTCTCCGATTTGCGCACGGTGCCGCCGAGCGCCTGCGCGATCAGCTGGTGGCCGAAGCAGACGCCGACCATCGGAACGCGCTTGTCATGGGCCGTGCGCACGAAGGCTTCGAGCGGCGCGATCCAGGCGACATCGTCATAGACACCGGCCGCCGATCCCGTGATCAGGATCGCATCCAGTGTGGCCGGATCCGGAAGTGCCTCGCCGTTGGCGACGCCGACGACGTCGCAGGCGACCGACGGATCGGCCGTGGCCACCATCCGCTGGAACATCTGCGGATAGCTGCCGTGGCGCTCGCGGAACTGCGGACTGACGAGCCCGGTTTCGATGATGGTGATGCGGGGCATGGAACGCGCTGACGGATGGGCGGGGATGCCTCAGCGTTTACTCCGGAAGCGCTGACGGCCGCAAGCTGTGCGGCGCGGCCGCCGGTCAATTCCGCGACGGCGCCATCGCGTCGATCGTTGCGGTGTGCTGCGCCGCCGGCGTCGTGCTGAAGATCGCCGGTATCGGGCTTTCGATCGTCGGCGTCGTCGCGACGATCGCAGGCTCGGTGCGGTAACGCGGCAGCTGATCCTCGAGCGAGTAGCCGACGCAGAGCGCGAGGCTCGACCAGACCGCCATGCTGAAATACAGCGACATCCAGGCGATCTCCTCGCGCCACTCGGCGATGTCGTGGGTCACGACCCAGCGCCGGCTGACGTCGCGCAGGCCATCGAGCGGATGCAGCAGCGTGCCGCCGGCGGCGAGATTGGCGCGCCAGCGGTTCAGATACATCGGGACGTCGACGGTCATCAGGAAGGCGAGGAAGGCGGCGATGCCGACGATCGCGACGATGAAGGCCCAGCGCACCGGGCCCTGAAACTCGGGCAGCAGCCGGCACAGCGCGATCCCGACCAGGAAGAACACCACGGCCCAGATCGAGTTCTCGATCGCGTTGCAGAGATAATGGGTGGTCAGCACCGCATACCAGGAGAAGCATTCCGCAATCACGATCAGCGGCACGATGATCCAGGCGATGTTGATGGTGGTCTCGGCGCCGGTCATGGTGCCGAGCTGATACAGGATGATCGCCCATTGCGCGGCGAAGCAGACCTCGGCGACGGTCGCGACGGTGCGGCCGACCACGACGCTCGACAGCCAGGTGTCAAACAGGCAGATGCGCTGCACGTCGGCGCGCGGCAGCACCGAGCGGAAGGCGCAGCCGAACACATAGGCCGCGCAGAGCAGTAGCATCAGGCCGATGCCGGACGTATTGCTGAGGCTGCCGTTCGACTGCTCGTGGAACTGTCGGTACAGCGCGAACCAGATCGCGATGTTGGCGGCACTGACGAGGCTCAGGAAGCCCCACCACCGGACCACCGGATTCGACCAAGCCAGCGAAACCGGCCGCGCCCGCCACTCCATGCTCATTCACCGCTCCGCGTGTAACCGAACTGATATTGAATTGTAGCAATTCTGTCATAGAAGGCGGCGAATCACGACTAAAAAATACGTGTGGCGCGGGGCCGGGCGGCTCCGATTGTGACAGCGTTTGTGACAGCGCGGCGTTTGTGACAGTGAGCGCGTGGCTGCGCGGCCCACGAAACCTCCCCTTGTCATTCCGGGATGCGCCGAAGGCGCAGGCCCGGAATCCATCGGGCCGCCGGGTTGCGGTTGAATGGATTCCGGGCTCGCGCTTCGCGCGCCCCGGAATGACGATGGAGGGAGTCCAGCCTTCGTGATCGTGATCGCAGTTGGCGCCCGCCCCCGTAGGCAGGCATCGCGCGATCATCTATTGAACGGCCTTCCTTTTTCGGGCCGAACCCGCACGGGCGGCTTCAAGCCAAGGCGCCTTGCGACGACGGATATGACGGCCAGCTACGATCCGCTGTTGCGCAGGATTCACTGGGCGACGGCGGTGCTGTTCATCGCGGCCATGCTGATCGGGTTTTATTGCGGACTGCAGCCGGCAGGGACGTCGCCGCGGCGCGAGCTGCTCGAGGTGCACAAGTCGCTCGGCGTCACCCTGTTCTTCCTGGCGATCCTGCGGCTGATGGTGCGCGCCGTGACCACGGCGCCGCCGGAGCCGGGCTCGTTCTCTCCGCTGGTCAGGATCGCGGCACGGCTCAATCACTGGGCGCTCTACGCCATCCTCTTCGTGATGCCGGTGACCGGATACATGTTCTCGTCGGCCGGCGGGTATTCGCTGCGCTATTTCTGGACCTTCAGCTGGCCGCGCCTGTTCGCCGACAACAAGGCGGTCGCGGAGGCCGGCGAGCTCGCGCATGGCCTGCTTGCCTACTTCGTTTATGCGGTGGTCGCGCTGCATATCGCGGCGACGCTCTGGCATGTCGTCGTCAAGAAGGACGAGACGCTGGCACGGATGTGGCCGCGCGCGAGCCGCAATCAGTTCTGACGCGGCGGTCGGCCTTCAGCCGCGCAGCGCGGTTTCCGGAATGGTGCGGCGAACGACCTCGCGCATCGCGAAGCTGGAATGGATGCGGGCGACGCCCGGCATCCGCGACAAATGCTGCTTGTGGATGCGCTCGAAGTCGGCGATGTCGCGGGCGATGACCTGCAAATGATAATCGTCGCTGCCCGACATCAGATGGCAGGACACGACGTCGGGGCAGCGCGCGATCGCGGCCTCGAAGGCTGCGAGATAATCCTCGCTCTGCTTCTCCAGCGTGATGGTGACGACGACGGTTGTCACGAGGCCAAGCGCAGTCGGTTCGAGGTCGACGCGGTAGCCGCGGATCACGCCGATCTCCTCGAGATGGCGGATGCGCCGCGCGCAGGCGGTCGGCGACAGCCCGACCTTCTCGGCAAGCTCGATCTGGCTCGCGCGAGCGTCGGCGACCAGCTCGGCGAGGATTCTGAGATCGATACGATCGAGACCGTCCACGCAGTTTTCCTTCGATGGCTGAGCTGGAAACGAAGGATATGAGCGTATCTGCATGTGCACAAGCTGGAATTCGCTGAGAAACGCCATGTGACGAGGAATAGCCTTGAGGCTAACGGAAACGAATCCTTCAAGGAGCGGACCATGCGCATCGGCGTGCCCAAGGAAATCAAGGTCGAGGAATATCGGGTCGGGCTGACGCCTGCCTCGGTGCGGGAATATGTGGCACATGGCCACGAGGTGGTGGTCCAGCGCGGCGCCGGTGACGGCATCGGTGCTGGCGATGACGTCTACACCCAGGCCGGCGCACGGATTGCCGACACCGCCGAAGAGGTGTTCTCGGTCGCCGAGATGATCGTGAAGGTGAAGGAGCCACAGCCGTCCGAATGGATCCGGCTGCGCGAGGGCCAGATCCTGTTCACCTATCTGCATCTCGCGCCCGACGTGCCGCAGACCGCGGGGCTGATCGCCTCCGGCTGCACGGCGGTCGCCTATGAAACCGTGACCGATGCGCATGGCGGGCTGCCGTTGCTCGCGCCGATGAGCGAAGTCGCAGGCCGGCTGGCGATCGAGGCCGCGGGCGCTGCGCTGCGCAAATCCGCCGATGGCATGGGCAAGCTGCTCGGCGGTGTGCCGGGCGTTCCGCCGGCGCGCGTTGCGATCATCGGCGGCGGCGTGGTCGGCACCCACGCGGCGCGGATGGCGGCAGGCCTTGGCAGCGACGTCACCATCCTTGACCGTTCATTGCCGCGGCTCCGCGCGCTCGACGACCTCTTCCTCGGGCGCGTCCGCACCCGCTACGCCACGCTGGAAGCGATCGAGCAGGAGGTTTTCGCGGCTGACGTTGTGATCGGCGCGGTGCTGGTGCCCGGCGCCAGCGCGCCGAAACTTGTCTCGCGCGCGCAGCTTGCCGGCATGAAACGCCGTGCGGTGCTGGTCGACGTCGCGATCGACCAGGGCGGCTGCTTCGAGACTTCGAAGGCGACCACGCACCAGGCGCCGACCTATCTGGTCGACGACATCGTGCATTATTGCGTCGCCAACATGCCGGGCGCGGTGCCGGTCACCTCGAGCCACGCGCTCAACCACGCCACCTTGCCGTTCGGCCTGGCTTTGGCGTCGAAGGGACTGCGCGCGCTGGTCGAGGATCCGCATCTGCGCGCCGGCCTCAACGTCCATCGCGGCCGCATCACCAACCGCGCGGTGGCCGAGAGCCAGCATCTGTCGGCCGTGATGCCGGAGGAAGCGCTGGCGTCGTAGGAATTTCGACGCGCATTTGTAGCCCGGATGCAGCGAAGCGAAATCCGGGGCCGATCTCTCCGCGGAGGGACTGCCCCCGGATTGCGCTTCGCTGCATCCGGGCTACGGCGCCACATCTGTCAGTTCTTTCAGCCGGCTCTGCATAACTTCAATGATGTGCGCGCGCTTTGCCGCGATTCGTTCGATTGGTCCGCCGATGCCGATCGCGAGCGGCGCGCGTCGCTTTGGCAGGGGAACGAGCATGCCGATTGTGTTTGCGCCCGGCGTCGTGCGGCCGCTCGACTCGGAAAAGCCGCGGCGGCGGATGCGCTCGACCTCTTCGAGAAAGGCCGCTTCGCGAACGCGCGCCGACTGACTCGGCTCCTCAGCGTTGTTGCGACGGATGATACCGCGAATTTTGGTGTTTGGCATTTGGCTCAGCAGCACGTGTCCGAGCGCGGTGCGAACCATCGGTCGTATTTGACCGGCATTTGCAATGAACTGAAGCTGATTGCCGCCGGGGACAACGTGTAGATATCGCATCCCGGCGGCGCCGGCCTGTTGTCCAAGCATGACGGTCTCGCCGCCCGTTGCGGTCCAGAGTTCCTCCATCAGATCGGTGAGCTTTCGATCACGGAACGGAGAACGGCGGATCCAATCACCAAGCAGATTGACCCGGTAGCTGGGGATGAAGCGCCGGGTCTGTCGGTCGTATTCAAGGTAGTTCAATTCAACGAGGCTGCGAAGCAACACGGACGTGCTCGATTGGGGCATCTCCAGCGCGGAAGCTATTTCAGTCACGGAAGCAGCCCGCTTTGTTTCCCGAAAGAACTCCAGAACCGCAAACGACCGCATGGCCGATTTGACGATGGCCGTCTTATTCGCGTTCGGCATGGCTGTCTCCGCGGCGGGTCAATGACCGCGCCTCCATCACATATGTGATGTTAGGGCAAAACCGCTTCACTTGACGACAACTTTGGCACAGATTGGCGTCAATAAGATCAAGCCGCATGGAAACGCAGAGAGCGGGGGAAGGCGGATGCCCGGACGAAGTTTGCTTGAGAAGATCTGGGACCAGCATGTCATTGCCCGCCTCAGCGAGGACACGGACCTCCTGCATATCGACCGCCATCTGCTGCACGATCTCGGCGGCTCGCGCGGCCTGCTCGATCTCAAGAGCCGTGGCCTCAAGGTTCACAATCCCGAACTGACGTTTGCGACGCCGGACCACGCGCTCTCCACGGCGCCCGGCCGCGCCGGAACCAGCAAGATCGGCATGGAATTGCTGGCCGCGCTGCGGACCGAGACGGCGGCGAGCGGCATCACGCTGTTCGATGTCGACCAGCCCGGCCAGGGCATCGTCCACGTCATCGGGCCGGAACTCGGCTTGAGCCTGCCGGGCGCGACGATCGTCTGCGGCGACAGCCACACCTGCACCCATGGCGGCCTCGGCGCGCTCGCTTTCGGCATCGGATCGAGCGAGCTCACCCATGTGCTGGCGACGCAGGCGCTGATCCAGCGCCGGCCGAAGACGATGCGCGCGCGCTTCGAGGGCAAGCTGCCGCTCGGCGTCACTGCCAAGGACATGATCCTCGCGCTGATCGGCCATATCGGCGCCGCCGGCGGCACCGGCTACGCGGTCGAATATGCCGGCAGTGCGATCCGTGCGCTGCCGATCGAAGGCCGGCTGACGATCTGCAACCTCTCGATCGAGCTCGGCGCCAAGATGGGCATGGTGGCGCCCGACGAGACAACATTCGAATTCCTGCGCGGCCGTCCCTATGCGCCGCAGGGCGAGATGTGGGATCTCGCGGTCAAGGCATGGCGCGAATTGCCGAGCGATCCCGATGCGGTGTTCGACCGCGAGGTCGTGATCGATGTCGAAAAGATCATCCCGCAGGTGACCTGGGGCATCAGCCCCGAGCATGTCGTCGGCGTCGATGGCCTCATTCCCGATCCGAAGTCGGTCGACGATCCCTTGCGGCGCGCCGCGATCGAGACCGCGCTCGAGTATATGGGCCTGCAGGGCGGCGCGCCGATCGCCGGCACGCCGGTCGACTGGGTGTTCATCGGCTCCTGCACCAACAGCCGGCTGAGCGATCTGCGCGCCGCGGCCGAGGTCGCGCGCGGCCGCAAGGTCGCCGCCGGCGTCCGCGCCTGGGTGGTGCCGGGCTCGGAAAACGTCAAGCGCGAGGCGGTCGCCGAAGGGCTCGACAAGATCTTCATCGACGCCGGCTTCGAGTGGCGCGAGCCGGGCTGCTCGATGTGCCTTGCCGCCAATGGCGAGGTGGTGGCGCCCGGGCAGCGTTCGGTCTCGACCTCGAACCGCAATTTCGTCGGCCGGCAGGGGCCACGCGCGCGGACACATCTGGCGAGCCCCGCGAGTGCGGCGGCCTCAGCCATTGCCGGCGCGATCGCCGATGTCAGGATGATGGGGCGCCAGTGATGCCAAAACCGTTCGACAAGCTCACCGCGACCGCTGCGCCGATCATGCGCGCCAATATCGATACCGACGTGATCATCCGCATCGAGCGCCTGGTCGGCAATTCGATCCGCGGCACGCTCGGCAAATGGGCGTTCGGCTCGCTGCGCTATCTGGCCGACGGCTCGGAGAATCCGGATTTCATCCTCAACCGCGAGCCGTATCGCGATGCTGAGATTTTGGTGACCGGACCGAACTTCGGCTGCGGCTCGTCGCGCGAGGGCGCGGTGTGGTCGCTGCAGGAGCGCGGCATTCGCGCCGTCATCGGCTCCGGCTTCGGCGACATCTTCTTCGCCAACTGCTTCCAGAACGGCATCCTGCCTGTCGTCGTCGACAAGGCCGTGGTGGATTCCCTTGCCGCCGACATCGCGGCGACGCAGGGCGCCGGCAAGGTCTCGATCGACCTCGAGGCGCAAACCATCGTCTCGCCGTCAGGCGCGCGGCATTCCTTCGAGATCGATCCGCGGCGGCGCGAAGGGCTGTTGAAGGGACTCGACGAGGTGGCGCTGACATTGCAGCGCGACGACGAGATCCACGCCTTCCAGGCTGCCGACCGCATGGCGCGACCCTGGATTCATTTTCAGAGCACACCCGCTTCAAGGACACCCGTTTCAAGGACATCTGCATGAGCACGCAATCCAACATGGTCAAGGTCGCCGTCGTCGGCGGCGAGGGCATCGGTCCCGAGGTCACCGCGCAGTCGCGCCGCGTGCTCGAGTGGTTCGCGGCTAAACGGAACGTGCCGATGACCTTGCGCGAGGCGCAATACGGCCTGATCCCGTATCTGGCGACCGGCAAGGTGCTGCCGGAGGATACCGCGGAGGCGATGGACGAGGCCGACGCCATCCTGTGGGGCGCGACCGGCGGGCCGGAAACGACCGAAGTGCCGGCCGCGGCGCGCAAGGCCGGCAGCCTCTTGGGCATGCGCAGCAAATACGATCTCTACGCCAATTTGCGGCCGATCGTGGCGAGCCCGGCGCTGTCGGCATCCGCGCCGCTCAAGCCCGAGGTGCTCGACGGTGTCGACTTCGTCATCATCCGCGAATTGACCAGCGGCATCTATTTCGGGGAGCCGCGCGGCATCGAGACCTTACCGGATGGCCAGCGCCGCGGCTTCAACACCGAGCAGTACACGACGAACCAGATCCGCCGCGTGGCGCGCTCGGCGTTCGAGCTGGCGCGGACCCGGCGCAACAAGGTCTGCTCGGTCGACAAGGCCAATGTGCTGGAGACCAGCGTGGTCTGGCGCGAGGAGGTGATCAGGCTGCACAAGGAGGAGTTCTCCGACGTCGAGCTGACCCATCTCTATGTCGACAACGCCGCGATGCAGATCGTGCGCGAGCCGCGGCAGTTCGATGTCATGGTGACGGGCAACATCTTCGGCGACATCCTGTCCGACTGCGCGGCGATGGCCTCGGGCTCGCTCGGCATGTTGCCGTCGGCCTCGCTCGGCCCGGTGGATCGCTTCGGCCGGCGCAAGGCGCTGTATGAGCCGGTGCATGGCAGCGCGCCCGATATCGCGGGCAAGGGCATCGCCAATCCGCTCGGCTCGATCCTCAGCGTCGCGATGCTGCTGCGCCTGACGCTGAATCGCCCTGAGGATGCCGACCTGCTGGAGCAGGCGGTGCACGCCGCGCTCGCCTCCGGCGCGCGCACCGCCGATATCGCCGAGGCCGGGGCGAAGAAGCTGTCGACCGCCCAGATGGGCGACGCCGTGCTCGTCGCGCTCGACAAGATCTCGGCGAAGGAGCACGCGTGATGGCGCGCCTCACCACGCCCCACCTTTCAAGGCGATCGGCACTGACGGTGATCGCCGCGGGCGGTGCGGCGCTGGCGACCGGGCGTGGATGGGCGCAGGCGGCCACCGGCCGCGCGATCTATCCGGTCGCGGTGCCGGTCTATCAGACGCAATTCGTTGCGGACCGCATCGGCTACTTCAAGGAAGCCGGGCTCGACTGCAAGCTGGTGCAGGGCGGCAGCGGCGTGAAGACCCGCGAGATCATCGCCTCGTCGCAGGGCGACATCGGGATCGGCGACGTCACCCATCCGATGCAGCTGACCAATCACGGCCGCGCCGCGCGTGTGCTGCTGCCGGTCGACACACGGTCGAACTCGGTGATGTTCATCCTGCGCAAGGATCTGAAGGACCAGGGCATCAATTCGCTGGAGGCCTTCACGCAGTGGAAACGGCCCGACGGCCGCAAGCCGATCGTCTCGGTCTCCTCGCTTGGCGGCACCAACCATGTCTGGGCATCCTACTACATGGAAACCATGGGACTCGACGACAAGGTGACCTGGATCGGCACCGGCAATGTCGACACCATGCTGGGGTCGCTGAAATCGAAGCAGGTCGACATCCTGGTCTCTTCGCTGTCGCTGTTGAACGAGGCGCAGCAGCAGGGCTGGGGCGAATTGCTGTTCGACGGCACCGACGAGGCGATCTGGAACAAGCATATCGGCGGCAAGGTACCGGTAACAGCGCATTTCACGCTGCAGGCCACCATCGACAAGGATCCGGCCAAGATGCAGGCCTATGTCACCGCGCTATGGCGCGCATCGCAATGGATCAAGACGCACAAGGCGGCCGAGGTCTATGATGCCATCGAGCCCTATGTCGGCAGCACCTCGCGCGATGCCAATCTGCTGGAGATATCAGCGATCCAGAAGGTCGCGGACTATGAGGGTATTGTCGACGCGGCGAGCTTCGCGCGCGGCGAAAAGGTCTGGTTCCGCGAGATGACCGGCATCAAGCCGCTCAAGATCGCCGAGGTGGTCAACTCCACTCTCATTGACGCGGCGCGAAAGGCCTATCCGGGTTGAGTGCGCTCGAGACAAGCGCAACCCTGTCGCCGCGCGCCTCGGCCGACCGCCGCGTCGAGGTCAAGGGCCTGAGCAAGTCGTTCCAGCTTGCGAAGACCACGATCGAGGCGGTGCGCGATGTCTCTTTCGACGTCCGCCGCGGCGAGTTCGTCGCGCTGCTTGGGCCGTCGGGCTCCGGCAAGAGCACGGTGCTCAACATGATCGCCTCGCTGATCCGCCCCACCGGCGGCGAGATCCTGATCGACGGCAAGCGCGTCATTCCCGGCAAGGCGACGCCGAATGTCGGCTACGTCTTCCAGCGCGACACGCTGTTTCCCTGGCGGACCGTCGGCGACAACATCGGCTATGGGCTGGAACTATCAGGCGTACCGGCTCAGGAGCGGAAAGAGCGCATCGCGCAATGTGTCGCGCAGGCAGGCTTGAAGGGATTCGAGAGCGCCTATCCGTCGGCGCTGTCGGGCGGCATGCGGCAGCGCGCGGCGCTGATGCGGACGTTGATCGTCGAGCCGCAGATCCTGCTGATGGACGAGCCGTTCGGCGCGCTCGACACTCACACCAAGATCGACATGCACGAGGTGCTGCTTCGGATCTGGGAGCGCGAGCAGCAGACCGTGCTGTTCGTGACCCACGATCTCGGCGAGGCGCTGACCTTGGCCGATCGCATCATCCTGTTCTCGGCGCGGCCGGGCCGCATCAAGGACATGTTCGCAGTCGACTTCGCGCGCCCGCGTGATGCGGTGAAGGTGCGTGAGACTCCGCGCTATGCCGAGCTGTTCCAGCACATCTGGCACTCGCTCGGTGAGGAATTCGTCAAGGGCCGCAGCGCATGAGGCGATACGGCATGCTCAGCACGATCGGCTGGCAGGTCCTGATCTGCGCCGTCGTGCTGTCGGTGTGGCAATGGGGCTACGATCTGCGCACCAAGCTGCCGTGGCTGGTGCCCGACCTGCTCGATCCGTACTTCATCTCGAAGCCGTCGATGATCTTCGACAACTTCCTGATCCAGAGCTGCCTGACGACCAAGCTCGGCGTCTTCAACGGCTGGTTCAACGGCGAGTTCGCAAAATGCTTGGCGCGCAACGAGAACAATCTCTGGGCCGCGACGGCGATCACGCTGAAGAACACCTTCTTCGGCTTCGTCACCGGCGTGGTCTCTGGCTTCGCCGCCGGGCTGATCCTCGGGCGCTCCGATCGGCTCAGCGCGATCTTCCAGCCGTTCATCACCGCGGTGAATTCGATCCCGCGGATCGCGCTGGCGCCGATCATCGTGCTGGCGTTCGGGATCGGCGACATGTCGAAGATCGTCACCTCCTGGATCGTCGTGGTGTTCCTGGTGTTCTTCAACACTTTCGAGGGCGCGCGTTCGATCGACGAGGGTTTCACCAACGCGGCGCGGCTGCTTGGCGCCAGCGAGTGGCAGATCACCCGCACCGTGGTGATCCCCTCGACCATGGCCTGGGTGTTCGCTTCCCTGACGCCGGCGATCTCCTTCGCGCTGATCGGCGTGATCGTCGGCGAGTTCATCGGCGCCGAGCGTGGCATCGGCCGGCTCATCATCGAGTCCGAGGCGCGCGGCGAGGCCTCGGGCATGATGGTCGCGGTCGTGGTCTTGATGCTGGTCGGTGTCGTGCTGTCCGCGATCATCTGGCGGCTGCAGGCCTATCTGCTGCGCTGGCAGCGGCAGCGCAGCGCCGAGTAGGAAGCGGCCCGCGGCGACATCTCATTTGTCGCGCGCGGGCCATTTCCAGACATGGGATTTCCAGACCTTGGATTTCCAGACCTGGGCTGGCTCAAATTCGGGCTGCGGTTTCCGACGGAGCTGCGGCTGCGGTTTCCGACGACGAGGTTTCGCCGTCGAGCCAATCCTGCTCCTTGGCCAGCGCGCGCCAGGCCGCCTCCATGCGCTTGAAGCGATTGTAGGTCGGCTCGTCGTCGGCGCGCTCGGCAAGCTGCGCGCAATTCTCCGCATTGTCGAGGAAGTGCTGCGATTGTTTCATGGAACGTCCTCCTGTTGATGGGGACGTGGGCCATCAAATCAGGCTATTCAACGCGTGGAACATTAGCATTTCGCCACACAGGTGAATGCCTGTTCAGCGAGGTTCCCTGCGCGATGTTCCGCATTCGCGCGGGAGCCTCTGCAGCAGGTGCGACATAGGAACGGTTTGTCGCACCCGACGTTCCTCCTCCACATTGCCACTCGAGGAGGAGAGACGTCATGAGAAAGTATCTGTTTGCCGCTGCCATGGTGACCGCGATCGCTTCGCCCGCATTCGCCGATGAAATCGGTGTTCGTGCCGGTCCCGTCGGCGCCGGCGTCACGGTCGGCGAGTCGCATGAATATCGCGACCGGGATCGTGACCGCACCACGGTGATCAGGGAGCGTGAGCCGCGCAGTGATCGGACCACGGTGATCAAGAAGCAGGACGAGTTCGGCAATCGCAGCAAGACCGTCATTCATCACGACGACGACTGATCCTGACCAAGGCCACGAGATCGTCCGCCGCTGACCTCGTCACGGCGGACTTTCCATATGCAGGTTGGCCTGCGCTGCTGCTAGGTGACCGGCGCCGGGTTGAACAGCGTCAGATCGTTATGAATGCCCCAGCGGTCCGACCACGGCTTGGTCCGGCCGCTCGCGACGTCGAGGATCAGGCGGAACAGGTCCCAGCCGGTTTCCTCGATCGTCTTCTCGCCGGTCGCGATGCAGCCGGCATCGAAATCGATCAGGTCCTTCCAGCGCCGCGCCAGCTCGCTGCGGGTCGCGACCTTGATGACGGGGGCTGCGGCAAGGCCATAGGGCGTGCCGCGGCCTGTCGTGAACACCTGCAAAGTCATGCCGGAGGCGAGCTGCAACGTGCCGCAGATGAAGTCGCTGGCCGGTGTCGCGGCGAACAGCATGCCCTTCTGCCGCGCCTTCTCGCCCGGCGACAGCACGCCCGCGATCGGGCCGGAGCCGGATTTCACGATCGAGCCCAGGGATTTCTCGACGATGTTGGCGAGCCCGCCCTTCTTGTTGCCCGGCGTCGTGTTGGCGCTGCGGTCGGCGCCGCCGCGGGCCAGATAGGCGTCATACCAGGCCATCTCGCGGATCAGCGCGCGGCCGACATCCTCGTTGACGGCGCGGCGGGTCAGAAGCTGGATTGCGTCGCGCACCTCGGTCACTTCCGAGAACATCACGGTCGCGCCAGCCCGCACCAAGAGGTCCGCGGCGAACCCGACCGCAGGATTTGCGGTGACGCCGGAGAACGCATCGCTGCCGCCGCATTGCAGGCCGATCACGAGATCGGCGGCCGGGCAGGTCTCGCGCGTGCGGGCGTTGAGCACCTTCAGCCGCGCCTCGGCCTGGGTCATGATGGCGTCGATGATGGCGCCGAAGCCGTCAAAGGCTTCGTCCTGCATCCGCACGATGGCGTCGCTGACGCCTTCCGGCACCAGCCGCTCCGGCGCGAGCTTCTCGCAGCCGAGGCCAATGACCAGGATCTCGCCGCCGAAATTCGGATTGAGCGCGAGGTTCTGCAGGGTGCGGATCGGCACAACGGCGTCGGGCGCCGTGATGGCGACGCCGCAGCCATAGGCATGCGTCAGCGGCACGACGTCGTCGACATTGGGATACTTCGGCAAGAGCTCGGCGCGGATGCGCTTGACTGCGTATTCCATCGTGCCCTTGACGCATTGCACGGAGGAGGAGATGCCGAGGATGTTCTTGGTGCCGACCGAGCCGTCGGGATTGCGAAAGCCTTCGAAGGTAAAACCTTCGAGCGGCGGCAGTGCCGACGGCACCGCGGTTGCGATCTCGAGCTGATCGAGCGGCGGCGCGTCGGGCATGCGGATGCGCGCCTCGTCGACCCATTCGCCGGCCAGGATCGGCGACAGCGCATGGCCGATCACCTCGCCATAGCGGATGATCGGCGCGCCCTCCGCGATGTCGTCTAGTGCGGTCTTGTGGCCCTGCGGCACGAAGGCGCGCAGCGTCAGGCCGCAGGCGAAGCGCGAGCCGGCTGGCAAGCCGAAATCATTCACGACGATCGCGACATTGTCGCGCGCGTTGAGCTTGATGTAGCGGGGCTCCTGCGCGCCGATCGACTGGTCCATGACGACTCCGGAAGTTTGTAGGGCGGGTTAGCCGAAGGCGTAACCCGCCATGTTTGATGTGCGGTGCCGATGGTGGATTACGCTGACGCTAATCCACCCTACGAACCTCAACCCGGGAACGTGTACGCCGTCTTCACCGTGGTGTAGAACTCGCGGGCATAGGCGCCCTGTTCGCGCGCGCCGTAGCTCGAGCCTTTGCGGCCGCCGAACGGCACGTGGTAATCGACGCCGGCGGTCGGCAGATTGACCATCACCATGCCGGCCTCGCTGTTGCGCTTGTAGTGCGAAGCGTATTTCAGGCTTGACGTGCAGATGCCCGAGGCGAGACCGAACTCGGTGTCGTTGGAGATCGCCAGCGCTTCCTCGTAATCCTTGGCGCGGATCACGCAGGCGACCGGGCCGAAAATCTCCTCACGGGCGATCCGCATCTGGTTGGTCGCCTCGGTGAACAGCGCGGGCTGCAGATAGAAGCCGGGCGTCTCGCGGTTCAGCAACTCGCCGCCCCAGTGCAGGCGGGCGCCTTCGTCCTGGCCGATCTTGATGTAGCGCAGGTCCTGGTCGAGCTGGCTCTGGTCGACGACAGGGCCGACATGCACGCCGCTCTTCAGCGCGTCATCCACCGAAAGGCCCTTCATCCGCTCGGTCATCGCGGCGACGAAGCGGTCGTGAATCCCCGCAGTGACGATCAGGCGCGAGGAGGCCGTGCAGCGCTGGCCGGTCGAGAAATAGGCGCCGTTGACGGCGACCTCGACCGCGACCTTGACGTCGGCGTCGTCGAGCACGACCAGCGGGTTCTTGCCGCCCATCTCGAGCTGGAACTTCTTCATCGGATTGGAGAGCACGCAGGCCTGCGCGATCTTGCGGCCGGTCTGCACCGAGCCGGTGAAGGAGATCGCGGCGACATCGGGATGTTCGAGAAGGGTCTGGCCGACTACCGAGCCCGAACCGACCACGAGGTTGAACACGCCGGGGGGAATACCGGAGCGCGCGATGATCTCGGACAGCGCGTGCGCGGAGCCCGGCACCAGCTCGGCCGGCTTGAACACCACTGAATTGCCGTAGCAGAGCGCGGGCGCGATCTTCCAGGCCGGGATCGCGATCGGGAAATTCCACGGCGTGATCATGCCGATGACGCCGACCGGCTCGCGCGTGATCTCGACATCGAGACCGGGCCGCACCGATGCGCCCTTCTCGCCCATCAGCCGCAGCGCCTCGCCGGCGAAGAACGCAAAGATCTGCCCGGCGCGCGCCACCTCGCCGATGCCTTCCGGCAGCGTCTTGCCTTCCTCGCGCGCCAGCAGGCGGCCCAGCTCTTCCTTGCGGGCGAGGATTTCGACGGAGACTTTGGTCAGTGCGTCAAAGCGCTCCTGCGGCGTCGAGCGCGCCCAGGCCGGGAAGGCGGCCTTCGCGGCGGCGATCGCCTTTTCGGTCTGCGCCTTGTCGGCCTTGGCGTATTCGCCGACCACGTCGGCCGTGTTGGAGGGGTTGATGTCCTGCGTAATGCCCGTTCCGTCGACCCATTCGCCGGCGATGAAGTTCTTCTGGTGAGCGGTCATGTTTCCAACCTTTCTTGTTAGCGCACGAGGCAGGGACGCTTGTCGTCGAAGGTCCAGCCGGGGATCAGGAACTGCATGGCCAGCGCATCGTCGCGGGCGCCGAGGCCATGCTGCTTGTATAGCGCGTTCGCCGCCTCGATGGCAGCGCGATCGAGCTCGATGCCGAGGCCCGGCCGATCCGGGATCGCGATCTTGCCGCCCTTGATCTGCAGCGGCTCCTTGGTCAACGCCTGGCCGTCCTGCCAGATCCAGTGAGTGTCGATCGCGGTCACCTTGCCGGGCGCCGCGGCGCCGACATGGGTGAACATCGCGAGCGAAATGTCGAAATGATTGTTGGAGTGCGAGCCCCAGGTCAGGCCGTTGTCGCGGCAGGTCTGCGCCACCCGCACCGAGCCCTGCATGGTCCAGAAGTGCGGATCGGCGAGTGGAATGTCGACCGCCCCGAGCCGAAGCGCATGCGAGAGCTGGCGCCAGTCGGTCGCGATCATGTTGGTCGCGGTCGGTAGCCCCGTGGCGCGGCGGAACTCGGCCATGATCTCGCGGCCGGAGAAGCCGGCCTCCGCGCCGCAGGGGTCCTCGGCATAGGCGAGCACGCCATGCATGTTGCTGCAAAGCCGGATCGCCTCGTCGAGCGACCAGGCGCCATTCGGATCGAGCGTGACGCGGGCCTTCGGAAAGCGCTTGGCGATCGCGGTGACGGCCTCGATCTCTTCTTCGCCCTTGAGCACGCCGCCCTTGAGCTTGAAATCGGCAAAGCCGTAATGCGCCTGCGTCGCCTCGGCGAGGCGCACGATCGCCTCCGGCGTCATCGCTGCCTGATGGCGCAGGTTGAACCAGTCCGCCTTGCCGGTCTCACCCTCGACGTAAGGAAGGCTGGTCTTCCTGCGGTCGCCGACGAAGAAGAGATAGCCGAGGGTCTCGACGCTCGTGCGCTGCTGGCCTTCGCCGAGCAGCGCTGCGACCGGAAGATTGAGATGCTGGCCGAGCAGATCGAGCAGCGCGGATTCCACCGCGGTAACTGCATGGATGGTAACGCGCAGGTCGAAAGTCTGCTTGCCGCGGCCGCCGGCGTCGCGGTCGGCGAAGGTCCGGCGCATCGACGCCAGGATGTTGTTGCAGGCGCCGATGGTCTGGCCGACGACGAGGTCGCGGGCGTCCTCGAGCGTCTTGCGGATCTTCTCGCCGCCCGGCACCTCGCCGACGCCGGTGTGGCCGGAATTGTCGGTGAGGACCACGAGGTTGCGGGTGAAGAACGGCGCATGTGCGCCGCTCAGATTGAGGAGCATGCCGTCGCGGCCGGCGACCGGGATCACCTCCATCGCCGTGACGACGGGGGCGCCGGCAAAGCCGGTGCGGATCGTGTCCTGAATCATCTGCTCCTCCCTTGGTCGTTGGCCGTCCGGCTTATTCCGCCGCCTGCTGGGTCGCGGCCTGCGGCAGCTTAGCCACCAGCGCCGCGAGCTCGGCGATCTCCTGCTCGGTGAGATCGGTGAGCGGCGGCCGCACCGGGCCGGAATGGCGGCCGATCACCTTCATGCCGGCCTTGATGATCGAGACCGCATAGCCCTTCTTGCGGTTGCGTATCGCGATCAGCGGCAGGATGAAATCCTTCAAGCCTGCATGGATGGTCTGATGATCGCGCCGGCGTACTGCCGCGTAGAACCTGATCGCGAATTCCGGCACGAAGTTGAACACCGCCGACGAATAGGTGGTCACGCCCATGTCGAGATAGGGCAGCGCGAAGGTCTCTGCCGTCGGCAGGCCGCCGATATAGGTCAGGCGGTCGCCGAGCCTGGTGTAGACGCGGGTCATCAGCTCGATGTCGCCGATGCCGTCCTTGTAGCCGACGAGGTTCGGGCAGCGCTCGCAGAGGCGCGCCAGCGTATCGGGCTGCAGGATCGCATTGTCGCGGTTGTAGACGATGACGCCGATCTTGACCGACGAACACACCGCCTCGACATGGGCGGCGAGGCCGTCCTGCTCGGCATGGGTGAGATAGGGCGGCAGCAGCAAGAGGCCATCGGCGCCGGCCTTTTCGGCGCCAACCGCGATCTCGCGCGCGATTGCGGTGCCGTAGCCGGTGCCGGCCAGCACGGGAACGCGGCCCTTGGTCTCTTCGACCGCGATCTTCACGACGTGCGGAACTTCAGACGGCGTCAGCGAGAAGAACTCGCCGGTGCCCCCGGCGGCGAACAGGCCGGCGACGTCATAGCCGCACAGCCAGTCCATGTTGGCGCGATAGGTCACCTCGTCGAACGAATAGTCCGGCTTGAACGGGGTCACGGGAAACGACAGGAGGCCGCCACCGATTCTCGCGGCCATTTCCTGAGGGGTCATCTTGCTCATGGCGCCACTCCTTGAATGATGTTGGGATCAGGGATGCGCGAGCAGCGCGCGTCCATGGCCGAATTCTTAGGGAATGCTTCGATGCGCGTCCAAGCCAAACGCGGTATCGAGCGATGCACAATCTGCATCAATCGCCGCGCAGATGCGGCGCGGCGATTTCGGTTGCGATCTCGATCAAGGACGGCAGCAACTGGTTCTCGTGATCGCGCCGCCACACCATGAACAGCTCGACCGGCACCGGCGTGCGCAGCTTCAGTGGCTTCAACTTGACGTCCGCGATCTTCAGGCTGGCGGCGGCCTCCGGCACGATCGCGATGCCGAGCCCGGCGCGCACCATCGCGAGGATCGAGTGGATCTGGCTGAGATGCTGCATATAGCGCGGCAGCACGTCGGCGCGCGTGAACAGCGACACCAGCAGATCGTGGAAGTAGCGCGCCTCATAGGGCGAATACATCACGAAGGGCTGGTCGTCGAAATCCTTGATGCTGACGGTCTCGGCCGCAGCCAGCGGATGCTTCTTCGGGATCGCGGCGAGCAGCGGCTCGGCCACAACGCGCCGGCTGGCGAATTCCGGCCGCGCGATCGGCGGGCGCAGCAGGCCGGCATCGATCTGGCCTGTGGTGAGCGCCTCGAACTGGTCGCCGGACACCATCTCCTTCAGGGAAAAATCGACTTCGGGCAGGCGGGAACGGGCGGCCGCGATCAGATCGGGCAGGAAGCCGTAGGCAGCGGCGGCCGTGAAGCCGATCTTGAGCGAGCCGGTCTTGCCGAGCGCGATGCGGCGAGCGACTTGCGCAGCGGATTCAGCGAGCTTGAGGATGCGCCGCGCCTCGGGCAGGAAGCTGCGCCCCGCCGGGGTCAGCCGCACCGAACGGCTGGTGCGCTCCAGCAGCGGCGCGTCGATGATGTGCTCGAGCACCTGGATCTGCCGACTCAGCGGCGGCTGTGTCATGTTGAGCCGCGCCGCGGCGCGGCCGAAGTGCAATTCCTCGGCCACCGTGACGAAACAGCGGAGCTGGTTCAGGTCGAACATCGATGCTAGCCTGGAATGGATCGCGCGAGGATTTGTACATTCTAGCATCGATGCCTCCCACTGGCCAAGAAGACAAACAAGAAGACAAAGGCGGCGGCCGAAGCCGCCGTTTTGGGTTTGTGCCCAACTCCATCCCCGTCTTTGCGAGCGAAGCGAAGCAATCCATCGCGCGGCATATGCGGAGCCATGGATTGCTTCGTCGCTGTCGCTCCTCGCAATGACGGGCGATAGACGTCGGCGGCCCGCTCAGGCCGCCTTCAGCTGCACCCGCTTGATCTCGCCGACGATGAACAGATAGGCGATCGCCGCGACCAGCGCGTTGGCGCCGACGAATACCAGCGCGCCGTTGAACGAGCCGGTGGCGGCGAGGATGTAGCCGATGATGATCGGCGTGGTGATCGAGGACAGATTGCCGAAGGTATTGAACAAGCCGCCGGAGACGCCGCCGGCTTCCTTCGGCGAGGTGTCGGAGACGACGGCCCAGCCGAGCGCGCCGATGCCCTTGCCGAAGAAGGCGAGCGCCATGAAGCCGACCACCAGCGCCTGGCTGTCGACGTAGTTGCAGGCGACGATCACCATCGAGAGCAGCATGCCGCCGACGATCGGGATCTTGCGCGCCATGGTCAGCGAGCCGGTGCGGCGCAGAAGGTAGTCCGAGATCACGCCGCCGAGCACGCCGCCGACGAAGCCGCACAGCGCCGGCAACGTCGCGACGAAACCGGCCTGCAGGATCGAGAGCCCGCGTTCCTTCACCAGATAGACCGGGAACCAGGTCAGGAAGAAGTAGGTCAGCGTGTTGATGCAGTACTGGCCGATATAGACGCCGAGCATCATGCGGTTGGCCAGCAGCTGGCGGATATGGCCCCAGCTCGGGCCGCTGTCCTGCGTCTTGCCGGCCTTCGCCGCATCCATGTCGACCAGCGCGCCGCCCCGCTTGATGTAGTCGAATTCGGCCTCGTTGATCCCGGGATGGTCCTTCGGCTCGTAGATCGTCTTGATCCAGGCGATGCCCATGATGATGCCGAGCCCGCCCATCACGTAGAACACGTGGCGCCAGCCGTATTCGTGCGCGATCCAGCCCATCAGCGGCGCGAAGATCACGGTCGCGAAATACTGTCCGGAGTTGAAGAACGCCGATGCGGTGCCGCGCTCATTGCCGGGGAACCAGGCCGCGACGATGCGGGCATTGGCCGGGAACGATGGCGCTTCGGCGAAGCCGACCAGGAAGCGCAGCCCGAACAGCAGGGCCACGGCCGCGCCCGCGGAGAGGAACCCGGTCAGACCCTGCATCGCGGTGAAGATCGACCAGACGATGATGCTGATCGCATAGACCCATTTGGAACCGTAGCGGTCGAGCAGCCAGCCGCACGGCACCTGCGCGATCACATAGGACCATCCGAACGCCGAGAACACGTAACCCATCGCGACGGGGTCGAGATGCAGTTCCTTGGAGAGGGCAGGGCCGGCGATCGAGAGCGTGGCGCGGTCGGCATAGTTCACGGTGGTGACGAGAAACAGCATCGTCACGATCAACAGCCGGACGCGGGATCGCCGCGCGTCCGTGGCGGACACAATTGCGCTCATTCGCGCCTCCTTAAGATTTCCTCGGGGTCTGTCCTAGAGAGATGACGGCAATGGGTCCAAGCCGAAACGGGTATTGATCGATACCGATTTTGAATGGATCGGCCCGGTGCGATGCCACCTTCGCCGCTCTTGCTTCGGTTCCCAATTAGTGTACTATAAGTACAGTTATTGAGCGCGCAGCGCCGCGCCTGCTGTTCGAGGTCGAATGCGCATGACCACGTCACGCGACTATGAGGTGTTCGAGGCAGGCGAGGTGACCTTGCAGGGCGGCGCGGTGTTTCCGCAGCTTGCGCTCGCCTACAAGACCTACGGCACGCTGAATGCGGCCAAGGACAACGTCATTCTCTATCCTACGTCGTTCGCGGCACAGCATTACGACATCGAATGGCTGGTGCGGCCGGGCGGGGCGCTCGATCCCGAGCGCTACTTCATCATCATCGCGAACCTGTTCGGCAACGGCCTGTCATCCTCGCCGTCGAATTCGAGCGAGCTGCTCGGCGGCGCACCGTTCCCAGCCTTCACCTATCATGACGCCGTCGCCATCCAGCGCCGGCTGCTGGTCGAGCGGTTCGGCGTGACCAAGCTCGCGCTGGTCTACGGCTGGTCGATGGGCGGCATGCAGGCCTATCACTGGGCCGCGCGCTATCCTGACATGGTGGAGCGCGCAGCGGTGGTCTGCGGCAGCGCGCGGTGCTCGCCTTACAATCATGTCTTCCTCGAAGGCGTGAAGGCCGCGCTGACCGCCGATCCCGCTTATCGGGATGGATACTTCGTCACCAAGCCGACAATGGGCCTTCGCGCGATGGGGCGCGTCTATGCCGGCTGGGCGATGTCGCACGAGTTTTTTCGCGAGGAATCCTGGCGCGACGCCGGCTTCAACTCGCTGGAAGACTACCTCGCGGGATCCTGGGACGGGGCCTTCGCGCGGCGCGATGCGAACAATCTGCTGGCGCAGATTGCGATCTGGCAGGCCGGCGATATCAGCCGCTGCGACGAATTCGGCGGTGACTTCGACCGCGCAATGGCGGCGATCAAGGCGCATGTGCTGCTGATGCCCGGCCGTACCGACCGCTACTTCGATCCGCGCGACAACGAGGACGAACTCGGCCGCCTGGTCAATGCCCGCTCCGCGGCGCTGCATCCGATCCGCTCGATCCACGGGCACCGCGCCGGCAATCCCGTCAACAACGCCGAAGACCGCGCCTTCATCAACGCCGAAATCTCGGCGCTCTTGCAACGCTGACAGGTGAGACGACCATGAGCACCGCAGAGACCAGTGATGCCGGACCCCGCCTGAAGCCGCTCAGCCCGCTGACCTTGCGCGACCTGTCGACCAAGTCGAACCTTGCCGGCGCGGTGCGTGCGGCCAGCCATTACGGGATGATCGCTGTTGTCGGCGCGTTGATCTCCTTGATCTCGTCGCGCTATGGTCTCGTGTGGGCGGTGCCGCTGATTGCCATCCAGGGCTATTTCGTCGCGTTCCTGTTCATGGTGGTGCACGAGACCGCGCACAAGACGGCGTTCCGCAGCCACGCGCTCAATCTTGTGGTTGGCAACCTGTCCGCCTTCATGATCGGATTGCCTTACCAATATTACTGCCTGTTTCACTGGGACCATCATCGCTACACCCAGGATCCGGAGAAGGACCCCGAGCTGATCGTCGGTCCCAAGCCTGTGTCGGACACCCAGCTCGCGATCGCCTATTCGGGACTGTTGCAGGTGCTGGTCCGGATCCGGCTGATGTTCCGGCATGCACTCACTGGGAAGGTGATCGTGCCGTGGATTCCGCAGCACAAGCGCGCCTCGATCGTGCAGGAGGCAAGGCTTTATCTCGCAGGTTATCTGCTGTTGCTCGCGGTATCGCTTGCGCTGCACAGGGCGATCCTGCTCTGGGTGTGGATCGTGCCGCTGCTCGCCGGTCAGCTCATCTTGCGCCCGTATCTTTATGCAGAGCACACCGGTTGCGAGCGGACGCGGAGTGCGTTCGAGAACACGCGCACCACGATGACCGGCCGGATCATGAAATGGTTCGCCTGGAACATGCCCTATCATGTCGAGCATCATGCCTATCCGACGGTGCCGTTTCATGCGTTGCCGAAGCTGAACGCCATCGTCGACGGCCACATCGTGTATCGCGGCAGCAACTACCGCGCCGTGACGCGCGAGACCTGGGCCTGGTTCCGCCGTCAGCGGCAGCGCTCTGCTTGATATTCACGCCTCGGCGTGCGGCCGCAGCACCAGATTGACGAGGTTACGGGCATAGGCCGGCGTCAGCGGCTTGATGCCGAAGACATAGCGATAGAACAGGCTGCCGTAGATCGCGTCATAGATATCGCCGGGGACGCCCGGCGCGCCGATGCTGCCGTCCTTCTGGCCGGCGGCGATGATTTCCAGCATCCTGGCGCGACGAAGGCCGAGGTAGCGCTCGTAAAACAATTCCGCCGTGCCGGTCTGCGAGATGCATTCCGAGATCACCGCGAGCTGCACCCGCCCGAACTCGCCCTGCAACGCCTCGACATAGGTCGCGACGTGGCGGCGGATGCGGGCCACCGGATGGCCCGCTTCAGGCAGCGGCACCGCGCGCGAGGCCTGGTCGAGGAAGGCATCGATCAGCAAGGCCTCGCGCGACGGCCACCATTTGTAGATCGTCATCTTCGAGACGTTGGAATGTCTGGCGATCGCGTCGATGGTGGTGGCGGCAAGGCCGGTGGTCGCCATCAGCGCATAGGCGCTGTGCAGGATCGCGGCCGTGGTCGCGGCAGAGCGCGGCCGGCCGCGCCGCCCCGCTGTCGTATCCTCCGTCTCCGCCTTGCTTCCCGCCATGGCCGGGATTCGTCTCCTGCGTGTTTGAATCATTGCGCTGCCTGCGGACATAGCATGAAATCGCGCGCTGTTTCAGATCATCGCCGCCGCTGGTACTGTACAACTCGCCAGCGAAGGCTCAGCTCAACTGCTCACCGAACAGGAGTATCCCGTGAAGGCCGTCTACAGTGATCTGCACCGCAGCCATGATCCGCAATTCTTCCTGGTCCGCGGTGTGGTCCAGCGCACCACCGAGCAGCCCGAGCGCGCCGACCGCCTGCTGGCGGGCCTGAAGGCCGGCAAGCACACGCTGATCGAGCCGACCAAATTCGGGCAGGGCCCGCGGGCGCGGGTGCACAGTCCGGAATATCTGAGCTTTCTCGCCGATGCCTGGGACGAATGGTCGGCGCTCGGCAATGCCGGGCCGGAGATGATCGCGAACATGCATCCGGTGCGCAACGCCGGCACCTATCCCACCCACATCGTCGGCAAGCTCGGCTGGCATACGGTCGACACCGCGGCTCCGATCGGACCCGGCACCTGGGCCGGCGCCTGCGCCTCGAGCGACGTCGCGGTCACCGCGGCGCAGATGGTGCTCGACGACGAGGACGCCGTCTACGCGCTGTGCCGTCCGCCCGGTCACCACGCCTATCGCGATCTCGCCGGCGGCTTCTGCTTCCTCAACAACAGCGCGATCGCGGCCGAGCATCTGCGCCAGAAGCACGAGCGCGTCGCGATCCTCGATGTCGACGTGCATCACGGCAACGGCACGCAGGGCATCTTCTACGAGCGGCCGGACGTCTTCACTGTCTCGATCCACGCCGATCCGTCGTTCTTCTACCCGTTCGTCTGGGGCTATGCGCATGAGCGCGGCGCGGGGGCCGGCCTTGGCACCAATCTCAACATTCCCCTCGCCAAGGGCACCGGCGACGACGATTACATCAAGGCGCTCGCGGCGGCCGAGAAGGCGATCCGTTCCTTCGCGCCGACCGCGCTCGTGGTCGCGCTCGGCCTCGACGCCTCCGAGAAGGACCCGCTCGCGGGCCTCGCCGTCACCACCGACGGCTTCCGCCGGATCGGCGAGGCGCTCGCCCGTTTCGGCCTGCCGACCGTGCTGGTGCAGGAGGGCGGCTATCTCTCCGACATCCTCGGTGCCAACCTGGCGGCGGTGCTCGGCGGATTCGAGGCCGCGCGCTAGCGCGGTTTCGAATGGCGTGGTGACCGGTTCGCGTGAAGAAAACCCGTCAAAAACAACAGTCTGGAGCATCGGTTGTGATGGATCAGGACCGATGCCCCTGCCGTGCGGCGCACAACAAGGCGTCGTGGAGCTGCGCCTTTGCAACCAATGCCGGATCATGCCGTTGGTATCCGGTGCTGGCCTATGACCTTGCCTGGCGGCATCGGCCGTCCCGGCGGGCAGCAACGCGAGGACGGCCATGAGCGATCTGCTTCGCATCGCCATCGTCGGTTTCGGGGAGATCGCGTGCCGGCAACACGTGCCTGCGATCGCGAAGACATCCGGCGCCGCACTCGTCGCGGTGGCCGATCCCGCCAAGGCCCCGTCCGGCCTGCCGCATTTCCGCGACTTGCAGGAGTTGTTGCGCGACGGGCCGGAGATCGATGCGGTTGCGCTGTGCACACCGCCGCAGGCGCGTCACGCGCAGGCCGCCGCTGCGCTTGCTGCTGGCAAGCACGTGCTGCTGGAGAAGCCGCCGGGCGCCACGTTAAGCGAACTCACGCCGTTGATCGCGGCCGCGGCCGAGGCGGGCCGGACATTGTTTGCGACATGGCATTCGCGCTACGCACCCGCGGTTGGACCGGCGCGGAAACTGCTCGCCGGCCGCACGATCAACAAGGTGACCATCATCTGGAAGCAAGACGTCCGCGTCTGGCATCCAGGCCAAGCCTGGATCTTCGAGGCCGGTGGCTTCGGCGTGTTCGATCCCGGCATCAACGCGCTGTCGATCCTGACTGAGATCCTGCCGTGTCCAGTCTTTGTCAGGAGCGCGATGTTGGACGTTCCTTCCAACCGGGAGGCGCCGATTGCCGCAGCAATCGAACTGTCCGATGAAAACGGCCTGCCGATCCACGCCGAGTTCGATTTTCGCCAGACTGGGCCGCCGAGCTGGGACATCCTGTGCGAGACCGAGGCCGGGCCTGTGACGCTGTCGAAAGGCGGACGGCAGCTGCGCGACGGCAACAGGTTGGTGGTCGATGCCACGGATGAGGAATATCCCGCGCTGTACCGCCGCTTCGTTGCGCTGACGTCGGACGGAAAATCCGACGTCGACCTCGCGCCCTTGCGGCTCGTCGCCGATAGCTTCATGCTGGGGCGACGGCGCCTTGTCGAGGCGTTCGGGGACTGACAATGACATCAGCCAACTTTGCTTGCGCGCCCTTCGGCAAATTGCCCGACGGCACCGTGGTCGAGCGCGTGACGCTGCGCGGCGAACACGGCTTCGAGGCCAGCATCCTTCCCTTCGGCGCCACGCTGCAAACGCTGCTCGTGCCCGATCGCGGCGGGCATTGCGACGACGTCGTGCTGGGTCACGACGAGTTCGACGGCTATCTCGCGCAGCGCAAATTCTTCGGCGCGACCATCGGGCGCTACGCCAACCGGATCGCCGGCGCGCGCTTCATGCTCGATGGCGAGACGGTGAAACTCGACGCCAACAACGGCCCCAACGCGCTGCATGGTGGCCTGCAGGGCTTTGATCGCAAGCTGTGGCGGATCGCCGAACTATCCGATCAACCGGGTCCGGCGCTGGTGCTGGAGCGCGAAAGCCCGCATGGCGAAGAGGGCTATCCGGGCAATCTTCAGACCCGCGTGACCTATCGCGTGCGCGCCCCGATGGAACTCGCGGTCACCTACGAGGCGACCACCGACCGGCCAACCTACGTCAATCTCACCAATCACAGCTTCTTCAATCTCGACAGCGCACGCTCGGGCACGCAGATCCTCGATCATAGGCTGACGATCGCGTCAGACCATTTCCTCGCGGTCGACGCCACCGCGATCCCGCTATCGGGGCCGCCGCGGCCGGTTGACGGCACGCCGTTCGACTTCCGCGAGCCCACCGCGATCGGTGCGCGGATCAGGATGAATGACGAGCAGCTGCGGCTCGGGCGCGGCTACGACCACAATTTCTGTCTGGCCTCCGGGACAGGCCTTCGCTTCGCCGCGCGCCTCGAGGCGCCGCTCAGCGGCCGCGTGATGGAGCTGTTCACCGATCAGCCGGGGCTGCAGTTCTATTCCGGCAATTTCCTCGACGGCTCGAGCGCCGGCAAGAGCGATCGGCTCTATCGCCAATCCGACGCGCTCTGTCTCGAGCCGCACGCCTGGCCGGATACGCCGAACCGGCCCGACTTCCCGTCGGCGCGGCTCGATCCCGGGCAGATCTATCGGCGAACTGCAATTTATCGATTTTCGACCATGTGAGTGACGCCATGACCGACCGTGCCGCCGAGCCGCTGATCGAACAGGTGCCGACATCCGTGCTGTCCGCCGAGCGCTGTCATCTCGGCGAGGGTCCGACCTATGACGCGGCGACCGATACCGCCTGGTGGTTCGACATCCGCGAGCGTCGCCTGTTCGAGCATCGTTTTGCAGGCGGCCGCACCGTGATTCACGAGCTGCCGAAGATGGCGAGCGCATTGGCGCGGATCGACGGCGAGCGGCAGCTGATCCTCACCGAGGATGGGCTTTACGTCCGGCAGGTCGCCAGCGGTTGCCTGGAGCTGTTCGTCGCACTCGAAGCCGACAATCCGGTGACGCGCTCCAATGATGCGCGCGTGCATCCGTCGGGCACCTTCTGGCTCGGCACAATGGGGCGTCAAGCCGAGCATGGTGCCGGTGCGATCTATGCGCTGCATCACGGCCGCGTCACGCGGCTCTATCCCGGGATCACGATCCCCAATGCGATCTGCTTCTCGCCCGCAGGCGACGTCGGCTATTTCGCCGATACCGCGACCAATGTGCTGCATCGCGTCCCGCTCGATCCATCGACGGGATTGCCGACCGGCGAGCCTGTCGACCTGATCAGACATCAAGGCACCGGCGGGCTCGACGGCGCGATCGTCGATGCCGACGGGATGATCTGGAACGCGCGCTGGGGCGGCGGCTGCGTCGATGTCTACGACCCCAGCGGTCGGCACCTGCGCTCGCTGAAGGTGCCGGCGAAGCAGTCGAGCTGCCCGGCCTTTGTCGGCCGCGATTTCGCGCGCGTGCTGGTCACCTCGGCCTGGCAGGACATGGACGAGGCCCAGCGCGCGGCCGATCCCGGCCACGGCCAAACCTTTCTGCTCAACGCCGCGGCGCGCGGCCGTGCCGAGCCCGACGTCAGACTGTCTTGAACGGGGCTCGCGGCCGCGTTGTTGACGCGACCTGAATATTTGGACGATAGTACAAATATGGTCCGTAAACCTGCCAAGTCCGGCGTGAAGGCCGATGCCAAGGTCGCCAGCACCCGCAAGCCGAACATGCGCGAGGCGATCCTCGCCGCGGCGGAGGAATTGTTCTCGACCTACGGCTTCAACGCCGTCTCGGTGCGCGACATCGCACAGGCCGCCGGCGCCAATCCCGGCAGCGTGACCTATCACTTCAAGACCAAGGACGGCCTGCTGCTGGAGATCTATCGGCGGCATTGCGGCCCGATGAACCGGCGGCGCTCCGAGCTGTTGGCGGCGGCGCGGCGGGTCCGCGATCTGCAGGACCGGCTGGAGGCGATCGTGCGCGCTTACGTGCTGCCGGCCTTCACCTCGGGCAGCGATCTTGCCGGCGGCGGGACGCGGTTCACGCGATTGCGCGCGATCATGTCGGCCGAGGGCAACGAAGTCGTGCGCAAGATCATCGCGCAGACCTTCGACGACACCAGCCATGCCTTCATCGACGCGATCCATGAAAGCCTGCCGCATATTCCGCGCACCGATCTGGTCTGGCGCGGTCACTTCCTGCTCGGCGCGCTCTACTACACGCTGGTGACGCCGGAGCGCGTCTCGCGCCTGTCGCGCGGCAGCGCCGACGGCACCGATGCCGGCCATGCCATCGAGGAGCTGGTGCGCGCGACGGTTGCCGCCCTGCAAGCTGCGCCGCTCGATCAACCAGCGCCTGTGCCGCGCAAGGCCGCAAGCGTGAATCCAGGGCGCGCGCTGACCTGACCCCGCGGAGTTCGTCGCCATGGAGAAACTTCGGCTGCGCACGGTGCTTGGCAATCATCCGCACGTCCAGGCGGTGAAGAGCGGCGAGCTGCGCTCGGAGCTGTTCGATCTCGATTTCACCGAGTTCACGCCGACCAACGCTGCGTTCAAGCCGATGGTGCGCGAGCAAGCGTTCGACGTCCGCGAGATGGCGGTGGTGACCTATCTGATGGCGAGGGCGCACGGCAAGCCGCTGGTGCTGTTGCCCGCCGCGATGGTCGGCCGCTTCCAGCATGGCCATGCGCTCTATCGCGCCGACCGCGGCACGCTCACGCCCGCCGATCTCGAAGGCAAACGGGTCGGCATCCGCTCGTTCACGACCACGACGGGCGCATGGATGCGCGGCATCCTTGCCAACGATCATGGCGTCAACCTCGACCGGATCGACTGGGTCACCTTCGAGGACCCGCATGTTGCGGAATATGTCGACCGCACCGAACGGGCGCCGAAGGGCAAGGCCATCATCCAGATGCTGAAGGACGGCGAGCTCGATGCCGTGCTGGGCGAGACCTCGAGCGATCCGGCGCTCAAGCCGTTGTTCGCCGATCCGGCCGCAGAGGCTGCGCGGTGGTACGCACGGTACGGCGTCGTGCCGGTCAATCATCTGGTGGTGGTGACGACGCAGCTTGCGACATCGCGCCCGGACGTGGTGCGCAGCCTCTACGAACTCCTCAAGCGCACCAAGGCGAACGCCGGTCCGCCTGATGTGCCGGACCTGCTGCCGTTCGGCGTCGAGGCGAACCGCATGCCGCTCGAACTGATGATCGACTATTGCGTCCTGCAGGCGCTGATCCCCCGGCGGATCACGGTCGACGAGCTGTTCGACGACACAACACGGGACTTGAACTGATGACAATCTCCAGCGATCCGCGGCAGTGGCAGGTCGGCATGCTCGGCTATGGAGAGGTCGGACGCATCCTCGCCGAGGACCTGCGCCAGCAGGGCGTCAAGGTCGCCGCCTACGACATCAAGCTCGACCGCGAGGAGGGCGCGCCGCTGCGTGCACACGCGGCGGAGACCGGCGTCACGCTCGCGCAGTCCCATGCCGATCTCGCGGCGCGGGCCGATTTCATCATCTCGGCGGTGACGGCGAGCCAGGCGGTGGCGGTGGCCGAGGCTTGCGCGCCCGCCATCCGGAGCGGCGCCTGGTTTCTCGATTTCAATTCCGCCTCGCCCGGCGCCAAGCAGCGCGCGGCGGCGCACATCGATGGCGCCGGCGGCCGTTATGTCGAGGGTGCGGTGATGACCTCGCTGCCGCCCTACCGGATCAAGGTGCCGCTGCTGCTCGGCGGCCGCGGTGCGCGCGAGCTGGCGCCGCTATTGGTAGCGCTCGGTTTCGCGGCGAAGGTCGCAAGCGATGAGCTTGGCGTGTCCTCGGCGGTCAAGATGTGCCGCAGTATCATGATCAAGGGCCTTGAGGCCATGGTGATCGAGAGTTTTACCACCGCACGCGCCTATGGCGTCGAGGATGCGGTGCTGGCCTCGCTCAAGGAGACCTTTCCAGGCATTGATTGGGAGAAGCAGGGCGCCTATTTCTTCCAGCGGGTGATCGAGCATGGCCGGCGGCGTGCCGAGGAGGTGCGCGAGGTGGCCGAGACCGTGCGCGAGGCCGGGCTCGCGCCATGGTCCGCGTCGGGGACCGCCGAGCGGCAGGGCTGGATCGCCGATCTTGCCGATGACGGCGTGTTTGGGCCCAAGGGAACGCCGGACTTCGCGCGCAGCGCCGATTGGCGCACCGAGGCGGACCGGATTCTCGCGCGCATCAAATCCTGAGTGCTGCGCGCGGAGAATCCGCCGCGTTTCCCTGCCGACGCGCAATGCGCTATTGCTCCGTGAACAGTTTTGGTCTGGAGGCACTCCCATGAAGAATTCCGGCAAGGTCGTCGCCATCACCGGAGCGGCGCGCGGTATCGGCAAAGCCTGCGCCGCGCGGTTCCTGTCCGATGGCGCCAGGGTCGTTATCTCGGATGTCGATGCTGCGGGGCTCGTCCACGCCGCCCAGGAGCTCGGACATGAGGATCGGTTGCGGGCCGTCGAGGCCGACGTCAGCAAGCGCGCCGATGTCGATCGCATCGTAGCTCACGCGGTGAAAGAGTTCGGCCGGCTCGACGTCATGGTCAATAATGCCGGCGTCGCGCGCAACCGCGACTTCCTCGATATCAGCGAGGCCGAATTCGACGACGTGATGGGGATCAACCTCAAGGGCGCGTTCTTCGGCGTCCAGGCCGCGGCGCGCCGGATGATCGCGCAGGGCGGTGGCGGCGTCGTCGTCAACATGTCCTCGGTCAACGCGCTGCTCGCGATCCCCTCGCTTGCGACCTATGCGATGTCCAAGGGCGCGATGAAGCAGCTCACCTCGGTGGCCGCGGTGGCGCTGGCGCCGCACGGCATTCGCGTCGTGGCGGTCGGACCCGGCACCATCCTGACCGAGATGGTGGCGACGGCGATCTTCTCGTCGGAGGACGCGCGGCGCAGCGTGCTGTCGCGCACCCCGGCCGGCCGTTGCGGCGAGCCGAGCGAGGTTGCCTCGGTCGTGGCGTTCCTCGCCAGCGACGACGCCTCCTACATCACCGGCCAGACCATCTATCCCGACGGCGGGCGGTTGATCCTCAACTACACGGTGCCGGTCAACGAGAAGAAGTAGGGGCAGGTTCAATCGCGAGCCCGCTGCCCAAAATATCGAAAACAACCCCATGCAAAGTAGCCGGCGGCTGCCGGCGTTCGACCAGGCTACTTGACGCGTCGGGCAAATCAGTAGTATTCTTCTATTATTCCGAAATTGTGCTGACGCCCTCACTTTGTTCGGTGTCATCACCCGCGCATGCGGGTGATCCAGTATTCCAGAGACCGCAGTGCTCGAGCCGAGAGGCTGCGGCGTACTGGATCGCCCGGTCGAGCCGGGCGATGACAGGTGAGGACGAGGACGCCGCTAGCGGCCCTTGAACTGCGGCTTGCGCTTTTCCATGAAGGCGTTGCGGCCTTCGCGGAAATCCGCGCTGTCCATGCAGTCGATGCCGATCTGCTTGATCGCGGCCATGTCGCGATCGGCGGGATCCTTCAGCACCTGCGCGATGGTGATCTTGGCGGCCTTGATCGCCAGCGGCGCGTTGCCCGAAATCGTGCGCGCGATCTCCATGGTCGCATCCCACAGCTCGGCATCCGGCAGCACGCGGTCGACGAGGCCGATCCGCAGCGCTTCCGCGGAGTCGATCCGCATGCCGGTATACATGATCAGCCGCGCCCAGGACGGGCCGACCAGCGACACCAGGTGGCGCAGCCCGTCATAGCCGTAGGCGATGCCGAGCTTGGCGGCGGGAATGCCGAACTGGCCGCTCGTGCCGGAGATGCGGATATCGGTCAGCATCGCGACCTGCATGCCGCCGCCGAGGCAGAAGCCGCGGATGCAGGCGATGGTCGGCTTCGGATAGTCGGCAAGCAGGGCGCGCTGGGCGGCGCTGCGCCGTGAATATTCCTCGGAGGCCTCGGCGTTGTGGCGGGTCTTCTCGAACTGGCTGATATCGGCGCCGGACACGAAGGCCTTGTCGCCCGCGCCGACCAGGATCACGACACGGACAGCCGGATCGTCGCGCAAGGCGGTCAGTGCCTCGCCGAGCCCCTCCCACATCTCCAGCGACATCGCATTGCGCTTGTCGGGATTGTTGAAAGTGATGACGCCGACGCCGTCGACCACGCTTTGCAGGATCTTGCCGTCGGCAAGCGACTTGTCTGAGATGGTTGGCATAGGAGAATCCGGTCTGATTTCGGCCAAGGCTAGGATCAAGGCTAGCACCCGGTTGCGAGCCGAGGCAGGCCGTTTGGAGCACGGCGCGATTGCAACGGCGTGCGGCAACTCTCCCGGTAGTTGTACGGCTCGCAAAATAAACACACCCGTAAGGGTTGCGCCATAGAGTGCGCCGCCCGCGCTCTGTCCCGGCTTAACTTTTTCCCTGGTGTTTCGACGGTACGACTGTACGCACCTGCGCGCCAGGACGATGCGCGACGCGCTGGGACGCAACCCGCGGCCTTCCCGCTGCAATCGCGTCGGTAACGGAAGTCCCCGCCACCAGACCGGCCGCCGATGTCGGTCAACCCCAGACCTCCGTGCACTCAGATCGCCTCGGGCGAGGTCCAGTCGTGTCTGTCGAAAAGTTTCTCAAGCAACGCGCGGTCAGGATCATCGTCAACGGCAGCTACACGCTGCCGAACTGGTACGATGCGCAGGGCAAGCTGCGCAGCTTCGCCTGCCGCACCACGCGCGTCTCGCCGTTCCGGATGATCGTGGACGTGCCTGTTGTCGGCAAGGTCGGCGACTGGCTGACCTCGTACTTCGAGGAGTTCGGCAAGTTCGAAGGCTGCATCACCGACACGATGAGCGGCAGCTTCCTGCTCGAGCTCGAGATGACGCATGCCAGGCGCGAGAAGTTCGCCGACAAGTTGACCTGGATCGAGAAGAAGCAGAAGGATCCGAGCGTATTGGCGATATTTCCGCGTACCATGGTGACCTATTCTTGGGCGGCCTGAAGGCGCAAACCTTTATAACTCGCGAATTTGATGCACTAGGTTCTGATATTGTCTCCGAGTACGCTTCTGACGCGTTGGCGCCGTTCGCGAAGGCGACAGCTCACGTTCTTGACCGCACTGGACGCGAATCAGAAATCCTCGCCCGGCTCGAAAGGATGTGGGTAACCTCCATTGCTCGGCTCTGCATAGGGCTGCGGCAGCGTGGGACCGGGGGAGCATTTCTGCTAACACCGAAGCCAATCAAGCGCATGCTGCAAGTTAAGACTCAGCTTGCGTATCCGCGCTTGGGTGACGCTGCGATCCTTCGCGTATTAGAAGAGCGGCATTTATGGGAAGTTGGAACTGTGAGGCGTGCATTCACGGACAAAAACGCGCCAGTTCCAGCAAGCTTGGTAAGACGGCTTTCGCTGGCTGAAGCGGATGCGGAAGATAGAGAAGAAGAAATGACCGGCGCGGTTAAGCTGATTGCTTCTTTAGCTGCAGTCGACGGGCTGGTCCTGATGACTCCAACACTTTCAGTGTCGGGCTTTGGTGTGAAGATCGGTTCAACACCGAATGTTGCAGCGGTCTATGACGGCGCAAGTTTCTCCCGTCGAGGAACTCGCGCGCGGAAAATCGATCCTTCAAAGTCCGGAACGCACATGGATCTATGCTCCGTTACTGCACACAAGATCGCAAGGCTCTTGGCATCGTTGTGTCCCAAGATGGGTATGTACGCTTAATCATAACTGTCCGAAACAGCTTGTTGTTCTGGGACAACCTCAAACTGTTGGATCACGAGGATTTTTCTCGTCAAGAAGCTTCACACAGGAAATCTAGGCGCGAGTCTCGCAGTCGCGGTTGGAAATCTTTGGGACTAGGATACACGGACCTTCCGAAGACCATTAATGATTTAATGAAGGCGGCGTCTGGGCGTAAAAAAAGCTAAGACGTTAGCAACCGAACAGAGCATGAAATCATCGGGAAATGTGGGCCGGGCGTCCGGTTTGCCCGACTTTGTCTATCATCGCATCAATCAACGCGATGATCAGTCGTGCTTAGCTAGGGCGTGTACATCATAAATTCGTCACGTCCGCTTCGGTCTCGGAAGCTGACGTCGAAACCGACGTCGCTGCATGTCGGCCTTGGGCCAAGAGGCAACATTGTAGATCAGCCCGAACGTGACCTGAAAGGCGCGTCCTTAGCGTTTGCGTCATCATAGAGGCGGCAGAAGAATTGACGCCGCGCCATGGCAGCTTGTAACAGTCCTCGCTTTAAGGGCAGCTTGGAGAATTGCACTTTGATGCGGTTCAGAAGGTTAATCGTCGTTTTAGGTGTCCTCCTCGTGTCGGTGGGCGCCGTAGTGCTCGGACGTAGGGTCTATGTTGAGGCGTTCGGCAGCGATGAGATGGATTACCGCGGCGAGAAGATCCGACTGTCAAAGAAGTATGTCGATTACGACGACTACAAGAACGATCCGGCCAACCTTGCAGCATCGGAGATTCCGCGCGTTGAGAAGCTCATGACAGATGCGCAGGTTGGCCCGGATTTCGCGGACTGGCACGACGTCGCGCATCAGCTCAGCAACATCAAGTTTCCGGGCTACGGCATGGCAAGCGGTGCAAACGTTGTCGCCGCCGGACGAGAGTTTGCCGTCCGATCCATGGAAATCCCGCAAGTCGCGAAGGAACGCTATTTCGTTCTCGAAAAGCTGGCAGAGGGGAGGTTCCGTCTGGCTGATGATTTCGTGACCCGGCGCGACCCTGGGTCGGCTTTTGCCCCGATATCCTCCATTCACCTCGTCGACGACAGACTGGTTTATGCCGACCGCAATGGCAGGGTTGTCCGCGAGACGCCTGTAGCACACTGAGAGGCCGCGTTCATTCCATCTACCGCTCACAAGGAATGGAGTCCGCTTCGGGTCAAAAGGCGACATCCTTGCGGTCGGGGCTGCGAGTCCGCTTTACCTCTCGAAAGCGGACGTCCTGGATTTATGAGTATGCGCCCTACGTCAGCTGTTCCGGATCTTCGGCCGCGCGCAGCCGCGCGATGCTGCCTTCGGTCGCGTCTGCGCCTGCCGCTGCGATCGCGATTTCGCGCGCAAGGTTGGTGCATTCGGCCCACAGCAGGAAGAACACCAGCGGTGGCCGCTCGCGCGCCTCCAGCATCTGCCGGCAGCGCTCGGCGGCGCCGTCGAGCGCCCACCACTGCCGGGCGACGACCATGACCTTGCGGAAGCTGCGCAGTGTGCCGGAGAATTTCTGCGGATCGGCACCCACGATGGCGCCGCAATGGTTCAGCCAGTTCAGCGCCGCATAGATCGCGATGCCGTAGTCCTCGATCGACGTTCCCGTGAAATCGACGACGGTGTTGTCATGCGCGCGCTGGCGCAGGAAGGCGTCGATCATCTCGGCCTGGCGCGCCGGATCGACCAGCAGCGAGGTGTCTTTCCGCGGCACCATGGGGACGTAGCGCATCGCCTCGAGCCGCGTGTGCTCCCAGATCGCCCTGACATCGCCGAGCAGGTCGCCGGGCTTGCGCTTGCAGGCCGGATAGACCAGCACGCCGTTGTCGGCGAGATCGAGATAGCGCGGCACCACCTTGTCGAGCGCGGCGAGAAAAGCGCAGGGATCGGTGAGGCCGCGCAAGTCGCTGGCGGCGTCGTCCGTCTGTGCAGGCTTGTTGCCGCGTGTCCAGCCGAAATTGGCCATCCCCGGACGCCCCGATCTCAACCTCGCCATCAGGTTAAATGGAAAATGTGGCGATGCAAATGCGGCATTTGCTGCTGCGCGGCCGCGCGCGTTGGCTGCTGCCGGTTGACGCGGGAGACCGCCGCGCTTAGCTCATGGTTAATGGTGCGCAACGCGGGTTGCTGCCGCTTTCGGGATCTATCGCCGTGACCGCTTCTGATCGTCAGTCGCATTGGCAGACCGTCTACCTGACCAAGGGCGAGCAGCAGGTGAGCTGGTCGCAGGCCGATCCGCAGCCCTCGCTGCGTCTGATCGAATCCGTCGCGCCCGGCCGCGACGCGTCGATCATCGACATCGGCGGCGGAGCCTCGCGCCTCGTCGATGCGCTGCTGGCGAGTGGCTTTCATGATCTGACCGTGCTCGATCTCTCGGAAGCTGCGCTGGCGAGCGCGCGGCAACGGATCGGCGCGAGCGGCCCGGCGGTGCGCTGGGTCGCCGACGATGCGACGGTCTGGCAACCACCGAAGGCCTTCGACATCTGGCACGATCGTGCGGCGTTCCATTTTCTCGTCGCGGAGAGCGACCGCGCGGCCTATCTCGAGAGACTGCATCGCGGCGTCAAGGCAGGCGGCCACGCCGTGATCGGTACCTTCGCGCTCGACGGTCCGGAAAAATGCAGCGGCCTGCCGGTGCAGCGCTATGATCCCGCAACGCTCAGCCGGACCATCGGCCCGGCATTCGAGTTGATCGCGCATGAGGCGCATCGGCACGTCACGCCCTGGGGCGCGACGCAGTCGTTCCAGTTCAGTGTGCTGCGGCGGACGTGACCGGCCGCGGAAGGAGAGGCGAGATGACGGACGGGCCACGGACGATCGGCGAGATCGCAAGCTATCACGCCCATGTCTATTACGACCCCGCCACCAGCCGGGGCGAGGCCGAACGCCTGCGCAACTGGATGGGTGAGCGTTTCCTGGTCACGCTCGGGCGTTGGCACGACGTCAAGGTCGGCCCGCACGATCAGGCGATGTATCAGGTGGCGTTTGCGGCCGAGCTGTTTCCGACCCTGGTGCCGTGGCTGATGTTGAATCATGGCAGCCTGAGCATCCTGGTCCATCCCAACACGACCAATCCGCGCCGCGATCATCGCGACGATCCGCTCTGGATCGGCACGCCGCTTGCCGTCCATGCCGACAAGCTGCCCGAAGAGTCCGAAATGGAGCAGGCGCCGGCCCCGAACACGTCGCCGACATTGCGTCCCTGAGCGTCGCGGCAGTTGCATAAAGTTTGACGCAATTCCGTTACAGCCAAGTCGCTTCAAACTCATCGCGTTTTGCAACGTGAGGTTAAGCCGGCATTCCTAGGCTTACCCGACATTTCAGGGTCGGGCGCATTGGGCATGTTCTTTTCGTTTCGAAGCTGGTCACTGTGGCGGGTGGTCGGGCCTCTGCTCGCCATCGTGCTGCTGCTGGGCAGTCTGTCCGCCGGCAGCCTGCAGGTGATGTCCGCGGTGCGCGCCTATGTGGCGGGCGAGAGCCTGTGGTCGAAGGGACAGAAGGACGCCATCTACTACCTTCAGACCTATGTCAGCACCGGCGCGCCGCTCTATCTGCAGAAGTTCGATGCCGCGATCGCGGTGCCGCTGGCCGATCGCACGGCGCGGCTCGCGCTGGAGGCGCCAGGCAACAACGACGCCGTGGCCCGAGCCGGCTTCGCCAAAGCGGGCAATCATGACGACGACATTGGCGGCCTGATCTGGCTGTTCAAATATTTCCGCACGATGCACCACGTGGCCGGCGCGGTGACGGCCTGGCGGAACTCGGACGCGCTGCTCGATCAGCTGATCGAAATCAGGAACGAGGCCGCCGACGACGTCGCGCTGCATGATCCCTCGGCTGCGACCATCAAGCACTGGGCCGAGCGGATCGGTACGGTCGACGCCGCGCTGAGCACGCTCGCCGTCGATTTCTCCGACCAGTTGGGGAAGGCGTCGCGCCAGGTCTCCGCGCTGCTGCTGCTGGTCAATCTCGTGATCGCGGCCTGCCTTGCCGGCATCGTGCTGTTCCACACAAGGCGGATGCTGTGGCGACGCTGGCTTGCCGAGACCGCGCTCGCGGTCGAGAAGGAGCGCGCCCAGCTCACGCTGGCCTCGATCGGCGACGCTGTGATCGTGACCACGCAGGACGATCGCGTCGGCTACATGAACGGCGCCGCGCAGCGGCTGATCGCGTCAGGGCAGGACGTGACCGGATGGCAGCTTTCATCGCTGTTCAGCATTGCCGAGCAGCCGGTGCGCGGATCGTTCCGGAGCGCCGATGCCGACGACGAGAGCCGGCCGCAGCAGCGGCTGCTGGTGCGGACGGACCATTCCAGCGTGCCGGTCTCGGTGGTCGAGACGGCGATCGTGCATGCCGGCGAGCCGGCCGGCCGCGTCATGATCATTCACGACATGACGGCCGAGCGGCGGCTGGTCGAGGAACTGGCGTGGGCTGCGTCCCATGACGCGCTCACCGGCCTTGCCAACCGGCGGCAATTCGAGTTCGAGCTGCACAAGGCGATGTCGGGTTCGCCGCTCGTGGGCGCTGATCTGATGCTGATCGACCTCGACCAGTTCAAGATCGTCAACGACACTTGCGGCCACATGGCGGGTGACCGGCTGCTGAAGCAGGTGGCGAAGCTGCTGGTCGCCGAGGTCGGCGACAGCGGGCTGGTTGCGCGTCTCGGCGGCGACGAATTCGGCATTCTGCTGTGTGACGATGGCTCCGCCACGCACGACGTTGCTGCCGATGTCGCGGAGCGGATCAGGGCGGTGGTCGAGCAGTCGAGCTTCGTCCATGAGGGCTCGAGCTTCCGGATCAGCGCGAGCATCGGTCTGGTCGCGCTTGCCGACAGCGCCGGCGTGCAGGACGCGTTGCGGCTTGCCGACGTCGCCTGCTTCCTCGCCAAGGACAAGGGGCGCAACCGCGTCCAGGAACACCGTCCGTCCGATACCGGCATGGCGGTGCGCGTCGCCGAGATGAGCTGGGTCAATCGCATCCGCAAGGGATTGGACGAGGGGCGCTTCTGCCTCTACGAGCAGGAGATCCGTCCGATCAACGGTGCGCTGAAGGGCAATGAGCGGCGCGAATTGCTGCTGCGGCTGCGCGACGAGAACGGCGCGCTGGTGCCGCCCGGCAGCTTCCTGCCCGCAGCCGAACGCTACGGGCTGATGCCGCTGATCGACCGCTGGGTGGTTCGCCGCGCCTTCGAGATCATCGCCGAGCGCAAGCACCACCCGCGCAAGATTGCGAGCTACGCCATCAATCTCTCCGGCGCCACCATCGGGGACGGCGACTTCGTCGACTTCGTCGCCGAACTGTTCGCGCAGTATGATGTTTCGCCGGCATTGGTGTGTTTCGAGATCACCGAGACCAGCGCCATCTCGAATCTCGACGAGGCGCAGACGTTCATCGCGCGGCTGCGCGAGATCGGCTGCAGTTTCTCGCTCGACGATTTCGGCACCGGCATGTCCTCGATCGCGTATCTGAAGCACCTGCCGGTCGACATCATCAAGATCGACGGCTCGTTCGTGAAGGAGATCCTGAACAGCAAGGTCGATCGCGCGATGGTCGAGATGATCACCAAGACCGCGAAGATCATGCAAAAGCAGGTGGTCGCCGAATTCGTCGAGAGCCTCGCGATCCTGGACGAGCTGCGCCAGATCGGGGTCGACTACGCGCAAGGGTACGCCATCGGGAAGCCGGTCCCGGTGCTCACCCTCCGGGAAGAAAAGATCGCCTGAGTCGCCGAAATTGTCCCGAAACGGGACTTTTTCGGCCATTTCAGCCCGCCAGGGGCTGATTCGCTGGCACTTTCCAGCCGAAAAACGTTTAAAAATCCTGTCGTTGCCCGCTTCGTCTCGATTATGCCTTACTCTAATTCCCTGATATAATGAGCGAACGGTGAATCCAGCGTGGGCCGGGTAACAGGCCCCACAGCACCGACTTGGGGATGATGGGTCAACGTACGACGAAAGCTGCCGCGCGCAAGACAAGCCGCGGCATGTCTCTGGTGGGCAGCACGGCGTTTGCCGTGACCGCGCTCGTCATGTCGTCTGGCCTTGCCGCCTGGATGGTCGGCATCGACCCCACCGCATGGCTGCATGGACCGGCACTCGCCAACACCACCGCCTCGCTGAACTTCGACGATCGCTTCGGCGCTCGTTCCACGATCAATTCGGCTTCGCTCTATTATCCTTTGCGCCGCGGGTTCCGTTCGAGCCGCGGCGATTTCAATTCCGAGTTCGGTCAGATCGAGGACGCGCTGGCCGGCCAGCTGCGTGACACCCAGACCGAACTGCCGACCAGCCAGCCGGCGTCGGCGTCCGTCGCCGCGGCCACCACGGCGACATCCACTGTGCCGATGCCGCGGTCGCGGCCGGCCGAGGCCAATCTGCTGGCGCGCAACGATCAGCCGCTGCCGCCGCAGGCGCCGGTGCAGCAGGGCGACAACCGGACGTTCCTGCAGAAGATCGCCGACATGATGCCGGGCAAGCTGCAACTGGCCTCGATCGATCCGAATGATGGCTTGTTGTCCGGCCCGAGCCTCGATCTCGGTGCACTCGGTTATGACAGCACCACGGCGGTCTACGACATCACCGGCCGCATCGTGTACATGCCCGACGGCACCAGGTTCGAGGCGCATTCAGGCCTCGGCAATCTGCTCGACGATCCGTCGCATGTGACCGCCCGCAACGCCGGTGCGACGCCGCCCGGCGTCTACGAGATGAAGCCGCGCGAGAAGTTGTTCCACGGCGTGCCCGCGCTGCGCATGACCCCGGTCGATGGCAGCGATACGTTCGGGCGTGTCGGCCTGCTCGTGCACAGCTACATGCTCGGGCCGAACGGCGACTCCAACGGCTGCATCTCGGTCAAGCACTACGACAAATTCCTGCAGGCCTATCGCAGCGGCACGATCAAGCGCATCGCCGTCGTGGTCAGCATCAAGGACGTCAAGTCGGCCTCGACCCGCGCGGCGTCGAACTCGTAAGCCGCACACCGGCGCGGCCGGTTCAGCGAATCCGTCGATCCTCAGTGAGCCTCCTCGCCTCCGGCGCGACAAGCGACGGGCGATGCGCCGTTGGCGTGGCGGAATGCGCCGGCAGAGCTCCCCGGCTTTCAACATTGGGTGTCAGTATACACCTTTATCCAATATAGGTAGTATAATACTTAGTATTGCCAAAATTGAAATGTTTATGTATACATAAGGTATCCGATGCGATCCCGAGAGGGCGACCCGATGCCAAAACCCTTCCCAATGAACGCGTGGTACGCGGCCGGCTGGGATGCCGAGATCAAGCACGCGCTGTTACCGCGGACGATCTGCGGCAGGCATGTCGTGATGTTCCGGAAGGGCGACGGCGAGGTCGTGGCGCTCGAGGATGCCTGCTGGCATCGCCTTGTCCCGCTCTCCAAGGGCCGGCTCGACGGCGACACCGTGGTCTGCGGCTATCACGGCCTGAAATACAATGCGCAGGGCCGCTGCACCTTCATGCCCTCGCAGGAGACGATCAATCCGTCGGCCTGCGTGCGCGCCTATCCCGTCGTGGAGCGCCATCGCTTCATCTGGCTCTGGATGGGCGATCCCGCGCTCGCCGATCCCGCGCTGGTGCCGGACATGCACTGGAATCACGATCCGGCCTGGGCCGGCGACGGCAAGACCATTCACGTCAAATGCGATTATCGCCTGGTCGTCGACAATCTGATGGACCTGACCCACGAGACCTTCGTGCACGGCTCGAGCATCGGCAATGATGCGGTCGCCGAAGCGCCGTTCGATGTCACCCATGGCGAGAAGACCGTGACCGTCACGCGCTGGATGAGGGGCATCGAGGCGCCGCCGTTCTGGGCCAAGCAGTTGCAGAAGCCGGGCCCGGTCGACCGCTGGCAGAACATCCGCTTCGAGGCGCCGTGCACCGTCAATATCGACGTCGGCGTCGCGCCGGCGGGATCGGGCGCGCCGGAGGGCGATCGTTCGCAAGGCGTCAACGGCTATGTGCTCAACACCATCACGCCGGAGACCGAGAAGACCTGCCATTACTTCTGGGCCTTCGTCCGCAATCACCGCATCACCGAGCAGCGCCTCACGAGCGAAATCCGCGACGGCGTCGCCGGCATCTTCCACGAGGACGAGATCATCCTGGAAGCGCAACAGCGCGCGATGGACGAGAATCCGGACCGCGTGTTCTACAACCTCAACATCGACGCCGGCGCGATGTGGGCGCGGCGCGTCATCGATCGCATGGTGGCGAAGGAAAATCCGCCACAGCAGTTGCAAGCGGCGGAGTAGGCCGGGCCATGGCGGAACGCGAAGCCGATCGCTCAGTATCGCACACCGTGCGGGCGCAGCTCGCGCTGCGTGACCTGGTTCTCTCGGGCCGCCTGCGGCCAGGCGAGCGCATCTCGGAGCTGCAGGCGGTCGAGATCACCGGGGTGTCGCGCACGCCGGTGCGGATGGCGCTGGTCCGGCTGGAGGAGGAGGGCCTGCTGGAGGCGATCCCGTCCGGCGGGTTCATGGTCAAGGCATTTTCCGAGCGCGACATCCTCGATTCGATCGAGCTGCGCGGCACGCTGGAGGGGCTTGCCGCGCGCTTTGCCGCCGAGCGCGGCGTCTCGTCGCGCGATCTCGAGCCGCTGAAGGAATGCCTCAACGAGATCGACGGCCTGGTGCGGCAGGACCCGATCTCGGTCGAAGTATTTTCGTCCTATGTCGCGCTCAATGCGCGCTTCCACGCGCTGCTCACCGAGCTGTCGCGCAGTCCGCCGCTGATCCGGCAGATCGACCGCGCCTCGGCGCTGCCGTTCGCCTCGCCGAGCGGCTTCGTGATGGCGCAATCGGCGTTGCCCGAGGCGCGCCAGATCCTGCTGATCGCGCAGGACCACCATCGCGTCGTGGTCGACGCGATCGAGAACCGCGAGGGCGCGCGGGCCGAAGCGATCATGCGCGAGCATGCCCGGCTTGCGGCACGCAATCTGCGGCTGGCGCTGCGTAACCGCACCCACCTCGATCTGCTGCCGGCGCTGGCGCTGGTCACGGCCGGCTGAACGGAGCGCGCGATGCGATTCATTGAAACCTGGACGTCGGCCACGCTGCTGGCGACGCGCGATCTCACGCCCGGCATCCGCGAATTCCTGCTGCGGCCGGACGATTTCACCGGCGCGCCCTATCCCGTCGGCAGCCACATCGATGTCGGCGTCACCATCGACGGCCAGCCGCAGACCCGGTCCTATTCGCTGGTCGGCGAGGTCGATCCGCAAGGGTTCCGGATCGCGGTGCGGCACGCGCCGGATTCCCGCGGCGGCTCGCGCTATATGTGGTCACTCGCGCCGGGGGCGCGGCTCACCATCACGCTGCCGACCTCGCTGGTACAGCTCGACTGGACACGGCGGCATTTCTGCCTGGTCGCCGGCGGCATCGGCATTACGCCGATCGTCGGTGCGGCCGAGGTGCTGGTCCGCCGCGATGCCGGCGTGACATTGCACTATGCCGTGCGCACGCGCGGCGATGCGGCCTATCTCGATATGCTCGAGCGTCTGCTCGGCGACCGCCTCATCGTCCATGCCGGCGACGAGGGCAGGCGGCTCGACCTCGACAGCGTCTTCGCGGGCTTGCCGCAGGATACGATGACGTTGTTTTGCGGCCCGATGCGGATGCTGGATGCGGCGCGGCGTGCGTGGGAGGCGTCCGGCCGCCCGCTGACCGATCTGCGTTACGAGACCTTTGGATCGAGCGGGCTGTTGCCGACCGAGGCGTTCCGCGTGCGGCTCAGGGGTGAGGAGACCGAGTTCGTGATCCCGCGCGACCGCTCGATGCTGGACGTGCTCAACGAAGCCGGCCATGAGGTGATAAGTGACTGCCGGCGCGGCGAATGCGGCGTCTGTGCGATTGACGTGGTCGATGTCGACGGCGCAATCGACCATCGCGACGTCTTCTTCAGCGACCACCAGAAGCAGGAGAGCCGCAAGATCTGCGCGTGCGTCTCGCGTGCCCGCGGCACCATCACGGTGGACACCCTGCATCGCGCCGACGCGCTCTGATGTGCCGGACCGGTGCGCGGCGCCCGATCGGCGTTACGCCGCGTGCTCCGAGTGCTGCGGATTGTGATCGAGCAGCGCGGAGATATCGCTGCCCGACATCGGCCGGCCGATCAAATAGCCCTGCACCTCGTCGCAGCTGGTCTGGCGCAGATATTCGAGCTGATCGGCGGTCTCGACGCCTTCGGCCACGACGCCGATCTGCAGGTCCTGCGCGAGGCCGATCACCGATTTGACGATCGCAGCGCAATCCGGCTGGGTCAGCATGTCCCGGATGAAGGATTGATCGATCTTGATGCGGCTGAACGGCAGCTTGCGCAGATAGGTGAGCGACGAGAAGCCGGTGCCGAAATCGTCGAGCGCGACCGTCAGGCCGAGCTCGAGCAGCCCGTTCAGGATCGCCGGCGCCGATCCGTATTTCGAGATCAGCATCGATTCGGTGATCTCGATCTCCAGCCGGTTCGGCGCGACATTCGCCTCAGCAAGCGCCTCGACGATGGTCTGCAGGATGCCGACGTTCTGGAACTGGACCGCGGAGAAATTCACCGCGATCCTGATGTCATCAGGCCAGCGGGACAGCATCGCGCAGGCGCGGCGGATCACCCACTCGCCGAGCTGGTGGATCAGTCCGCTCTCCTCGGCGATCGGAATGAAGACGCTCGGCGGAATCAGACCCCGTGTCGGATGCTGCCAGCGCAACAGCGCCTCGAAGCCGGTGACGCGGCCTTCGCGGATGTCGAGGAACGGCTGGTAGACGAGAAAAAGCTGGTCGGCCTCGATGGCCTGTTCGAGGTCGCGCTGCAGGGCGCGGCGGTCGCGCGCCGACTGGTCGTCGTTGGCCTCGAAGAAGCAGATGGTGCCGGGGCCGGATTTCTTCGCCCGGTAGAGCGCGATGTCGACATGCTTGAGCAGATCGTGGGAGGTGTTGCCGTCCCGGGGCGCGAGCACGATGCCGATGCTGATCGCGCTGGTGATCTCGAACCCGTCGATCGGGAACGGATCGGCGAAGGCCGCGACGAACCGCTCGGCGATCGCGAGCGCGTCCTCGGGCCGCGTCAAATTGGACATGATCAGCGCGAACTCGTCGCCGCCGATCCGCGCGACATGTTCGGCCGCGCGCGTGCAGCGCTGCAACCTTGCCGCAAGCTGCACCAGGAGTTCGTCGCCCGCCGGATGGCCGAACCTGTCGTTGATCTCCTTGAAGCGATCGAGATCGAGCAGCAGCACCGCGAATTCCTCGCCCGAGCGCTCCAGCCGGCTCAGCGCGCCGTTGAGCGCCTCGTTGAAGGCGACGCGGTTCGGCAGATGCGTCAGCGGATCCTGCCGCACCGTCCGCTCGGCGTCGTGCTGGGCGATGATGCGGCGCCTGAACTCGAACGCATTGACGAACACGCCGCGTAGCAGCACGGAGCCGTAGACCAGGACGAGCACGACCATCAGCAGATAAATGAAGTCGCCGTCCCTGCCGAGGCAGATCGCGGTGCCGACGAAGATCGGCCCGGTGAAGGCAATCGCGGCGATCGGGATCGTGGAGAAGGCGAAGGCGCCGCCGGCCAGCATGCCGGCGCAAAGACAGGTGATCACCAATTGGGCGCCGCTCGATGCGTTCGCGAAGAAGGCGACGGGGACGACGCCCCAGGCCGCGCCCAGCGCCAGCGCATTGCGCACCAGCCGGTACATGGTCCGGCGCGACACGAATTGCGGCTTGGCGATGCGGCGCGATGCGCGCACCTGCATGCCGAAGAACAGCGCCGCGCTGCTCACCGCAGCGGCCCACACCAGCGCGAAGGCCCAATCCGGCGATTGCCACAGCGCAGCCGCGAGCACCAGCGCGTTGCAGGCGTTGGCCAGCATGATGCCGAAGGAATAGCCGAGCACGAGCGAAACCTGCTCGGCGCGGATGTGGCCGGCGAGCGCTTCATCCGTCGGTGGTGCGCCGAAGGCCGCGAGGTCACCCGCGAACAAGGCCGCGAAATATGATCTGAGATCGATACGCATCTCACTACGTTGCCTGCATGGTCTGGCCATCGCGGTGCCGAAGAATTCTCTGCAAACCTTTGACAAACTATGAACTATTGGAACGGACCGTGCCACCGCGGGCGCCCGCTTCGGTTTCACCGGGAGGCATTGCTAACAAATCGATACAAATGCGTGATGTGACGTCACGGATCGGCAGAGATTGCCCAATCCCACGCGGCTTGATCGCTTGCCGGTTTTTCGCAATGAGTTGGGTTCCCGCGACCGGCAAAACCAGAAGGTGCGCATGAGGTTCCCGACCACGAACCACGATCCCGGGTTTCGGATCACGCGGGCCAGCCACGTCGTCCTGACCGTCTGTGATCTCGCGGCAAGCCGGCAGTTCTACGAAAACGTGATCGGGCTGATCCTGACCGCGGAGGAGGGCGATGCGCTCTATTTCCGCGGCGTCGAGGAGGCCTGTCATCACAGCCTTGTGTTGCACAAGGGCGAACGCGCCGTCTGCGCGCGGCTCGGCCTGCGGGTGTTTAGGGATGATGACCTCGACCGGCTCAAGGCCTTCTTCGAAGCGCATGGCTGCGAGACCGCCTGGGCCGAGGTGCCGCACCAGGGCCGCACGCTGCAGGCGACCGATCCGGCCGGCACGCCGCTGGAGTTCTGCGCGACCATGCCGGTCGAGCCGCGCATGATCACCAAATTCACCCGCCATGCCGGCGGCTCGGCGCTACGGCTCGATCATTACCAGGTGCTGACGCCGGAGGTGCGCAAGGCGTGCGAGTTCTATACCGCGGCCGGCTTTCGGCTCAGCGAGTATATCGCGCCCGCCGGCACGTTCGATCTGCGCGGCGTGTTCCTGCAGCGCAAGGGCAATCCGCACGACATCGTGTTCTTCAACGGTGCGGGGCCGCGGCTGCATCATTTCGCGTTCCTCGCGCCCGAGGTCCATCACCTGCTGAACGCCTGCGATCTCGCCGGCGAGCTCGGCCATGGCGCGGCGGTCGAACGCGGACCCGGGCGGCACGGGCCGGGGCACGCGATGTATGTCTACATGCGCGATCCCGACGGGCACCGCGTCGAGCTGTTCAACACGCACTACCAGATCATGGACATCGAGAACGAGCCGATCGGCTGGGATCCGTCAGACACCAAGATCTCGTTTCCATGGGGGCTGCCGGCGCGACAGGCTTGGTTCGAGGAGGCGACGCCGTTCGAAAGTGTCGCGATCCGCGAGCCGCAGGTGAAGCCGAAGCCGTTGACGCTCGAGAGTTACCTCGCGAAATAGCATGTCGATGTCTCTCGAGAACCCCGGGCATGATCCCTTGTATGACGCGGCCATCGTCGGCCTCGGACCGGTCGGCGCCATCTTCGCCAATCTGCTCGCGAAAGCCGGCCTGAGCGTCGCGGTCGTCGAGCGCACTGCCGACATCTACGACAAGCCGCGCGCGATCACGCTCGATCACGAGGCGCTGCGCGTGCTGCAGGCGATCGGGCTCGGCGATTTCATGGAGCAGGCGATCGCCCCGCATAACGGCTCGCATTATCTCGGCGTCGACGGCGAGATCATCAAGATCTTCGACCCGATGCCGCCGCCATATCCGCTCGGCTGGATTCCGAACGTGACTTTCGTGCAGCCTGATGTCGAGCAGGCGCTGCGCGAGAAGCTCGCTGGATATCCGCATGTCGACGTTTTCCTTGCGGCCGCCGGCGTGGCGCTGGAGCAGGACGACAGTACAGTGACGTTGACCGCGCAGCGCGAGGGAGGCGAGGAGTTCCTGATCCGCGCGCGTTATCTGGTCGGCTGCGACGGCGCCAACAGCTTCGTGCGCAAGCAGCTCGGCATTGGTCTCGACGACCTCGCCTTCGACGAATGGTGGATGGTGGTGGACACGCTGACCAGCGATCCCGCCAAGCGGCCGGCCAGGAGTTTTCAGTATTGCTGGCCGTCGCGTCCCGGCACCTTCGTGCCGGGGCCGCGCAATCTGCGGCGCTGGGAGATCAAGCTGCTGCCGGGCGAGGATCCCGAGGCGTTCGGCGCACCCGACAACGTCGTGACGCTGCTGAAGGGCTTCACCGACATTTCCGACCTCACGATCTGGCGCTCGGCGGTCTATCGCTTCCACGCGCTGCTTGGGCAGCGCTGGCGCGACCGCCGCGTGCTCCTGATGGGCGATGCCGTGCACCAGACGCCGCCGTTCCTCGGCCAGGGGCTGTGCGCCGGCATCCGCGATGCCGTTAACCTGGCCTGGAAGCTGAGGCTGGTTCTCCGTGGCGACGCCCACGAGGCGCTGCTCGACGCTTACGAGATCGAGCGCAAGCCGCATGTCCGCGCCGTCGTGGCCAGCGCCAAGGAGTTCGGCAAGATCATCGGCGAACTCGATCCTGTAGCGGCCGCCGAACGTGACGTGCGGCTGCGCGCCGACCTGAAGGCCGGCAAGGCCGAAACCATCAGGCAGAAATTCATCCCGGATCTCGTCTCCGGTCTGATCGCGCGCGATGCCGTTCTGGCCGGGCGGCTGTTCGTGCAGCCGCATGTGCGTGCGCCGGATGGACGGACGTGCCGGCTCGACGATTTGCTGAGGCCGGAGTTCGCGATCGCGACGGCGGCCGCGGAGCCGATGGCGTGGCTGTCGGACGCGTCTTGTGCCGCCTGGCAGCATCTCGACGGCGAACGTGTCGTCATCGCCACGTCAGGTGAAGGCGGCGATGCCAACGGCATTCTGAACGTGGTCGAGCGCGACGGGCTGTTCGCCGACTGGATGCGGCAACATGGCGCCACCGCGGTCATCGTGCGGCCCGACCGTTACGTCTTCGGAGCCGCACGCAGCGCCGACGAGCTCAATATGCTCGTCGGGCAACTGCTCGAAGGTCTCGGTGCGAGACATCAGCCGTTCCCGGCGACACCAGTCACTTCTTGATGTCGGCTGCGACCAGCACACGATGGCCGCGCAGCAACTCCTGCAAGGCCTGCAGGGCTGCGACGCCGCATTGGGTATCCTGCTCGCCGTTGCCGCCGCTCAACCCGATGCCGCCGACAACCGCGTCGTCGACCACGATCGGAAAGCCGCCGACGAACACGGCGAATTTTCCGTCAAAACTCCACTGGATGCCGAAGGCCTCGTTGCCGGGCAGGGCAGGTCCGTTCGGTGGCTGGTTGAACAGATGGGTGGAGCGCTTGTGCCCGGCCGCCGTGAACGCCTTGTTCCAGGCAATCTGCGGGCCGGTGATCCGCGCGCCATCCATCCGCTCCAGCGCCAGCGGATAGCCGCCGTCGTCGGTCACGCAGACCGTCTCCGCAACGCCGATCTCGGCGGATTTGCGGATCGCGGCCGCGATCATGTGGCGGGCTTCGGCAAGTTCGAGTTTGAAAGACTGTCTCATCGCTCTGGTCCAGGATTGGGGTGGGCGGTCGACCGCGGCTCAGGTGCCGCGGTAGACCGTCTTGATCTGGGTGTAGAATTCGAGGCCGGTGCGGCCGGACTCGCGGAAGGTCGAGGTGCTCGACCGTTTCAATCCGCCGAACGGCGCGTTGATCAAATTGCCCGTGGTGGTGCGGTTGATCTTCACCGTTCCGGACTGGATGTCATTGGCGAAATCGTGCATCGCGCGCGGGTTGCGCGTCACGATCGCGGCCGACAGGCCGTATTCGCTGGCATTGGCCTTGGCGATCGCGTCAGTATAGCTGTCGACCTCGATGATCGCGATGACCGGGCCGAAGATTTCCTCGCGTGCGATCGTCATGTCCTGGGTCACATCGGTGAAGATCGCGGGTGAGACGAAGTAGCCGCCGTCATAGGCGGCACCGGTGAGCCGGTCGCCGCCATAGAGGTGCGTCGCTTCCTTCTTCCCGATTGCGACGTAGCGCAGCACGGTTTCGAGCTGCCTGGCTGTGGCGAGCGGCCCCATCTCCATCCCGCTGGTGAGGCCGCTGCCGATCTTGATCGCCTTCACCTTGGCGAGCAGTCGTGCGGTGAACTCGGTCCGTACCTGCTTCATGACCAGGACCCGGCTGGTGCCGGTACAGGCCTGGCCGGCCAGCGACAGGCCGCCTTTGACGGTCAGATCGACCGCCAGATCGAGGTCGGCGTCGTCCATGACGATCAGCGGGTTCTTGCCGCCGAGCTCCATCTGCGTGCGGGTCGTGAAGCTGACCGCGCGACAAATCTGTTCGCCGGCGGAGGTCGACCCGGTGAAGGAAATCGCCCGAACGACCGGCGGCTCGGTGATGCTAGGCCCGATCTCGCCGGCCTTGCCGGTGATGAAGTTGAGCGCGCCGTTCGGCAGGCCTGCCGCAATCAGCGCCTCCGCCAGGCGATAGCCGCTGAGCGGTGCATCGGATGATGGTTTGAACACCACCGTATTGCCGGTAATGAGGGCCGGCGCGATCTTGCGCGCAGGGATGGAAATCGGAAAATTCCAGGGTGTGATCACCGACACGACGCCGAGCGGCTCGCGCAACGTATAGACCGTCATGTCCGAATCGTCGTTCGGAAACACCTCGCCGGTAAGCGACTGTCCCTCGACGGCATAGAACCGCAGGGTCTGGGCCGAGCGCAGCACCTCGTCGCGGGCGAGGCCGAGCGACTTGCCCATTTCCCGCGTCATCTCTCGCGCGATGTGATCGGCGCGGGCCTCGAGATGATCGGCGGCCCGGTTCAGGATCGCGGCGCGTTTGGAGATCGGCGTCCGCCGCCAGCCTTCGAACGCGGCGGCCGCGGCATTGACGGCCGCTTGCGCATCGGCGGCGGTCGATTCCTGGAAGCGTCCGACCAGGTCGCTGGTGTCGGCGGGATTGATGTTCACGAACAGTCTGCCGGACGCGCTTGCGATCCGCTCGCCGGCGATCAGGTTCGGAAATTCCTCGATCCCTGCGTTGCCGTCCGCGGACGGGCAGGCGTTGCCTATCGTCGTTTCAGCTATCGTCACAGGATTCTCCTCAATGCCAGATCAGGACTGCGCAGGCGGTCGACACCGCGAGCCCGGTCAATACGGGGACCATCGCGGTTCGCACGATCTGGAAGACGGGGACGCGCGCGAAGCCGGCCACTGCGATCAGCGACGACCAGGCCACCAGGGTGCCGCCGCCGGTCCACACCGCACCCATCTGGCCGATCGCGGCGAGCGTTGCGGGCTCCATCCCGACCGACGGTGCCAGCGCACCCGACAGTGAGCCGGTCAGCGGCAAGCCGGCAAAGCCCGAGCCGTCGATGCCGGTGATCATGCCTGATATCAGGATGCCGAACGCGACGAAAAACTCGTTGCCCGGTATCCAGGCTTGCGCGGTCTGGATCAGTTCGAACAGCAGGCTCGGCGCCTGGGCGGCGGGCACCCCGAGGATCGGCGCGGACAGGCTCGGCTCGGCGCCGAGAAAGAAGAAGCCCGCGATCGGCAGCACGGAGCCCATCGCCTTGAATGCGAAGACGAAGCCTTCGGTGACGTGGTCGGCGCTGGTGTCGAGGAATTTGCGCAGGTCGTCGGTGATGAAGGATGCGCAGATCATCAGGATCGCGGCGACGCCGCCGACCAGTGCGGCAGCGTCGCCGCCCTTGAGGTCGTGGCCGATGCCAAGCTTGGCCAGCACCATCACCGCGATGACGCAGAGAAAGGCGAGCGGGGTCGCAACCGCAAAGAATTTCGACCAGCCTTCGCGGCGGGTCGGCACCCCGGCGAGTTCCTTGTCGATCTGCGCCTGGGTCGCGAGCGGCCGCTGGCCGTCGGCGGTGCCGCGTGCGATCTCCGCCTTGTCGAAGCTGCCTTCCTGCTCCAGCCGTGCCAATTCGCCGTTGCTGGACCGCGCCTGCCAGCGCTCCAGCAGCCGCTCATCGGCCTTGGTGATCGACTTGCGGATCGAAAGATAGGCGAGCGTCAACGCGATGCCGCCCGTGATGAGCGACAGCACCAGCGCGCGGTCCGCGACGGTGGCGGCGCTGACCGCGGCGCCGGCCGCCTTGGCGCTGATCCCGGGCGCGACGCCGATCACGTAGTCCGACGACAGCGCCATGCCTTGCCCGGCGATCGCGATCGCAATGGCACCGCCGAGCGGCGACAGGCCGGCCGCAATCGCCGCGGGCAGCAGCACCGCGGAAACCAGCGGCACTGCCGGCGTCGGCCAGAAGAACAGCGAGATCACATAGGTGATGGCGGCAAGCACGAAGTAGGCGGTGTGTCCGCTCTTCATAATGGCGCGGAACGGTTCGACCATGCGAATGTCCGAGCGCAGCACCTTGAGCGCGTTCAGCAGCGCCGTCATCAGCGCGATCACCAGGAAGATGTTGAAGAGCTCCTTGGCGGCGGTGAAGCTCGCGTTGAAGACGCTGGCGAGTGCCGCGACCGGGCTGTGCGTCCAGGCAAGCGCGACCAGGAGTGTCGCGATCACCGACGGCACCACGACGTTCGCGCGCCAGATCATGGTGAGAACGATGACGGCGACGCCGAGCAAATAGACCCAGTGCGCGGCAACGATCGGAGCGTGCTGCATGGTTGTTGCTTCCCCTCTAATGCCGCGAATAATGTATACTGTATTCCGCAATGGCAAGCGCAAATTGCGAGCTGGCAATCCGTGCGTCGCGGAAGGATGGGAGCAGCTCCGACCGCATTTTTGTGCATATGAAGCACAAAATAGCGGCGATTCGAGGCGGTTGGTGTCGGGTGGAATGGAGGGCGTGGAACCCGGCCTTCGGTGTTGACAGGCGCAAAGATAGTATACAGTATACCGAAATCGCCAACCAAAATCGGACCGATGGTCCGTTGTCGGGCGGCCATTTCTTCACGGCACAGGAGCGCCACGATGCAAAAGCTGATGGATCACGTGGAATTTCGAGCGGCCCTCGAAAATGCCATCAAGGGAAAGAGCGCCAACAAGGCTCCGTTCAGCGTCGCCTGGGCGAGCGGCAAGCTCAGCCGCGCGCATCTCGCGCGCTGGGCCGAGAACCACTACCACTATGTCGGTCCGTTCGCCGATTACCTCGGCTACATCTATGCGCGGATGCCGGAGCAGTACCAGGAAGCCAAGGACTTCCTGCTCGCCAATATGTATGAGGAGGAGATCGGGGGCGACCGTCACACCGATCTGCTGATCCGCTTCGCGGAGGCCTGCGGCACGACCGCGGCGCGTATCAAGAACCCTGACAACATGACGCCGACGACGCGCGGGCTGCAGAGCTGGTGCTATGCGGTCGCGATGCGTGAGGACCCGATCGTCGCGGTGGCCGGTCTCGTGGTTGGCCTGGAGTCGCAGGTACCTTCAATTTACCGAAAGCAGACGCCGACCCTGCGCGAGAAGTACAAATTCACCGACGAGGAAGTCGAATTCTTCGACCTTCACATCGTATCGGATGAGATTCACGGCGAGCGCGGCTACCAGATCGTGCTCGAGCACGCCAATACGGTCGAGCTGCAGCAGCGCTGTCTCAAGATCTGCGAGATCGGCGCACAGATGCGGCTGCTCTACACGACCGCGCTGTACCACGACTATGTCGCAAGCGACATTCCGCTGGCGGAGCTTGATCTTGCCAGCGGCGTCTCCGCTGAAGAACGCGTGCTGTTGCAGGCCTGAGCCGCAGGGAGCAGCGGCGCGATGCCCAACGTCATCTTTCACCGCAACGGCGAGACCTTTGTCGGCGAGGTCAAGGAAAACACCAATCTGGTGGTCCGCGCCGGCATCCGCCAGTTTCCCTATCCCAACTTCCTTTACGGCTGCGGGATGGGGAAGTGCGGGAAGTGCGCGTCGCTGATCATCAAGGGCGGCGAGCACTTGCCGGAGCCGAACTGGAAGGAAAAGAAGCGCCTCGGTGCCAGGATCGAGCAGGGATATCGCCTCGCCTGCCAGCTCTGGCTCACGCATGACGTTGAACTGTCGCAGGAGGCAGCCCCGCTGGTCGACGTCGTCGCGCCGGCCGGCGCCGCGGTTGGGAGGACGTGACCGATGTATGTGATACTGACGAGCAAGCCGGGGCAGTTTCGCACCGAGATCACTGACGGCCTGCGGCCGCTCGCGGCCTATGACTACCTGTTCTACGGCATCAGGAAAGCGACGTTCGTGATTGCAGAGCTGGTCGAGGAGACCAAGGTCAAGGTGATCGACGAAGCCTGGTCGCCGCCGATCGTGAACGAGGTGCCCTCGAAATTCCTCGAAAAGTTCGAGACGCCCGAGCGGGCGCTGAACGAACTCGAGCACCTCATCACATTCGGTCACATGGACACCAAGCTGCGCAAGCGCTGAGCGGATGGCGGGATGATCGAAGTCACGTTTCTGACCAACGGCGGGAAAACCGTCACCGCGGCGGAGAACAGCAATCTGCTGCGCGTCTCGCTGCGCGAGCAGGGCGGCATTCCGTTCAAGTGCGGCGGCGGCCTCTGTGGAACCTGCAAATGCCTGATCGAGAAAGGCATCGAGAACACCGATGCGATCAAGCCGAAGGAACGAAAGCACCTCACCGACGCGCAGTTCGCCGCCGGCTATCGGATGGCGTGCCAGACCTTTCTCACCGGCAGCGTGAGCGTGTCGTGGGTGCCGAAGGCCGCGGTGCCGGCGGCTCGACCTGTAGCTGTTGACGGCGAATGAGCGCGGCTTGATGGCATGCAGCCGGCGGTCTAAATACGCAACAGCGGTCATTCGGCCAGGACTCTGGCAGCTCGCTGGACCTCCGGTGTCCATGCATTGAGCGAGGCGCGGCCGGACAGGTCGGTTCATGGCAGGCAAGCTCGGAAGCTCCAAACGTCTCGGCGACGACTACCTCTCCCTCCACGGCAAGGTCATCGAGGAGCTGCGGCAGGCGATCCTGAGCCGGCGGCTGAAGCCGGGCGAGCGGCTGGTCGAGGGCCGCCTCGCCGACGAGCTCGGGGTTTCCCGCAATCCCGTGCGCGAGGCGATCCGCGTGCTGGAGTCGGAGGGGCTCGTCGAGGTGACCGCGCGGCGCGGCGCCTCCGTCATCACGATGAGCGATGAGGAAGCCCGCGAGACGGTCGAAGTGCGCGCGCTGCTCGAGGGACAAAATGCGCGCTTGGCTGCGCGTCGCCGCGAAGAGAGCATCATCAAGCGGATCGCGGCGGTGTTGAAGCAGGGCAACGAGGCGGTCGCGGGGCGGCGCTACGACCTGTTGTCGGATCTCAACCAGCAATTCCACCATGAACTGGCGGAGGCCGGTCGCAACCGCGTGCTCGCCGATCTGCTCAAGCGGCTGCGCGAACGCACGGCGATGCTGTTCTCACCGACCGATCCGGTGCGCCAGGCGCGGACCTGGGATGAGCACGCCGCGATCCTGCGCGCCATCATCGCCGGCGACGAGCGCGCCGCCGCCACGCTTGCCGCCGAGCACGTGATGCGGGCAGGCGCGGATTTTCTCTCCAGCCTCCATGTGCCCGATGAGGAGGCCTCGCTGGAGGCGGCGTCGGCGAAATATGGCCTGCCGTCCGGCTCCCGCGTGGATCAGGCGGTGACCAAGCCGGCGCGCCGGAACCAGCAGCGCGCCGGTACGCGGCGGCGAAAAGCAGAGAGCTGAACGCACCCGTCGCGTTGATGGTTTGTGGCCGCCGATCCCGCGGTCAAAGGTCCGGTGGTACCGCTCCGGATCGTCAGCTAACTTTCTTGACCGTATCTGCCACGCTCGCTACGTCTCTTCCCAATGCTGGGCAGGGGCGCAACCCTGCCGGCCGCGCCGCATGGCCGGGGGAAACCCATGAACAACAACAAGGGTGGCGCGTCGCCGAACGACGTCGCCGAATTTGATTACGTCATCGTCGGCGCTGGGTCGGCCGGCTGCGTGCTCGCCAACCGCCTGAGCGCCGACGGCAGGCACTCGGTGCTGCTGCTCGAGGCCGGGCCGAAGGACACCAACATCTGGATCCATGTCCCGCTCGGCTACGGCAAGCTGTTCAAGGAAAAATCCGTCAACTGGATGTACCAGACCGAGCCTGAGCCCGGCCTGAACGGGCGGCAGGTGTTCCAGCCGCGCGGCAAGGTGCTCGGCGGCTCCAGCTCGATCAACGGCCTGCTCTATGTCCGCGGGCAGCACGAGGACTACGACCGCTGGCGGCAGCGCGGCAATGCCGGCTGGGGTTATGACGACGTGTTGCCCTATTTCAGGAAGGCGGAGGATCAGCAGCGCGGCGGCGACAAATATCACGGCGCTGGCGGTCCGCTGCCGGTGTCGGACTGGCGGCATGCCGATCCGCTGTCGGAAGCTTTCGTGCATGCCGCGGCCGAGGTCGGCATCCCGACCAATCCCGATTTCAACGGCGCGACCCAGGAGGGCGCGGGCTTCTTCCAGACCACGACGCGGCGCGGCCGGCGCGCCTCGACGGCGCGGTCCTATCTGCGGCCGGCGCTGACGCGCGGCAATCTGCATGTCGAGACGTCGGCGCTGGCGCAGCGCATCCTGTTCGACGGCAAGCGCGCGAGCGGCGTCGCGTACAAGCAGAACGGACAGTTGCGCACGGCCAAAGCGCGCAAGGAGGTGCTGGTGTCGAGCGGCGCGTACAACTCGCCGCAATTGCTGCAGCTGTCCGGCGTCGGCCCTGCCGATCTGCTGAGGCAGCATGGCATCGAGGTTCTGCTCGATGCGCCCGGCGTCGGCAACGACCTGCAGGATCACATGCAGGTGCGCATCGTCACGCGCTGCGCCCAGACCGTCACGCTGAACGACGTCATCAACAATCCGGTGCGCCGCGTCATGGCGGGCCTGCGCTACGCGGCGTTGCGCAAGGGGCCGCTGACCATCGCCGCCGGCACCTCGGGGGCGTTCTTCAAGACCAGTCCGCGGCTGGCGTCACCGGACATCCAGATCCACTTCCTGCCGTTCTCGACCGACAAGATGGGCGAGAAGCTGCATGCGTTCTCGGGCTTTACGGCGTCGGTCTGCCAGCTCCGCCCGGAGAGCCGTGGCTCGCTGAAGATCAGGAGCGCGGACCCGGGCGCGCCGCCGGAAATCCGCATCAACTATCTGGCGACCGAGACCGATCGCCGCGCCTTCATCGACGGCATCCGCATCCTGCGCAAGATCCTGGCCGCGCCGGCGCTGAAATCATACTCGGTCGGGGAAGTGGATCCCGGCGCCAAAGTGGTGAGCGACGACGATTTGCTCGATTTCTGCCGCCGCACCGGCAGCACGGTCTATCATCCGACCTCGACCTGCCGGATGGGCAACGATGCGCTCGCGGTCGTCGACCAGCGGCTCAAGGTGCGCGGTGTCGAGGGTCTGCGCGTGGTCGATGCGTCCGTCATGCCGGACCTGATGTCGGGCAATACCAACGCGCCGACGATCATGATCGCGGAGAAGGCGTCGGACATGATTTTGGAGGATGCAAGGTAATATCTCGCGCCGTCATCCTGAGGTGCGAGCGAAGCGAGCCTCGAAGGATGCACGGCCACAGACGGGCCGTCGACCCTTCGAGGGCCGCTGAAGAAGCGGCCACCTCGGGGTGACGGTGAGAGGGCAGTGCCGCGAGGCCTCACCCCCTATACGCGCGCACCCGTGCGACCATCTGCTCGACATGGGCGATCGGCGTCTCCTGCAGGATGCCGTGACCGAGATTGAAGATCAGCCGCCCCTTGCCGAAGTTCTCCAGCACATCGTCGACCGCGCGGTCGAGCGCGGCGCCGCCGGCAATCAGGGCCAGCGGATCGAGATTGCCCTGCACGGCGACGCGGCTTTGCACGCGCTCGCGGATCATCGACGGCTCGGCGGCCCAGTCGATCGAGACGGCATCGACGCCGGTTTGCTCGACATAGGCCGGCAGCATGCCCGCCGCGCCGCGCGGAAAGCCGATGATCCGGGCACCGGGAATCTGCTTGCGTACCCCGGCAACGATGCGCCGGGTCGGCTCGATCGACCAGCGGGCGAACTCGCGTGGCGGCAGCACGCCGGCCCAGGTGTCGAAGATCTGCAGGCAGTCGGCGCCGGCCTTGAGCTGCCCGACAAGGTAGTGGATCGAGTTCTCGACCAGCACGTCGATAATCCCGGCGAAGGCGTCCGGATGGCGATAGGCGAGCATCCGCGCGGGGGCCTGGTCCGGCGTGCTCTGTCCGGCCACCATGTAGGTCGCAACCGTCCATGGCGCACCGCAGAAGCCGATCAGCGTGATCTCGGGCGCAAGCTCGCGCCGGACGCGGCGCAGCGCTTCAAAGACCGGCTCGAGCTTGTCGAAATTGGCCCGGGTGGCCAGCGTCGCGATCTCGCCGGGCGTTGCCAGCGGATCGAGCCGCGGCCCTTCGCCAGCCTCAAAGCGCACCGAACGGCCGAGCGCGTAGGGGATCACCAGGATGTCGGAGAAGATGATGGCGGCGTCGAAGTTGAACCTGCGGATCGGCTGCAGCGTGATCTCGGTGGCGAATTCGGGCGTGAAGCAGAGATCGAGGAAGCCGCCGGCCTTGGCGCGCAGCTCGCGATATTCCGGCAGATAGCGGCCGGCCTGCCGCATCATCCAGAGCGGCGGCACGGCTTGCCGGTGGCCCGACAGGAGGTCGATGAGCGGCTTCTTGGTGGGATCCTGGGGCACGCGAAAGTTCCTGATCACGGTCAAAATTTGGCCCCTGATACACGCTGCGGCGCAATGGGCCAAGGCGATACTCAAGGCGGTTCTGGAACCCCGGTTTGCGGAGGGGCGTTGTCCCCCGGAATGGAGGGACGACATGGCCGAGAAATTCGATCCTGCAGCACATGACAAGCACGCCGAGAAGCCGCACGAGGCACGGGCTGCCGACCGCAAGGCGCGCTCCCGATTGAAGGAGGGGCTGGAGGATACCTTCCCGGCCTCCGATCCGGTCAGCGCCACGCAACCCGCGCCGTCGAAGCACGACGGCAATCGGGACAATTAGCTGTTATATCCCAGCGGTCGCTAACCACGATGCGACATGGGTTCAGCCGTGCGAGGAACGGCTCACTGCGGAGCGGTGGTTCGAAGGGCAACGCGCCCGCGGTGTGGGGCGCGATCGTCGCGGCAGGAATCGCCGTATCGTGATGCGCTGGACCGGCTAGACCGGACCGCCTTCGGGGCGCTGCACCCGGTCAAATTCGAAGGTCACGCCGAGCCGGCGCTCCAGGTGCCAGACCAGAATGCAGTGCCGCCGGATCGGTTCGCTCTCGATCTCGAGATCGAACGCGAACGGAATTGCGGCATCGCCTTCCACGGCCAGCCCCGCGCCGCCGGTCGAGATGTTGAGCACAAGACATCCGACGCTGGTGTTGCGGAAGAAGATCGTTCCGCGCTTCATCAGGACGGTTCGCTGGCTGTCGATCTTGTATCTTTTTATTGTTGTACTCACGCCAGTCTCCTACCCCGATGTGATGCCCGCGCGCGATCGTTCCCCCGAGAACGCCCTAGAGCGGGATGACTTTTCGTCGAAACATCATCGCGCTCTATCTCTTTGTTTTGAGCATGATCGTTTCGGAAAACCGCTACACACTTTTCCGGATCATGCTCTAGTTCACCAGCACCGCGCCGTCGCAGCGGACGCCCAGCACCCAGACGTCGACCTGGCCGAGCCCGATGCCGAGCGTCGAGAGCAGGGACGCCAGCACCTGATCGATCGGGCTCGTCACGCCGTTCAGGATGCTCATGACGAGCGCGCCCAGTCCCGGGATCGGAAGCCCGAGCGGTCCGACATTGATGGTGAGCGAGAGGTCGCCGAGCAGGGTTGATGTGAGCGAGGTGAGGAAGTTGGTGGTCGTCACCGTCTTCTTCGTCCCCGACTGGATGTCGCTGTAGCTGAAGTTGACGTTGGTCGGCGTGGTGTTGCCCATGCCGGCATGGGCGAGGCCGGTGACGGTGATGAGGCCAAGATTGACCAGCAGCGCCGGCGGCGGATTGGGCTTGGTCGTGAAGTTGGTCATGTCGGCAACCGTGACGTTGCCGATCCAGGCGTCGACGATTCCCGGCGTCACGCCGATCGTGACCTGCGAGGTGTTGATGTTCGGATGGCCGCAGGAGACCGCGTTGAGCGTCGCGGTACCCGAGGCGACCTCGACATAGACCGGGAGGTTGATCGCGGAAACGCTGCCGGAGCCGAGCACATTGATGGTCGCCAGGATCCTGGTCTGCGCGGTGTGGACGCTCACGCCCTGGGTGCCCATCGCGATCCAGCTCGAGCCGACCGGACGCTCGCCGATCGTTGCGATCACGGATACGTTGGCGATGCCGGGCAGGCCGAGATTGACCGAGGTTGCGATCTGATGGTTGCCGTTGGCGATCTGCGCCACCGTGTTGATGAGATCGAAGACCGAAACGCTGGCGCCGACCTTCGGTTTCTGTCCCACCGTGAGGTTGGCAAACGGGCCGAGATCGACCAGGGTGCCCGGCGAAATCTTGGTTGAGGAGCCGGTGACGGCCTGGGAGATCGTCGACAGTGCGGTCGTCGCCGCGTTGGCGCCGTTGGTGATCTGCTGTGTGGTCAGCGCGGCCGCCATGATATCGCCGACCTTGAGGTTGCTGCTCAGGAGGTCGCTATAGGTGACGCCGGTCAGGTTGACCCGGGTTGCCAGCGCCGACAGGAAGTCGAGGGCGTCGATCTTGGCGCTGATCAGCGAATTGTAGTCCATCACCGAGAGCGACAGTGTGGTGCCGAGCATCGAGCCGAGCAGCGCATTGATCACGCCGCCATTGACCGAGAGCAGCCGCGAGCCGATCGCGAACGTGGCCATTTCGGTCGATGTCGCGGTGGCGGTCGTCGTGATGTTGAAGCTGCTCGCGCCGGTGATATAGCGCGCGAAGTAGAGCGGGGTCTTGGTCGTCAACGTGACGCGCGCGGCGTTCGGAATGCCGACCGCCGGGGTCACGAAACGAGCCTGCGGCGCGATGGCGCTGCTTGCGGTGTAGGTCCCGGTCTCGACCTTGACCAGCGCGCTGGCCGGATAGTTGTTCTGCGTCACCGTCGCGGAGGCGGCGTTGACCGGATTGCTCAGATTGGCGGCAGCGACGATCGCGGCGAGGTCGGCGGTGCTCTGGGTCTTGCGCCGGTCGGCGAAGATCGTGCCGAGATCGATGGCAAGCCCGGCGCACCCGATCAGGAGCGTCATCAGGCCGGCCGACATCATCGCGAAGTTGCCTCGTTCGTCGGCGCCGAAGCGCCGCATCAGCATGAGGATGCCGCTCATGCTAGAATCCCCCGTACTGGATCGCAGCGGAGCGGACGATGGTGCTCGCCGGAGTGGGGACGAAAGGCAGCTTGTAGATGAAGTTGCCGGCCGCGTTGTAGTTGACCGTCACGACGTAGACGTTGGCGTTCAATGGGGACGGTGCGGCATTGACGGTGAGATTGCTGGCTACGAGCAGCGGATAGGTCGATGCGTTGGCGGTGACGTAGCTCGTCGCGAGGCTGTTGCGTTCGGTGTCGGTCATTCCGGCGATCGACGACCGCGCCGCTTCGGCGGCGAGTTGCTGGACGCCATGCACCATCGCGAGATACGAACCGAATACAATGATGCCGAAAATGAAGGCGAGAAACAGCGGCAGCATCAGCGCAAATTCGACAGCAGAAGCGCCGCTTCGACACCGAAATAACCTGGTCATGGCACACCTCGAAACGCAGTCTAGGGCGCCACGTTGCGAGGCTTTGATTAAGGAAAACTATGAAAACGCTTCCGCGAATCAGTGACGTCAATTCAGCTGAATGGCAGCGTTCGAATTTATTGGGTGGGCGACACGTTATGGGGCGATCAGGATTTTTGATGCCGTGTCCGCAGAAACCCGGGGTCTGATTGTGTTGAGGTGCTGCATGCGGGTGCAGATGCAGTCGTCCGATACCGTAGCATTACGTGGCAATGCACGTAACAATACATAAGGCCTGCAACTACAATAGCATCGCGGCAAATTGAAGCTAAACGAAAGTGCAACCAAATGTTAGTATAGCTGAATCGCATACTATGGAGATCGTAATTGCGTCCCGTGCTGAGATTGGAGGGCTCGCGATGCACAGACCACGTCAGCATTTGAATATTCCGACAGAGATCGTTCGCACCGTCGTTGCGATTGCGGAGACGGGAAGTCTATCGAAGGCCGGCGAGCGTCTCGGCCTCAGTCAGCCGGCGATCAGTTCGCAGGTCAAGCGACTGCAGAGCCTGGTCGGCGGCGCGCTCTTCGTCAGAACGGCGAACGGCACCACGACGACGGAGCTCGGCAAGGTTGCCGTGCAGCAGGCAAGGCGAATCCTCGAAGCGAACGACCAACTGCTTCGGCTCGGCGGCAATCACGAAGGACCGCAGCCGTTGCGGCTCGGAATAAGCACGATGCTCGCCGAGGAATTCCTTAAGCTGCATCCGGCCGACGTACTCGCCGACGTGCTGGTTCACGCCGACATGTCGCCGATCGTCATCAGAGGATTGATCGACGGCTACATCGACATCGCCTTCGTCTACAGCAACCCTTCGCTGGAGAACGAACACGAGGTGACGATCGCCGCCGAGGCCGAAGAGCGCTCGGTTTGGGTACGGTCACGCGATTTTGTTCTGCGGCCGGGCGCCCCGATCCCGATCCTGGCGTGGCCGGGCGACGACTGGATGATCCGGACGCTCACCAAGCACAACATCTCGTACAAGATCGTGTTCAGGAGCCCGAACCACCAGCTGCGACTCGAAGCCGCACGGGCCGGATACGGCCTGACGGCATGCCCAGAGCGGATGATCCCGTCCTCGCTGATCTCGGCGAAGGACTATTATCTGCCGGAGCTTCCGTTGCAGAAGCGCCTGCTGTGTGTTCGGCCGGGCCTCGAGGGAAGCCGCGCGACGGCGATGGTGCAGCGGTTGTCCAGCCTGTTCTTCAGCGGCGCGAAGCCGATGCGTCAGGTGAGCAACATGTAATCCGGCGGCGCCGGACAGGGGCGGCGCCGATCAGTAGTGCGGTGGGCGCTCGTTGGCGGGGCCCGGCGCCTGGCGTTCCGCCTCCTGAAGCCGGTCGCGCAGCTCGGCGAGCTGGCGCGTCAGCGCGTCGATCTGCTTCCATTGTGTCGTGATGGTCTGATTCAGCGTCTCGATGGCTTCGTCCTGGTAGGTCAGGCGGACCTCCAGCGCATCGATCCGTTCGCTCAGCTTGGCCGCGTCATTCATGGACGGCATCCTCGTGCCCACGTTCACGCAGGCCGTGGCCGAGCGCGACCCGTTCGTCGAACACAAAGCAGTCGCCGCGCCAGCGGCTGTCCTGCCGCGGCGTTTCCTCGAGATATTTCAGGATGCCGCCCTTGAGGTGATAGACCTCGCCGAAGCCTTGCGCGAGCAGATAGGCGCTCGCCTTCTCGCAGCGGATGCCGCCGGTGCAGAACATTGCAATCCTGCGGTGCTTCGCGGGATCGAGGTGCCGCGCGGCAAATTCCTTGAATTGTCCGAAGCTCGCGATCTTGGGATCGACCGCGCCTTCGAAACTGCCCATCGCGACCTCGAACGCGTTGCGGGTGTCGAGCACCATGATGTCAGGCGAGGCGATGAGTTCGTTCCAGTCGCCGGCGTCGACATAGGTGCCGACCTGCCGCGTCGGATCGACCGTGGTATCGCCGAGTGTCACGATCTCCTTCTTCAGCCGCACCTTGAGCCGCTGGAACGGCATCTGCGCGGCTTCGGAAAATTTCAGCTCGAGATTGTCGAGGCGGCCGCCGAACAGCGGCCCGTGCCTGAGCTCAGCGACGAAACCATCGATGGCTTCGTCGCTGCCGGCGATGGTGCCGTTGATGCCCTCATGCGCGAGCAGCACGCTGCCCTTGAGATCAAGGTTGGTGCAGAGCGCGCGCAGCGGCTCGCGCAATGCGCGGAAGTCGGGCAGCGCGGCGAACTGGTAGAAGGCGGCGACCTTGAGGGGCATGGCCGGGGTGTTTATCAGGCCCGCCTGAGCGGCGAAACCCCGCAAAGCCATGCATTATCGGGATAATTCCTCTGGCATACCATGCATTGCTCTGCCGGGGACGAATGTGCCATGTACTCCGCATCCCCTTGGCATCCACCCGCCGCAGCAGCATCAGACCATCACGATCAAGCGAGCTCTCCGTCATGAGAAATTTCCACTTCGCCGGCCGTTCCACGGTCCACGCCCAGAACGCGATGGTTGCAACGTCGCATCCGGAAGCGGCGCTGGTGGCCATCGACGTGATGCGCGCGGGCGGCACCGCCGCGGACGCTGCGGTTGCGGCCTGCGCGCTGCTCGGCGTCATCGAGCCGCAATCGACCGGCATCGGCGGCGACTGCTTTGCGCTGATCCAGCCGAAGGGCGAGGGCAAGATCACGGCCTATAATGGCAGCGGCCGGGCGCCGATGGCGGCTACCGCCGAGTGGTATCTCGAACGCAAGATCCATTCGGTGCCGCTGACCTCGGCGCATGCCGTCAGCATTCCCGGCGCGATCGACGCCTGGGCCGTGATCCTCAGGGATCACGGCAAGTTCGGCTTCGACCGGTTGCTGCAGCCCGCGATCAAGGCCGCCGAAGAGGGCTATGTCGTCGCTCCGCGCATCGCCTTCGACTGGAAGAACGGTTTTGAGAAGCTGAAGAACGGCACCAACACCGAGCGCTACCTGCTGCCGCACGGCAAGCCTGCGGTCGCCGGCGACGTGATCCGCCAGCCCGAGCTCGGCAAGACGCTGCGCGCGATCGCGCAAAAGGGCCGCGACGCCTTCTATAGCGGCGAGATCGCCGCCGACATGGTCGACACGCTGCGCGGTATCGGCGGCCTGCATACGCTGGAGGACTTTGCGGCGCACTCGACCGAGACGACCTCGCCGATCGGCACGATGTACAAGGGCTACGACGTCTGGCAGTGCCCGCCGAACGGCCCCGGCATCACCATGCTGGTGATGCTCAACATCCTGTCGCGCTTCGACCTGACCAGGTTCAAGCCGCTCAGCATCGAGCGTTTCCACCTCGAGGCCGAGGCGGCGCGCATCGCCTACATGATGCGCGAGCAGTATATCGGCGATCCCCAGCACGCCCATGTCGACGTCGCCGGGATCCTCTCCAAGGAGTTCGCCGACGAGCACATCAGGAATATCCGGATGGACCGGCTGCTCGAACTGCCGAACGTTGCGCCGCCGATGAATCCCTCGACCGTCTACATCACGGTGGTCGACAAGGACCGCAACGTCTGCTCCTTCATCAACTCGATCGCGCACTCGTTCGGCTCGGCGATCGTCTCCAACAAGACCGGCGTCCTGCTGCAGAACCGCGCCGGCGGCTTCCGCATCCAGCCCGGCCATCCGAACTGCATTGCGCCGGGCAAGCGTCCGCTGCACACCATCATCCCGGCGCTGGCCACCAGGAACGGCCGCGCGGTGATGCCGTATGGCGTCATGGGCGGGCAGTATCAGCCGGTCGGCCAGACCCGCGTGCTGACCAACATGCTCGACTATGGCTGCGACATCCAGGAGGCGATCGACATGCCGCGCGGCCTGCATTACGAGGGCGTCTACCAGCTCGAGGACAGCGTGCCGGCGGAGACCGTCGAAGGCCTGAAGAAGATCGGCCACAAGACCACCAGCGTGGTCGCGCCGCTCGGCGGCGGCCAGGGCATCTGGATCGATTGGGAGAAGGGCACGCTGACCGGCGGCTCCGATCCGCGCAAGGACGGCTGCGCGCTCGGCTACTGATTGTCGCAGGCGGCAGCGCCGGATATGCGTTGAGGAACTAGCTGTTCTCGCAGGGATTGGTGCTGGAAGCCCTTTCCCGCGAGGCCCGCCATCAGCTCCCTCGATCCAGATGATACGGACCAGGCCGATTTGCGCGGCGGCATCTCGCCGTGGTTTGTCGCCGCAACGCCACTGCCGCGTCCCACGCTATCGGAAAATCTCGGCTGCGATGCGCTTGTCGTCGGCGCCGGCATCACCGGCTCGCTGGTCGCCGAGCGCCTGACCCGTCAGGGGCTGGACGTCGTCATTGTTGATCGAGAGCGTCCGGGCCGGGGCAGCACTGTAGCCAGCACGGCGATGTTGTTGTGGGAGATCGACCGCCCGCTTGTCGAACTGACCGCGATGTATGGCTTCGATCGGGCTGCGCGCGCCTATCGCGCTAGCCTCGATGCCGTGACCGGTCTGATCTCGCTGGTTCGTGACCACAACCTGCCCGGAGAGATCAGAAAGAAGCGCTCGCTCTATCTGGCGGCCGGCAGCTCTGCAGCCGAATTGCTTGATGAGCATCGGCTCCGCCGCCGCGCCGGTCTGCCCGGCGAGTTCCTCGATCATGGACAACTGCTCGAGAGCTACCGGATAGCGCGCGCCGGCGCGATCGTCTCGCCCGGCGCGGCGGATGTGGATCCGCTTCAACTTGCCCGCGGGCTGCTCCACCTCGCACTCGCGCGCGGTGCGCGGCAGTTCGATGCGGAGGCCATAGCCTTCGATCCGGCGGGCGAAACGGTGACCGTGGGATTCGAGAATGGTCGCGAAATTGCCGCGAAGGCCGTCGTGCTGGCGACCGGCTATGTGATGCCGGACATCGTTCGGTCTACGATCCAGACCGTGTCCTCGAGCTGGGCGATTGCGACCACGCCGCAGCCGCAGAACATCTGGAAGGACGGCGCGCTGATCTGGGAGAACGCCAGGGATTATCTTTACGCCCGGACGACGCCGGCGGGCCGCATCATCATCGGTGGCGAGGATAGCGATGAGATCATCGCGGCTGATGCCCGCGACCGCTTGATCCCGGAGAAGGCGCGGCGGCTCGTGCAACGTCTCGCCGCGCTCTGGCCGTTCGCCGCAACGGAGATCGAATACCGCTGGGCCGGGACGTTCGACACCACGAGCGATGGCCTGCCGCTGATCGGTCCGGTGCCCGGCGCGAAGCGCGTCTATGCGGCGTATGGCTATGGTGGCAACGGCATCACCTTTTCCTATCTGGCGGCGCAACTGATCGGCGATCTCATCGCAGGCGGCACCTCGCCGTTGCTCGATGATTTCGCGCTGGACCGCGATGGCGGCATGGCCGATCACTGAAAAACGGCTAGGGAATTGCCGCGCGCTGGGCTAGAGACGGCGGTCCTTCACGAGAGGTGCAAGATGCGATCTTCACGACGCACGATCATCACGACTGCATTCGCCGGCCTGGCGGCGGCAGTCTCAACGTCCGTTGCCGGCAGGACGGCAACGGCCCAAACCGCAGGAAAGCCCATGACCACAGCTTCAGGCCTCCAGATCATCGACAGCAAGGTCGGCACCGGCGCCTCGCCGAAGACCGGCCAGACCTGCGTCATGCACTATACCGGCTGGCTCTACGAGAACGGCCAGAAGGGCAAGAAGTTCGACTCCTCCGTCGACCGCAACGAGCCGTTCGAATTTCCGATCGGCCAGGGCCACGTGATCAAGGGCTGGGACGAGGGCGTCGCCACCATGAAGGTCGGCGGCAAGCGCACGCTGATCATCCCGCCGAACCTCGGCTATGGCGCGCGCGGCGCCGGCGGCGTGATCCCGCCGAACGCGACGCTGATGTTCGACGTCGAACTGCTCGGCGTAAAATGACCTGATGGCCGTCAAGTAACCGGCCCATGACAAGAGGGGCGCAGCGATGAAGATCTCGATCCTCGACGATTATTTCGACACGCTGCGCACCCTCGATTGCTTCCGCAAGCTCGACGGCTACGACGTCACGATCTGGAACGATCATGTCCAGGACGTCGACGCGCTCGCCGAGCGGCTGCGCGACACCGAGGCGCTGGTGCTGATCCGCGAACGCACCCAGATCCGCACCCCGTTGCTGGAGCGGCTGCCGAAGTTGAAGCTGATCAGCCAGCGCAGCGTCTACCCGCATATCGACATCGACACCTGCACGCGGCTCGGCATCATCGTGTCGTCGGGCCAGCATGCCGATACGCCGTCCTACGCCACCGCCGAATTCACCTGGGGCCTGATCCTCGCGGCGATGCGTGCGATCCCGCAGCAGATGGCGGCGCTGAAGGCCGGCAAATGGCAGATCGGCGTCGGCCATACGTTGCGCGGCAAAACGCTCGGCATCTACGGCTACGGCCGCATCGGCGCCGTGGTCGCGGGCTACGGTAAGGCGTTCGGCATGAACGTGCTGGTCTGGGCGCGCGAGGCGGCGCTGGCGAAGGCGCGCGCCGACGGCTACGAGACCGCCGCCAGCAAGGCCGATTTCTTTGCCCGCTGCGACGTGCTGTCGCTGCATATGCGGCTGGTCGACGCGACGCGCGGCATCGTCAAGGCGGACGACCTCGGGCGAATGAAAGACACCGCGCTGATCGTCAACACCAGCCGCGCGCCGCTGATCGAGCCCGGCGCACTGGTCAACGCGCTGCGCGCCGGGCGGCCCGGCATGGCCGCGGTCGACGTCTACGAGAAGGAGCCGCTGCGCGACACGTCGGACCCGCTGCTCAACATGGACAATGTGGTCTGCACGCCGCATCTCGGCTACGTCTCGCGCGACGAATACGAGATTCAGTTCACCGACATCTTCGACCAGATCGTGGCCTATGCCGCAGGTACGCCGACGAATGTGGTCAATCCCGATGTGTTGACACATCCGGAGGTGCTGGCACATCCCCGCCCGCGCGGCTGATTGATCGCGGCATGAAAAGGACCGGCCGAACGGACCGGTCCTTCTCAAAAGCTGATCGCCTGCAGATCAGAGCTTCTTGTTCGCTGCGGCCGCGGCCCCGTTCACGGCATCCTTTGTGATCTCCTTGGCGTCGCCGAGTGCCTTCTGGCCCTTGCCCTTGGCTTCCTGGATCGCGCCTTCGCCCTGCATCTCCTCGGATCCGGTGGCTTCGCCGATCTTCTGCTTGGCCTTGCCCATCGCCTCGTTGGCGGTACCCTTGATCTTGTCGGTGGTGCTACCCATTGGCCTGTTCCTCCAAATACATTGAAACTTCGCTGGAGCAACGCGCGGCGGCGCCGGAACGTTCCGATTTTCCGCTCGCCTGCGCGCGTGCTTTTCGGTAGCGTTCCACGCACGAAAACTTGACCAACGAAAGCAAGAACGATGAGCGGTTCCCACGATCACACCCATTCCCACGACCACGATCATCACCATCATGACGACGAGCGCTGGAAGCACGACGGCGTCCGGGTGATACCGGGTAACCAGCTCGATCCGAACGTGCCGTCGACTGCCGGCATGGACCGCAAGGCCGCGATCAATTTCGCCCGGGTCGGCGCGCAGAAATTGTGGGCGGGTACCGTCAGCATCAAGCCGGACGCCAAGACCGGCGCGCATCATCACGGCCATCTCGAAAGCATCATCTATGTCGTGAAGGGCAAGGCGCGGATGCGCTGGGGCGAGAAGCTGCAGTTCACCGCCGAGGCCGGTCCAGGCGATTTCATCTTTGTGCCGCCCTACGTGCCGCACCAGGAGATCAACGCCAGTCCCGACGAGGTGCTGGAATGCGTGCTGGTGCGTTCCGACGGCGAGGCGGTCGCGATCAATCTCGACATCGAGCCGGTCGAGAAGCCGGAGAACGTGCTCTGGGTCGATCCGGTGCACCGGCATCCCGACGAGAGGAAGTAATGGGACCTCGTCATTCCGGGGCTCGCGAAGCGAGAGCCCGGAATCCATCGGGCCGCAGCGTTGGTGGATGAATGGATTCCGGGCTCGACGCTGCGCGTCGCCCCGGAATGACGACAGAGCAGGGAGGCCAGCATGACGCTCGTTCGATACCAGAGCGCCGACCACGTCGCGACCATTACGATGGCACGCAGCGAGAAGCACAATGCGCTCAACAACGCGTTGTGTACCGAGCTGCGTGACGCCTGGCTGCGGTTTCGGGACAGCGACGATCGTGTCGCAGTGCTGGCTTCGGCGGAGGAAAAGTATTTCTCAGTCGGCGCCGATGTTGGTGATCTCCCCGCCAACATGTGGCACGCCGTGCCTGGCCTCGGCGTCGAGCTGGACAAGCCGGTGATAGCAGCGACATCCGGCTGGGTCGTGGGTGGCGCCTTCGTGCTGGTCCAGATGGCCGATCTGTGTGTGGCGTCGGAGACGACGCGCTTCATCTATCCCGAGGGAAAGATCGGCACCACCGCGGGCGGCGTCTCATCGGTGATGGCGCGGATGCCGCACAAGATCGCGATGGAATTTCTGCTGGTCGGCGACGAGATGTCGGCGGAACGCGCCTTCCAGATCGGTTTCGTCAACAAGGTCGCGCCGAAAGGTCAGCACCTCGCGCTGGCGCAGGAGATGGCTGCGAAGATCGCCGGCAATGCTCCGCTGGTGGTCCGCGCGTTGAAGAAGCTCGCCCGCGAGGCGATGCCGAAGGGACCTCTTGAAACAGTCGCCGACGCGCGGCGGTTGCTCGATGAGGTCAGGGACAGCGAGGATCTCAAGGAGGGCGTGAAGGCCTTCAGCGAGAAGCGGAGGCCGAAGTTTACGGGAAAGTAGGGCGAGAAGGCGCTCTCGCTGTTTCGTCATTCCCCGGTGCGCAATTGCGCACCTGAGGGCTCGCGAAGCGAGAGCCCGGAATCCATCCCACCACACAATATGCGGCCAAATGGATTCCGGGCTCGACGCTGCGCGTCGCCCCGGAATGACGGGTAGGGCGACTATGCAAACACCCGGTGATCGATCGCCCCGTTCGGCACCACATAGCCGTAGCGCGTATTCGACGGCTCTACGCCAGCCTTCTCGTACTGCGCCTTCATCATCGCGAAGCGGTCGCCCTTGATGTCCAGCATCGCGCGCTTCGGCTGGATGTTGTAGAGCCGGGCATTGTTGTCGCCGAAGATCGCCGTCTTCACCGGTCCGTCGGCGGGCCCAAGCGGTGCGTAGCCGAACTTCTTCTGCATCACTTCGGGGATTTCCAGCCGCCGCAGGCCCTCGATCTGCCATTGCGGCGCGCCGGTCCACAGCGCGTCGGTGCCCCAGCAGACGTGGTCGACGCCGAGGCCCTTGATCAGGGTGCCCATCAGCGCGGCGCAGACATTTGGCTCGGCGACCAGCGTGGTCGCGAACAATTGCCCGACATCGCCGTAGACATTGTTGACGCCGTATTGCGCCGGGATGTCGGCGAGGTCGGAGGTCCAGGCGATCCGGCCGGTGCGCTCGAATTCGGCCAGCGCGACCTTGGGATCGCCCCCGACATGGCGATAGGCCGAGTGATAGATCACGAAGTTGAGCTGCGGCCAGTCCTTGGCCGCCTGGCCGACATCGACAACGTCGGCGAAGCCGCGCAGGTTCGGATACTGCTTCTCGATCCCGGGTGGGAACAGCCCCTTGTGCACGCAGACATTCTTGACGCCTGCCTTCACCATCTTCTCATAGCCCTTGTAGGCGACCTTCTCGTCGTCCAGCCGCCACGGATAGCGGCTGATCTCCTTGTGGGTGTTGTCGCCGATCGTGTAGCCCTTGCAGGATTCCGGCCCCAAGGCCAGCGCAGCATCGAGCTTGTCGAGCCAGCCGGGCTGGCCGGGCGTGAAGATCGCGTGACAGAACACGCGGCGCGAGCCGGCCTCGTCGTTCATCTTCTTGCGCGCATCGGCCATCTGCTCGTTGGTCAGGAACCAGTCCTGCTCGATGTCCGACGGCGCCGAGGAGATCAGCGCGATCTTGGTGTCGGAATCAAGAAACATCTCCTTCTTGTAGTTGTTGAACTTCAGATCCTCGATGGTCTGCTCGTGATCGTTGAGCTCCTTGTTCCAGCCGGCTTTGCCGACCGCCTTGCGCATTTCCACGAAGCCCATGATGCGGGTGTCGTCGCGCAGGAAATGCGTGTGCATGTCCATGATGAACTGGTCTTTCAATCCGTTGGCGCGCTCTTGCGCCATCGCAGGCGTTGCGGCCTCGGCCGGCGTCACGTCGAACAACGATCCGTAGACCTGGTTCATCGCGACAAAGGAAGCGGCCATGCCGGCCGCGGTCTGGAAGAACCGGCGGCGATCGAGGCCCTGTTTGCCGCCGAGATCGTCGGCCATCGCCAGCAGACGCGCCTCGACCTCGCGCTGCCGTTCGTTCTGCGGGTCAGGATAGAACTCGTCGCTGGAGACGATCTGGGTCGGGATCGGCGTCTGGTGCTGGCACAGTTCGGAGGGCATCAAGGCGGCAAGTTCTTCGTCGGTGAGACTGCTGCTCATTCTTCGCTCCCGCATCGCGCCGGGTTTTTCCGGGTCGGACCGCGGCGGAGACTAGGACCAAGTCCGTCCGTCGTCCGCGCCGATTGCCGGAAACCGCGTTCACAAAATCGTGCGCTGTATTTGCTGTCATTGCGAGGAGCGCAGGCGACGAAGTAATCCATACTCTTGCTGCAAGCGGCGCCATGGATTGCTTCGCTTGCGCTCGCAATGACGGTTGTGGATGCTAACGTCGTGCAAAACCCGAGGGGCCGAACGAAGCCCGATCGTTCAGAGGGAGGCGAACCATGACGCCAGCAGACCATTCGCGGCGCACCGTCATCAAGGGCATCGGCGTTTCGACAGCAGCCGGTGTGCTCGGCGCAGCGCCGGCGCAGGCCGCGGCCGCAGTTCCTGCCGAGGGAGAAATATGGAGCAACGAATACTGGGCGAAGAAGGGTGACATCCCGCTGTGGATGTTCCGCAAGCGGGTCACCGCGCCGAAGCCGGGCGAGCCGGCGCGGCCCGTGGTGTTCTTCGTTCATGGCTCGTCGGTGACGTCGAGGGTGTTCGACCTCACGGTGCCCGGCAAGGGCGAGTATTCGCTGCTCAATGTCTTTGCGCGCTACGGCTTCGATTGCTGGACCATGGATCACGAGAACTACGGCAAGTCGGGCCGCACCTCTGATAATGCGGATATCGCGAGCGGCGTCGAGGATCTGAAGGCCGCGGTCGAGGTGATTGCGCGCGAGACCGGCGAGAGGCGATATCACTTCATCGGCGAATCCTCCGGCGCGCTGCGCGCAGGTGCCTTCGCGATGGCCGCACCCGAGCGCATCGATCGGCTGGTGTTCGCCGCCTTCACCTACAAGGGCGAGGGCTCGCCGACACTGGCCAAGCGCGCCGAGCAGCTTGCCTATTACCGCAGCCACAACATGCGCAAGCGCGACCGCGACATGATCCGTTCGATCGCGACCCGCGACAGGCCGGGCACGTCGGACCCCGCGGTGATGGAAGTGTTGGCCGATGTCGAGATGCAGTTCGGCGACCAGATCCCGACCGGCACCTATCTCGACATGACCGCCAATCTGCCGGTGGTGCATCCGGAGAAGGTGCTGGCGCCGGTGCTGCTGGTCCGCGGCGAATATGACGGGATCGCGGCGGTCCCCGATCTCGAGGAGTTCTTCAACAAGCTGCCGAATGGCGATCGGCAGTTCATCATCCTGCCCGGCACCGCCCATTCGGTGGCGCTCGCCACCAATCGTGAGCTGTTCTGGCATGTGACACGGGCATTTCTGACCATGCCGACGCCGATCGTGACCTGAGGCGGCCTGCGGCAGGACGCCGCAAGAAAAATCTGCGCGGCGATGTCGGGATCCGGCTATGCGGTTCGTCCTCGGGGCACAACCCGCAAAAAGGAGCGCCTTTCATGGCCAAGCCGACAATGATCTTCGTCAACCTGCCGGTCAGCAATCTCGCCCGTGCCACCGCCTTCTACGAGGCGATCGGCGCGACGAAAAATCCGCAATTCTCCGACGACACCGCATCGGGCATGGTGATCTCCGAGACCATCCACGTCATGTTGCTGACGCACGACAAGTTCCGGCAGTTCACGCCGAAGGCAATCGCCGATGCCAGGACCACGAGCGAGGTGCTGATCTGCCTCTCCGCCGAGAGCCGCGAGGCCGTCGACAGCTATGTGACGAGGGCGAAGGGCGCCGGCGGCACCGCCGATCCGTCGCCGCAGCAGGATTACGGCTTCATGTACGGCCGCAGCTTCGAGGATCCCGATGGTCACATCTGGGAAGTGATGTGGATGGATGTCGAGGCAGCGATGAAGGCGCAGGCCGCCGCGGCCACCGCCTGAGCCACCGCACAGTGCAGGAGTTCGACGCCGGCTATGAGCGGCAGTTCGCAATCCGCTTGACGGATTGAGACAGCACTTCAGGCTGCGGAGATGCCGTCCGGCCGGACCTCGGTCATGGCTTGGACGGCTTTTCTGCCTGAAGGCAGGTCGGCTTGCCGGCAGCCAGCGACCGGAAAGTTCAGTTCGACCGTGGTGCCGCCTCCAGGGGTCTCGCAGAGGGAAACGGTGCCGCCGTGGGTGGTCATCACCTGGGAGACGATCGAAAGCCCCAGCCCTGTTCCTTCCGTGCGGGTGTTGCCGCGCTTGAACGGCTCAAGCAGCAGCTCGGGCTGACCGAGTTGGAGTCCCGATCCGTAGTCAATAACGCTCAACCGCGCTGGTGCTCCGACCTCGATGAGGACGGAGCCACCTGCGCTGCCATGCGTTACGGCGTTTCGGATCAGGTTCGAGAGCGCGACGGCGATCGCGGCTTCCGAGCCACGCACCCAGACCGGGTGACGAGGTTCGGTGAACTCGACATCGCTTCCGTTCTTCAACGCCATCGGCACGTGTTCGGCCGCAACCCTGCGCGCCAGCGCCGCAAGATCCATCTCGATCAGTTCGGCAGGTTCGGCGGAGATACGCGCGAGCTGGAGCAGCATGGTGACGATCGACGACAGCTTCTGGTTCTCGGCTATCAGCCTGGCACGCAACGGGGCATCCTCGACCTGCTCGAGTATGGTGCGCGCATTGGTCAGGGGCGTACGAAGTTCGTGTGCTGCATTCGACAGGAAATTTCGTTGCGATTTCGACGCGACGTCTATTCGCGATAGCGCGCGATTGAAAGCCGCGACGAGAGGCAAGAGCTCGGCTGGTGCATCTTGTTCCGGCAGTCGTCGGCCATCTGAAACCCCGTCGATCATCTCGGCGGCCGCTGCGACGGCCCGGACGGGGCGCGCGATCAGCGTCGGCACGAAGACCATCGCGGTAAACGCCGTCGCCGCCAGGACCAGGATAATGGGGAGCGCGACAATCGTCGCATCGGTGAGCATTCCGGTCGTCAGTTGCGCGGCCGTATAGGCCACGCCGCCGGTCTCAATCCACACCTCGCCCACAGGCGTATTTCTGACCGCCGACATCTTCTTCAGATTGGTGGTTTCGCCGTCAAACGCGTAGGCGAGGAAACTCGTCCCGTCACGCGATGTCTGGGTCTTTTGTGGACGCCACTTCGGGATTGGGCCGTAGCTGACCTCTCCACTCTTGTCGGACACGACATACCAGAATGTCGGGAAATTGCGGGTGATCTCGTCCAGCCTCGAGGTCCGTTTGAGAGCCAGTTGCCCGGTCTCGTTGCGGATGACGGCTTCCTTCAATGCATCGGCGACGTCGGCGGCGGCCCAGGTGCCGTCATCGTCGCCGCCAAATCGGATCAGCAAGGCTGCTGCGCAGAGCAGCATGATGGTCGTTACGGCGCCGATCAGCGTCGCGGACAGCACCGCGATCGAGCGATGGACACGCTTGAGCCTTTGCCATTGCAAAATCATCATTCGCCACTCAGCAGATATCCGAGGCCACGGACCGGTTTGATGACGACCTTGCAGTTGGCCGCGCGGAGGCGCCGGCGCAGCCGCGACACGTGAGCCTCGATCGCGTTTGATTGAATCTCGTCGTCAAAGCTGTAAGCTGCGACTTCGAGGGTCTCGCGCAGGACGACGCGCCCAATGCGCCGGACCATCGCCTCCAGAATCGCCAATTCACGCCGCGGGACAACAATCGGCGCGTGATCGACGCAGACCTCGCGATTGAGCACGTCGTAGCTCAGATTGCCGATGCGAACGATCGCCCCTCTATCCAGAAAGAGACGTCGCAGCACCGCCTTGGCTCGCGCGATCAGCTCGATCGGTTCGAATGGCTTGGCCACGTAGTCGTCCGCCCCGTCGTCGAGGGCGCGCGCAATATCGAGGGGGTCATCAAGCGCCGTCAGCACGATTGTCGCGGGGCTGGGCTTCTGCTGCTTGAGATCGCGCAGCAACGCCAGACCGTCGCCATCCGGCAGTCCACGGTCGATCACGACGAGTTCAAAGCTTCGCACGGCGACTGCGGCGCGACCCTCTTCAAGCGTCGTGACCATGTCGGATGCGCCGAAGGCCGTAGCCAAGGTATCCCGCAGCCATGGCCCAAGCTGAGGGTCATCCTCCACGACCAGAACTCGCACCGCATTCTCCCAAGCATAAACCACGGCTTCTACCATTACGGACGGATTACAATAAGATTACGGCCGGCATGAAAACTGCGGTGTCCACACGAATGCGTTGATGTGATTGGCCTTTCCTTGTGACTCTAGAGGCATTCTCGAATGGCAGCGGTGATCGGATCGACGCCTGATGGGGGCTCGTCCGAAAGACTCAATCAGGGGCGCCGCACACATCAGCGCTCCAGGGCCGATCAGCGTCATGACAGCGAGCGAGCTTTTCGCACGCGCATCCCCTCTCAGCGATTTCCCCGCGAGAGACGTCGATCAACATGACCGGCGAGTGACGGCGCGTCGGCGCGTGCAAGGATACGCTGGCAGCGGCGTGAACGGAGCCACGTCAGGCTATCGTAATGGTCGCTGTGAAAAGCATGGCGGACAACGCGGCTCGCATCGCGCTTTCCGATCTCCGTCCCCAGGCTTCCGAACGATATGCCGGTCGATTTTGCGTTCTCAGCGATGGCCAAGCGGTCAGATCGCAGCCCGGCGTCATGGCGCCGTCCGTTCAATCGATGGCTGGAAGGAGTCGAGTCAGGGTGGTCGGTGCCGCTGCTGCTCGCCTGCTTCGTCGGCATCTGGACGGTGTATCTGTCGGTGGCCTATCACGGCGCCGGCCTGCATCCGGACGTGCTGGAGACCTGGACGTATGGCAGGCATTTCGCATGGGGTTATCCCAAGCATCCGCCGTTGATGGGGTGGACGACCGGTGCGTGGACCTCGGTCTTTCCGCTGACCGATTGGTCGCTGCAGCTGATGGCGATGACAAATGCGGCGTTGGCCTTGTGGTTCGTTGACCTCATTGCAAGAAGGTTCGGGACCGGGCACAAGCGCCTGATCGTGCTGCTCCTGCTGATGCTGACCCCGGCATACCAATTTCATGCGCAGCGCTTCAACGCCAACGCCGTGTTGCTCGCGGTCTGGCCGCTTGCAACCTACTGCTTCCTGCGCGCCTTTGAAACGAGGGCGCCGCTCTGGGCGATTGCTGCGGGTGTCACGGCGTCGCTTGCAATGCTGGGCAAGTATTACTCCATCTTTCTGATTGCCAGCTTCGCGTTGTCGGCAATCATCCATCCCTCGCGGCGAGCCTATTTCACGTCCAGTTCGCCCTGGATCTCTGCTGCCGTCGGGCTGATTGTGCTATCTCCGCATCTGCACTGGCTGGCCACGACAGGCGCGGAGCCTGTCCATTATGCCGCGACGCATGTGGGAGCCGATTTCCCCCACTCGCTGCGGGATGCCGTCAATTTCCTGTTGGGCCTTGCTGCGGCGACGAGCGTGTCCGCCGTGACGTGGGCGATGATCGCCGGGTATCGAATCAAGCGCCTTCCGCGGGATCTCGCGGCGGCGGATCCCAACCTGAAGCTCATCGGCCACGTCGCGATCGGCACGATCGCTCTTCCTTTCATCACGTCCATATTCCTTGGCACCGACTTGCCGTCGCTATGGGCGCTTCAGGGATTGTTCCTGCTCGCCGTGCCGGTCGTGTGCAGCACGCGTTATCGGATCGAGCGGTTCTACACGGTCAATGCAGCGCTCCTGGTTGCCGGAATTGCAATCGTCGCCGCCGTGTTGGCGGCCCCAGCCCATGCGCTCTACCGCAACAGCTACGGTTATGAGGAAGGGCGAAACGTCTATCACCAGGCCGCAGACAAACTCACCCGGCTGTGGCACGAGCAGATGGGCACGCCGCTGTCGATCGTCGGCGGCAACGATAGCCTTGGGGTCGCGGTGGCCTTCTACAGCTCCGATCACCCGTATTATGGCGATCCTTACGCCTACCAATATTCATTGGCACTGCCTCGCGAGGTGACACCGGTGCGCGGCTGGGCAGCGCTCTGTTTCGACGACCAGGACGATTGCCTTGAATGGACCGGGCGAATGGCGGCTCACGCCGGAAGCTATGTCAAGCGCGAGTTTTCCGTTCAATCGAGCCTGTTCGGAATTCCAGGCATCAGGCGAAACCTCGTTGCATTCCTGGTGGCACCGCTTCGTGAGCCGGACGATGCACCGTCAAGCCTCGTCAACGATGCCGGTCAGGGCGGAGGACGTGTTTCTCCGCAAGCAGATCCGCCGCTCCGCGCGGAGCCGGATGTCGCACTGCCGGAAAATCAGCCGCCGGGAAATGCGCCGCAGACCAACGATCCAGGAGCCAACATGCTGGTGGATCAGCGAGCCGCAAGGCTCTTCGTCGTGCTGCGTTGATCAGGCTTATTCCCGGAATGCCGCCGTGATGATCGCACCCGTAATCTTGCGGTAATCGGCTCCCGCTTTATCGGCGGCGGGGTCAAGGGCGTCGTATCACGAAGGATAGCGGTCCATGCTTATCAGGTTGGTTTGCATCAGCCTCGGCGTTTGCGGAGTCATCGGTGCCACCGCGGTCGCGCAGACATCTCCATCAATGACCGGTTCAACTCGCCCGGCAACCGCAACACGGCCATCGATCAGTCGCGCCGACAAGATCAACCTCAACACCGCTCCTGTCAGCGAGCTGGTGAAGCTTCCGCACCTCAGCGTGCGCGGCGTCACTGCGATCACGGAGGCGAGAGCAAAGTCAAAGTTCAAGGATTGGAATGATTTCGTGGCCCGACGGGTTGTGCCGCGATTCGTCAGGAGCGAGCTCAAGGAGCTCGTCACGTTCTAGACGAGCTCTGCCGATCGCCGCCAAGGGGCGGCGCGGTTGTTGAACGCGAACAAGGATATGCTTCAATGAAACGAGTAGCTGTTTTTGCGACCATGGCGGTGATCGCTGTGGGGTGCCTTGGGTCGACAGAAGCCACGGCACGCGGCCGGCGGGGGGATGCGGTCGCCGTCGGCATCGTCGGCGGCTTGGCCGTCGGCGCCCTGTTGGGCTCCACCATGGCTGCCGGTGCGGCTCCGGCCTATGTCTACGAGAGGGACTATTATTCGCCGGCCCCCGTCGTCCATTACCATCGTCACGTGTACGAATACGGCGACGAATATCCGGGCGGATATGACTACGGTTATCGATCCGGGTACCGGGAAGGCTACTCGGACGGCTATTGGGACAACGATTGAACGTAGACCGGCGTCGGCGCTGATCCGGTTGCTCGATGGTGCAGGTCCGGACCAGCGGCTCCGTCCTAATAGCTGATCCGCAAGCCGACGCCGCCGTGAACCGTGTTGCCGACCGGCTGCGGCCCGGCGGTGCCGTTGAGGAAGATATCGGCGATCCAGCCCTTGGTGATGCGGAAGCCGACGCGGCCGCCATATTCGAACCAGCCCTGGTTGCCGATCGTCGGCACGATGGTGCCATCGCCGGTGACGGTGGCGACGATGCCGGAATGGGTGGCGAAGGATTGCACCCAGCCGCCATTGATGTTGGTTTCGATGTTCGATCCGAACAGATGCGTCCACTGGCCGCCGATCTTGACCAGGCTGGTGCGATCGGTGCCGTCCGCGATGGTGGCGTCGAACGGATTGAAGGCCATCGCGGGATCGCTGTAGCCCTTGACCCGCTGCCACAGTTGCCAGACTTCGACCGAAGCCGCGACCTCGTCGCGCGCCGACAGCCGGTTGATCCAGCCCGCGCGTCCATAGACGCCGTAATTCTCGCTCGAGGTCTGGCCGGTGACCGACACCGGTCCGAGGCTGGTCGCGTAGCTGCGGGTGTAGCGCACCTTCTCCGACGGCGAGAGGATGGCGCCGATATCGAAGAACGGCCGCGATGAGCCCCAGTCGACGAAGTCGTAGCGCAGCGCGAAGGCGCCGATCGGCGCGCTGGTGACGTTGTAGCCGCCCTCGCCATACTGCGTGTAGGCGATGCCGGCGAGCAGCGACAAATTCGGTGTAATGGTCTTGCGGCCATGGATGCCGGCCGAGAACGAGCCGGCGGAGCCGAAGGCACTGATGCAGTCGTCGCAGTTGACCTGCTCGTTGACGCCGAGCAGCACCGATCCGAGCACGCGGTTGGTGATCATCTGGTTGAAGCGCTGGTCGGCGAGGTTGTTGATCGAACTGCCGCTCGACGGCGCGCCGGTGATCGGTGTCGGCGACGGACTGGGCGTTGGTGTCGGCGTGGGGATAGGCGTGGGTGTCGGTGTTGGCGATGGTGTGGCAGTAGGTGTCGGCGTTGGCGTCGGGGTCGACGTACAGTTCGGCGATGCTGAAAACGAATCCGGATTCGAAGTGCAGTTCGGCGTCGGAGACTGCGCCTGAGCCGGCACAGCCCACGCCTGCAGCATCGCGAGCGACAGCGTCATTGTCAGCGCCGCCGACAGGATCAAATGATGGATGCGCCGTAGCATGCTCACCGTCCGCACAGCATGCCGGTCGGGTCGTCGACCGGCGGCGTCACCGGCGAGGCATCCGCGAACTGGGTGACGGTGCAGAGGCCTGCGGCCTGGGTGCAGGTCGCGGCGAAGGTCCATGGCGGGTTGTTGGTCTTCTGGATCGTGGTGCGGCCGCCGCTCGAGGTGATGATCGCGGTGTCGCCGGGCTGCGTCAGATCGATGCATTGCCGGTTCGACGTACACACCGTCGATGCGCCTTCCTGCAACACCACGGTGGTCTTGCCGCGCTGCGACAGGATGTCGAGCACCGTGCCGCGAACGCCGATGGTCGCAAGCGGCGTCGTGATCGTGTAGGCGGCCTTGTTCGAGTGGCCGGTGACGAAGCGGAACGCTCCCGAGGTCAGGCGGATCGCTACATCGCGATAGTGATGCTCGTCGTCGAACACGGTGCGATCGAGCTTGAGCGAGGCATTCGGTCCGAGCGACAGGTTGGTGCTGTCGGCCATCACCAGCCGCGCGGCGCTCTCGAGACCGGTGCGCACGGTCTCATCGCGCAGCAGCGCGTCGCCGACGATGATCGGCGTGGTCGCGGCCGCAACGCGGACGACCTCGTTCTTCACCATGGCCGCTTCGCCGACGCGCGTCTGCGCCTGAACGGGATGAGCCGTCAATGCGACCGCAAGACCGAGTGCAAGTAAGGAGAAAAAGCTGTGGCGCGAATTCATTGCAATACCGATCGAACTAACCCTCTCATCGTACCGGATCGCGGACGCAGCTGATATTGTATAATTGTCACAAGCCGTGTTGAGTTGCGCCGGATGGTGAGGGTCGATGGATTCGAAAATGCTCGCGGCTGCGGACATCAACGTGAGATTTGATCACACTCGTCACATACATCACACTCGCGGCCGTCGTAGCTCACACTTCGCTCACACTGGTTCCCCTCGCAGCGTGCTCGTCCTTTGATCACCGCATCCAAATCTCCTTCTGTTCTGCGGCGTCCCGCCGCGCGCACGGCGATCGTCGCGGCCATTATCTTCATCGTCGCCCATGTCGTGCTGCTGCTCGGGATCACCACACCGGACAAGCTCTATTTCGATGAGGTGCATTACGTGCCGGCGGCGCGCCAGATGCTGTTGCCGGTGGTCGAGGGCCCGATCCTCAACCCGATGCATCCGCCGCTCGCCAAGGAGATCATCGCGCTGTCGATCAAGGCGTTCGGCGACGTGCCGCTCGGATGGCGCTATCCCGCGGCGCTGTTCGGTGCGCTCGCGCTGGTCGCGGTCTATCTCGCCGCCCTGGCGCTGTTCGCCTCGCAGGAGCGGGCCATCGCGGCCGTGCTGCTCGCCTTCTTCAACCAGATGCTGTTCGTGCAGTCGCGGATCGCGATGCTGGATATTTTCGCGCTCGCCTTCTGTCTGTTCGCGATCGCGGCCTTCATCCACGGCTTCAGGCAGAAGCGGCCGCAAGCTGCCTTCGCGCTGACGGGGGTTTTCGCGGGGCTTGCCTGTGCCTGCAAATGGAGCGGGTTGTTCGTGCTCGCGACCTGCATCGCGATCGTCGCGGTGGTCAGCCTGATGCAGCGCTGGCGCACGCGCTTCGCCGAGGCCAATGCGGAGGACTGGTACCGGCCGGACCTGTGGCCGGATTTCCGTCTTCCCCACTTCATCGTCTGTTTCGTGCTGATCCCGTCGGCCGTCTATCTCGTGAGCTTCGTGCCGCTGTACGGCTTCTCGTTCACCGACCTCGTCGAGGCACAGCGCCGCATCTTTGCCGACAACACCACGACCGCGATCGCGGGCCACACCTATATGAGCGCATGGCCGTCCTGGCCGTTCCTGGTGCGTCCGGTCTGGTATCTGTTCGAGAAGGTCGGCGACGACAGCTTCGCCGCGATCGTGTTTCTCGGCAATCCGCTGATCCTGTGGCCGGCGTTGATCGCGCTGATCGTCGCGCTGCGCGACTGGATCGTGACCCGCAGCCGCGATGCGTTTCTCGTGCTTGCGTTCTATCTCGGCCCGTATCTCGCCTGGGCGCTGCTGCCGCGCACGCTCGGTTTCATCTATTACTACCTGCCGGCAGCTGTTACCGCGAGCTTTGTGCTGGTCTACGCATTGACGCGCAAGGGGATGCCACGCTGGCTGTTGTGGGCCTTCGTGGCTGTCGGATGCGCCGGCTTCATCGCGATGCTGCCGATCACGGTTGCCGCCATCGGGACGTCGATGGCGACCTTCAATCGGCTGATGCTGTTCCAGAGCTGGATTTGAATCTCCCTGAAACAAGCGATCCGCCTGCCGGGTGTGGCAAGCGGATCGGAAGTTGGGGAGATTACTGCGACGCCGTCTTGGTATCCATGTTGACGACCTGCACGCGACGGTTGGTCGGGTCCATCGGCGCGCTCGGATCCTTCGGCCGGGTCTTGCCGTAGCCGACGGTCACGAGATCAGAGCCGTTCAGGCCGTAATGCTCGACCAGATAGTTCTTGATGGTGTCGGCACGGCGCTCAGAGAGATCCTGGTTGTAGGCCTCGCTGCCGATCGCGTCGGTGTGGCCGGCGACGACGAAGGTCGAGCCCTTCATGCTGGCATCCGACAGCGCCTTGCCGAGCTCCTGCACCGCCTGGGTCGAGCCCTTGGCGATCTCAGCCGAGTTGTAGTCGAAGTGAATCTCCAGATCGATCTTCGGCTTGTTGGCGGCGATGTCGGCGATCTCCTGGCGTTCGCCGAGTGACAGCGAGCGGGTCTGGCGGTTGCGAACGGTGTTGAGGAAGCTCGCCTCCTTGGCCGAAGCGGCCGGGTCGACCTGCGTGCCGGCGGAGAGGCCGCGGGTGGCCGACTTCGGCTTCAACGCATTGAGGATCTGGGCGGCCGGAACGGTGTCGCTGCCGGCCAGTGCGACGCCCGCCGTCATCGACAGCGCAGCGCCGATCGTCAAAAGAGACAGGGAAAAGGAGCGGGTCATGGTTTTCGTCCTTAAATGTCAGGCCAGCCAATCCGGCTGTTGTCGTTTTGATGCTGCGAACCTAGGACTGGTTCAAAGCCCGCAATGTGATCTGGATCACAGTTGAATGGACCGGCCCCTGTCCCGCGCCGTGCAGGGCCGGCGACGGAGAGGAGAGCATCTTGGCCCACGTCGATCGCGTCCTCCGCTCGATCAACGACGAAGGCGCTTCGCGCTGTGTCGATATTTTCGTTCGCCCGGAAGGGACCATCGGATTCGAGGAATATCGGCGGGACGTGGAGGATGGCCGCGGTTGGTTTCCGGTTGGCGGTCATTCGTCCCGGGTTTTTCATGAGGAAAACGCCGCGCTCGCGGCGGCGATGGCGGACGTTCCCTGGTTGCGGCGGGCCGTTGGATCGCAGTAGCCGCTCCGAAGCGCCCCACACGTCCAGAGGGCGATGATTCTGCACGGCTGATTTCCCTCGCGCGGCTCTCCACAGCTGCGCGAATCTCACTACATTGCTCGGGCAATGCCCCGCGCCGCCGAACCCCTATCCCTGAACAATGCCGCCGCCCGCCATATCTGGCTGTGCGCGCAACGGCTCGATACGACGGCGCCGTTCGGGGACGGGGCATCAGCCGTGGCGGCCGCCGTCGACCATCTCGGCTATGTGCAGATCGACACCATCAACGTGATCGAGCGCTGCCACCACCACATCCTGTTCAGCCGCATTCCGGACTACCGCCGCGCCGACCTCAAGCAGGCGCAGAGCCAGGACAAGAGCGTGTTCGAATACTGGACGCATGCGCTGTCCTACGTGCCGTCCAAGGACATCAACATCTTCCTGCCGGCGATGAAGGCGCACAAGCGCGAGGGCCATAAATGGTTCTCGTCGGTGACGCCATCGGATACCCGCAAGGTGCTGCGGCTGCTGCGGGCCGGTCCGCTGACCATCCGCGACATCGAAGACGACGTGCTGACCGAGAAGGAGCATCTCTGGCAGAGCCGCAAGCCCTCGAAGCGCGCGCTGCAGCTCGCCTTCTATGGCGGCGTGGTCACGGTCAGCGAGCGCGCCGGCATGCTGAAGACCTACGAGCTGATGGCCAGGCATTTCGGCTGGGACAAGCCGCCGAAGCCCGCACCGGCATCGGCGCGGATCGCCTATCTGCTCGACCGCGCGCTGCGCTCGCAGGGCATCGTCAGCCTGGACTCGATCTGCCATCTGGACGCGCCGAGCAAGAAGGCGGTGCGCGGCCTGATCGAGGCCAGGGTGCGCCGCAAGGAACTGGTGCGGATCGCGCTCGATGGCGCCGGCAAGCAGGAGCATTGGGCGCGGCCTGAGGTGCTGGAAGAGACCGGCGAGGGTGATCCCGCTCTGGTTCACATCCTCTCGCCGTTCGATCCGCTGATCATCCAGCGCAAGCGCACCGAGCTGTTCTTCGGCTACGGCCACCGGTTCGAGGCCTATGTGCCGAAGGAGAAGCGCCTGTTCGGCTATTTCGCGCTGCCGGTGCTGGTCGGCGACGATATCGTTGCCGCCCTCGACCTGAAGACCGACCGGCAGAACAGGAAGCTGCTGATGCAGAAATGGAGCTGGGTCGGCAAGGGCAAGAAGCAGGCGGCGCGCAAGGAGCTGAAGCGCCGCATCGAGGAGGAACTCGACCGCTTCGAGCGTTTCCAGCTCGCCGAGTAGGGCAGGCTCGCCGTCATTGCGAGCGCAGCGAAGCAATCCATCGCGCCACAAGCGGAGAAGTGGATTGCTTCGCTACGCTCGCAATGACGGCGAGGAAAACGCCCGGGTTCCTGTCTGGCCTGTGTGCTATGAGTTTTTGCCATTGCTCAATGCCGGGCCACCCAATAATCCTCAAGGCAAGCAATAGCTTTGGGGGGAACAGATGAGCCAGACCGCAACTGTCGCGCCCGATCGCGGCGCCCGCAGCGAGATCGAGACGTCCACGATCCGCGCGATCTCCTGGCGGCTGATCCCGTTCCTGATCCTGGCCTACTTCTTCTCCTATCTCGACCGCGTCAATCTCGGCTTCGCCGCGCTGACCATGAACAGCGAGCTGAAGTTCTCGCCGGTGGTGTTCTCGTTCGGCGCCGGCATCTTCTTCATCGGCTATTTCATCTTCGAGGTGCCGAGCAATCTGGCGCTGGAGCGGTTCGGCGCCAGCAAGTGGATCGCCCGCATCATGGTGAGCTGGGGCATTCTCTCGGCACTGATGGCGGCGGTCTATGACGAGCACAGCTTCTACGCGTTGCGCTTCTTCCTCGGTGTCGCCGAGGCCGGCTTCTTCCCCGGCATCATCCTCTATCTCACTTACTGGTATCCGGCCGAGTATCGCGCGCGCTTCCTCGCCGCCTTCGCGCTCGCGGTGCCGATTTCGACCGTGATCGGCGCCCCGATCTCCGGCCTGTTGCTCGGGCTCGACGGCGTGATGGGGCTGAAGGGCTGGCAGTGGCTGTTCGTCATCGAGGGCATCCCCTCGGTGCTGCTCGGCATCGTCACCTGGTTCTATCTCACCGACCGGCCGGAGAAGGCCGATTGGCTCTCGGCCGAGCAGAAGGCGTGGCTGAAGGCGAAGCTCGATGCCGAGGTCGCGGCCAAGCAGGCGGCGCAGCACTTCACGCTCGGGCAGGCGCTGTCCTCGCCGAAGGTGCTGGCGCTCAGCGCGATCTATTTCGGCTTCGTCGCCTCGCTCTACGGCATGCAGTTCTGGCTGCCGCAGATCGTCAAGGCGTTCGGTCTCACCAACGCGCAGACCGGCTTCGTCACCGCGATCCCCTATGCGTTCGGCACCGTCGCGATGATCCTGTGGGCGCGCCGGTCCGACGCCATGCGGGAGCGCGTGTTTCATGTCGGCGCGCCGCTCTTGCTCACGGCGCTGGCGCTTGCCGTCTCCAGCTACATCACCGATCCGACCATGACCATGGTTGTGCTGACGGTCGCCGCGATCGGCGTGTTCTGCACCTTCGCGGTGTTCTGGACGCTGCCGACCGCCTGGCTGTCAGGCACCGCCGCCGCCGGCGCGATCGCGCTGATCAACTCGATCGGCAACCTCGCTGGTTTCGGCGGGCCCTATCTGATCGGCTGGGTGAAGGAGACAACCGGCAGCACGTCGACGGGCCTGCTGGTGCTGTCGCTGTTGCCGCTCGCGGCCGGCCTGCTGGTCTTCCTCGGCAGCCACGAGACCAAGACCGAGTTCGCGAGCGCGAAGTAGGGTAACGGCTGGCTTTGCCGCGTAGGATGGGTAGAGCGCAGCGAAACCCATCGTTCTTTGTCCGCGGCGAGATGATGGGTTTCGCTGCGCTCTACCCATCCTACAGATCCCGCCAACACACGCCGCCGCCGTAGCTCGGATGGAGCGAAGCGCAATCCGGGGTCGCCGTGTGCAGACCGCCCCCGGATTTCGCTGCGCTCCATCCGGGCTACGCAATTTCCAGAATTCCCCGCTTAACCCCACGTTAATTACTGCGTTCCTCACGAATAGGTTATCACTGACGAATATTGACATTCATCAGTGATAAATCGATACTCTTCATCAGTCGTCAGCCGATGGAGATTTCAGATGTTCGTTCGTTCCGTTTTGTCGAGCTATTACAGGCTCTTGACCGGAGCAACGCTGGCTTTCGCGGTGTTCGCGCTGACCGGCTGCAATGAAAAGGCAGCCGAAAACGCGGATCCCGGACGCCCCGTTCTGGTGGCGACCGTCCATTACGAGGCTGAAACCCCTGAGCGCAGCTTTGTCGGCACCATCAAGCCCCGTATCGAAGCCGATATGGGCTTTCGGGTCGCCGGCAAGGTGGCCAAGCGGCTGGTCGAGGTCGGACAGACAGTCGACGTCGACCAGCCCTTGGCCACCCTCGATGAGGTCGATCTGAAGCTGCAGGCCGAGCAGGCCGAGGCGGAATTCCGCGCCGCCACCGGCGTGCTGGCGCAGGCCGGGGCCGCCGAGCAGCGCGCCAAGGACCTGAAGGCCAAGGGCTGGGCCACCGATGCGGCGCTCGATTCCGCCAAGGCCGCCGGCGACGAGGCGCGGGCGCGGCTGAACCGCGCCGAGCGCTCGGTCGAGCTGACCAAGAATTCCCTCTCTTATGCAACGCTGGTGGCCGACACGAGGGGTGTCGTCACCGCGACCATGATCGAGCCCGGCCAGGTGGTTGCCGCGGGCCAGGCTTCGATCCGTGTCGCCCGACTTGGCGAGAAGGAAGCTGTCGTCGCGATCCCCGAGACGCTTCTCGCTCGTGCCAGGTCGGGCGTTGCCACGGTGACGCTGTGGTCGGATGCCAAGAAGACCTATGCCGCCAAGCTGCGCGAGGTCGCGCCGCAGGCCGATCCCGCCACCCGCACCTATCTCGCGAAGTTCTCGCTGCCGGACGCCGACGAGACCGTCTCGCTCGGCATGACCGCAACGCTGACCCTGGCCGACAAGGCGACCGAACGGGTCGCCAAGCTGCCGCTGTCGGCGCTGTACAGCCAGGGCGGCGATCCCTCGCTCTACATCGTCGATGACAAGGGCGACATCGCGCTGAAGCCGGTCAAGGTGAAGGCCTATGAGAGCAACAACGTCGTCATCTCCGGCGGCGTCGACGATGGCGCCAAGGTGGTCGCCCTCGGCGTGCAGAAACTCGATCCGAGCCAGAAGGTCCGGGTCGTCTCGTCGCTGTCGTTCTGATCCTCGCAATATCAGCAGAAACGGTTCTGGGACCTGATCTAGAACTTGGAGAGTTCGATGAAGCGCTTCAACCTTTCGGCCTGGGCGGTCAGCCATCCGACGCTGGTGCTGTTCCTGATGATCATCCTCGGCGCCGCCGGCTACTTCTCCTATCAGAAGCTCGGCCGCGCCGAGGATCCGTTCTTCACCGTCAAGGTGGTGAACGTCTCGGTGATGTGGCCGGGCGCGACCTCGCAGGAAATGCAGATGCAGGTCGCCGATCCGATCGAGAAGAAGCTGCAGGAGCTGCCGTTCTTCGACAAGGTGCAGACCTATTCCAAGCCGGGCTTCACGGCGATGCAGGTCTCCTTCAAGGATTCGACCTCGCCGAAGGACGTGCCCTATCTCTTTTATCTCATCCGCAAGAAGCTGGTCGACGTGCAGGGCGAGCTGCCCTCCGGCATTCTCGGGCCCGTCGTCAACGACGAGTTCTCCGACGTCGATTCGATCCTCTATATGATGACCGGCGACGGTGCTGATTACGCGCAGCTCAAGAAAGTCGCGGAAGGTTTTCGCCAGCGCCTGCTGAAGGTGCCCGGGGTCACCAAGATCGACCTTTACGGCACCCAGGACGAGCGCATCTTCGTCGAGTTCTCGCATGCCAAGCTCGCGACGCTCGGCATCACGCCGCAGGCGCTGTTCGACTCGCTCGCCAAGCAGAACAATGTCACCCCGGCCGGCACGGTCGAGACGTCGTCGCAGCGCGTGCCGCTGCGCGTCACCGGTGCGCTTGACGGCGTCAAGGCGGTTGCCGAAACGCCGGTCGAGAGCAACGGCCGCGTGTTCCGGCTCGGCGATATCGCAACCGTCTCTCACGGCTATGTCGATCCGCCGAGCTTCAAGGTGCGTCAGGAAGGCAAGCCGGCGCTCGGTATCGGCGTCGTCACCGCCAAGGGCGCCAACATCCTCGAGCTCGGCAAGGAGGTCCAGCAGGCGACCGCCGAGTTCCTGAAGGCGGTGCCGCAGGGCGTCGACATCCAGCAGATCGCCGACCAGCCCAAGGTGGTCGAGCACGCCGTCGGCGAGTTCGTGCACTCCTTCGTCGAGGCGCTCGCGATCGTGCTGTTCGTCTCCTTTGTCGCGCTTGGCTGGCGCACCGGCATCGTGGTGGCGCTCTCGGTGCCGCTGGTGCTTGGCATCGTCTTCATCGTGATGAACGCGATGTCGCTCGATCTGCACCGCATCACGCTCGGCGCGCTGATCATTGCGCTCGGCCTCCTAGTCGACGACGCCATCATCGCGGTCGAGATGATGGTGGTGAAGATGGAACAGGGCTGGGACCGCATGAAGGCGGCGTCCTTTGCCTGGGAATCCACCGCGTTTCCGATGCTCACGGGAACGCTGGTCACAGCCGCTGGCTTCCTCCCCATCGGCTTTGCCAATTCGGCGGTCGGCGAATATGCCGGCGGCATCTTCTGGATCGTGGCGATCGCGCTGGTCGCCTCCTGGTTCGTCGCGGTGATCTTCACGCCCTATATCGGCGTCAAGCTGCTGCCCAACATCAAGGTGCACCAGAACCACGATCCGCACGCGATCTATGAGACGCGGATGTATCGCGGCCTGCGCAGCGTGGTGCAGTGGTGCGTCGATCACCGCATCAAGGTGGTGGTGGCGACCGTCGGCGTCTTCGTGCTTTCGATCGTGGGCTTCGGCCACGTCCAGCAGCAGTTCTTCCCGCTGTCGGAGCGGCCCGAGCTGTTCCTGCAGCTCCGTCTGCCCGAGGGCACGGCCTTCAACGTCACCGAGAAGGCGGTGAAGCAGGCCGAAGGGCTCTTGAAGGACGACCAGGACATCCAGACCTATACTGCCTATGTCGGCCAGGGCTCGCCGCGCTTCTGGCTCGGCCTCAACCCGCAGCTGCCGAACGAGGCCTTTGCCGAGATCGTGATCCTCGCCAAGAACGTCGAGGCGCGCGAGCGCGTCAAGGCGAAGATCGAGCAGGCCGCCGCCGACGGCGCGCTGAACGAGGCACGGGTCCGGGTCGACCGCTTCAACTTCGGTCCGCCGGTCGGTTTCCCGGTCCAGTTCCGCGTGATCGGGCCCGACGCCAACAAGGTGCGCGACATCGCCTACCAGGTGCGCGAGGTGATGCGGCAGAACAAGAACGTCAAGGACGTCCAGCTCGACTGGAACGAGCAGTCGCCTTACCTGAAGCTCGCCGTCGACCAGGATCGGGCGCGCGCGCTCGGCCTGACCCCGCAGGACGTCTCGCAGGCGCTGGCCATGCTGATCTCGGGCGCGCCGGTCACCACCATCCGCGACGGCATCGAGAAGGTCGGCGTGGTCGCCCGTGCGGTGCCGTCCGAGCGGCTCGATCTCGGCCGCGTCGGCGATCTCACCATCACCACGCGCAACGGCGTGGCGGTGCCGCTGCAGCAGATTGCCAAGATCGAATATGCGCATGAGGAGCCGATCCTGTGGCGGCGCAACCGCGACATGGCGATCACCGTGCGCTCCGACGTCGTCGACGGCGTGCAGGCGCCCGACGTCACCAACCAGATCGCGCCGAAGCTGAAGGACATCCAGGCCCATCTCGAGCCGGCCTACCGGATCGAGCCGGGCGGGGCGTTCGAGGAATCCGCCAAAGGCAATGCGTCGATCTTCATCCTCTTCCCGGTGATGGTGATGGTGATGCTGACGCTGCTGATGATCCAGCTGCAGAGCTTCTCGCGCCTGTTCCTGGTGTTTCTGACCGCCCCGCTCGGCATCGTCGGCGCCTCGCTCGGATTGAACGTCGCCAACCAGCCGTTCGGCTTCGTGGCGCTGCTCGGCCTGATTGCGCTGGCCGGCATGATCATGCGCAACGCGGTCATCCTGGTCGATCAGATCGAGAGCGACGTGTCCTCCGGCCTGACCCGGCGCGAGGCGATCGTCGAGGCCACCGTCCGGCGCGCCCGGCCCGTGGTGCTGACCGCGCTCGCGGCGATCCTCGCCATGATCCCGCTGTCGCGCTCGGCGTTCTGGGGCCCGATGGCGATCACCATCATGGGCGGTTTGTTTGTTGCGACTTTCCTGACCTTGCTGTATCTGCCGGGCCTTTACGCCCTCTGGTTCCGCAAGACCTTGGACGAAAGCGGCCCCGAGCAAGTCAATACTGCGCCGCAGCATGCGGGTGAGGGACAACTCGCATTTCCACTTGCTGAGGCGGCCGAATAATTGAAGATTGAGCAGGCCAACATGACACTGATCTCGGAACATAGCGAAACCGACACCCGCGAGCGGATTCTCGTGGTGGCGGAGCGCTTGTTCCGGCAGATCGGCTACCAGAAGACCACGGTCGCCGACATCGCCAAAGAGCTGCGGATGAGCCCCGCCAACGTGTATCGCTTCTTCGATTCGAAGAAGTCGATCCACGAGGGCGTGGCGCGCGGCCTGATGGGCGAGGTCGAGATCGAGGCGCAGCGGATTGCCCGGTCGGAAGGACCGGCTGCGACGCGCTTGCGCCAGATGATGACGACCATCAATCGCATGAACACCGAGCGCTATGTCGGCGATTCCAAGCTGCACGAGATGGTCGAGATCGCGATGCAGGAGGACTGGGAAGTCTGCACTGCCCATATGGAGCTGATCGCCATGACCATCGGCGAGGTGATCGCGCAAGGCGCGGTGTCGGGCGAATTCGAGGTCAAGGACCTGGAGCTTGCCGCGCTCTGCGCCTGCACCGCGATGATGCGGTTCTTCCACCCGCAGATGATCGCTCAATGCGCCACCAAGCCCGGCCCGACCATCGACCAGATGATCGATTTCGTGATCGCCGGCCTGTCGCCGCGCACCCGCGCCAACTGAGCGCCGGCACTGACGTTTTCGTCAGTTGACTCTTCCCGCATTGCAAGCGAAGCGAAATTGTAGCCCGGATGGAGCGCAGCGTAATCCGGGAATGCTTCGACGTGTGAGACGAGTCCCGGATTGCGCTGCGCTCCATCCGGGCTACCGTGAGAGGGGCCCAGCGTGACCGCCAAAGACCTGCATTTCTACGAGCCGAAGAACGGCCACGGCCTGAAGCACGACCCGTTCAATGCCATCGTGGCGCCGCGGCCGATCGGCTGGATCTCCTCGCGCGACAAGGGCGGCAACGTCAACCTCGCGCCCTACAGCTTCTTCAACGCCTTCTGCTACGTACCGCCGATCATCGGCTTCTCCTCCACCAACTGGAAGGACAGCGTCGCCAACATCCAGGACACCGGCGAGTTCGTCTGGAACCTGGCGACGATGGATCTGGCCAAGCACATGAATGCGACCGCGGCGCATGTCGCGCGCGATGTCGACGAGTTCAAGCTCGCAGGGCTCACGCAGGTTGCCGGCAAGCTGGTCAACGTGCCGCGCGTCGCCGAAAGCCCGGTGTCGTTCGAATGCAAGGTGAGTCAGATCGTCCAGCTTCAGGGCGCCGACGGCAAGAAGGCCGAGGCCTGGCTGACGCTCGGCGAGGTGGTCGCCGTCCACATCGACAAGGCCTTCATCAAGGACGGGGTCTATCAAACCGGTCTCGCCCACCCGATCGTCCGCGCCGGCCGCCGCGGCGACTATTTCGAGATCAAGCCGGAGAACATGTTCGAGATGATCCGGCCGGATTGAGTACTGCTCTATCCTCCCTCTCCCCGTTCTTCACGGGGAGAGGGAGGGTGAGGGGCTGCTTCCGCGAATTGTGAACGTCGTGAGACCTGTACCCCCTCACCCGGAACGCATCTGTCGATGCGTTCCGACCTCTCCCCGCAGGCGGGGCGAGGTAAGAGGTGCCACGTGTCGCGACGACGGCTTGCATCGCAACAATGTGAAATTTCCGACCGCAGTGATGAAAAACCGTCACTCGCAACCTCCGAGCGAGCGGTCTAACCTCCCGCGCGCCAGGCCGGATCAACGGCCGGCGAACACAGTGGGAGGATGCGATGACACGCCAGGAGCGGAGCGGTCCAAACGGCGCGCAAAGCGGTCAGAAGGAAGAGCGGCGCGATCCGAACGTTTCACGTCGAACACTCGTTCAGGGATTGGCGGTGGGGGCGGCCGCTGCCGCCGCCGGCGTCAGCAGCGCGCTGGCTCAGAACGCGCCAGCGCCGGTCGGACCGCCGACGACCATCACCAGCCCGCCGCGCGACTTCAGTCCGCGCGGTGCGCCGACCACCTATTTCTGGGACCCCGACATCATCGCGGTCGATCCGTCCTTCAACGATCTTGCCCAGCCCAACACCTCGATCAAGCGCCTCCATACCGGGCTGTTGTGGGCGGAAGGCCCGGCCTGGAGCTCGCAGGGTCGCTATCTCCTGTGGAGCGACATCCCGAACAACCGGCAGATGCGCTGGTCGGAGGATGACGGCCATGTCAGCGTGTTCCGTACGCCGTCGAACTACTCGAACGGCAATTCGTTCGACTTCCAGGGCCGCCAGCTCTCCTGCGAACATCTCACCCGCCGGGTGACGCGCTACGAGAATGACGGCACTGCGACCGTGCTTGCCGATAACTATCAGGGCAAGCGGCTGAACTCGCCGAACGACATCGTCGCGCATCCCGACGGCAGCTACTGGTTCACCGATCCGCCCTATGGCGGCCAGCTCTACGAGGGCGAGCCTGACGCGGCCGGTGGCCCGAGCAACGCGGCCGGCAAGCTCAACCCGCGGATCGGGCAGCCCGCGGGCTTCGCGCCGGCCAAGCGCGAACTGCCGACCAATTGCTATCGCATCGATCCCTCGGGCCGCATCGATCTCGTGGTGAGCGAGGACCAGGTGCCAGATCCGAACGGCCTCTGCTTCTCGCCGGACTACAAGAAGCTCTACGTCGTCTCGACCGGCAAGGGACCGGGCGACACCGGCCCGGGCGGCAAGGGCGACGTCTTCGTGTTCGATGTCGGCGCCGACAACAAGCCCGTCAACGGCAAGCGGTTCAGCGATTTCACGATCGACGGCGTGAAATGCGGGCCGGACGGCATCCGCTGCGACGTCAACGGCAATGTCTGGTGCTCGAGCAATGCCGGCCGGGCGGTCGGTTACAACGGCGTGACGGTGTGGTCGCCGGAAGGCAAGCTGCTCGGCCGCATCAGGCTGCCAGAGGTCTGCGGCAACATCACCTTCGGCGGCCCCAAGCGCAATCGCCTGTTCATGGCCGCAAGCCAGTCGCTCTACGCGGTCTATACCGCGACCCAGGGCGCCGGGCCGGCCTAGCGCGCGGGAGCGGGGTGCCGGCACGAGCTGCCGGCGCCACCCTCGGCTACCTGATTGTCGCAGCTCAGCTTTCGGAACTGAACGCGTGGTCTGCCGTTAACAAACGGCGGCTTGGCCGCGTCAATTTCGCTTTATTTGAACAGCGAAGTGTTCACCGGTGAACGGCACTTTCCGATAGGATCATCACCCATCCGCGCTGCCGTTTCATGAGGACCCCACCATGAGCTTCCGCCGCGATTACTTGTCCAAGCCGATCTTCTCCTGGGCGCGTGGTGTGCTGCCGACCATGTCGGACACCGAGCGCGAGGCGCTGGAAGCGGGCGACGTCTGGTGGGACGCCGATCTCTTCACCGGCAATCCCGACTGGTCGAAATTGCTGGCGTTCGCGCCGGCCAAACTGACCGACGAGGAGAACGCCTTCCTGCACGGCCCGGTCGACGAGCTCTGCGCGATGCTCGACGAGTGGAAGATCAATTGGGAATGGCGCGATCTGCCGCCGGAGGTGTGGAGCTTCATCAAGGCCAAGAAATTCTTCGGCATGATCATCCCGAAGGAATTCGGCGGCCTCGGCTTCTCGCCTTATGCGCATTCCGAAGTGGTGCGCAAGATTTCCTCGCGCTCGCTGACCGCGGCCGTCACCGTGATGGTGCCGAACTCGCTCGGGCCGGGCGAACTCTTGATGCGTTTTGGCACCAAAGAGCAGCAGGACAAATGGCTGCCGCGTTTGGCCGCGGGCCAGGACATTCCCTGCTTCGGGCTGACCAGCCCGGAGGCCGGCTCGGACGCCGCCTCGATGATCGACACCGGCATCATCTGCAAGGGCAATTTCGAAGGCCGCGAGGTGCTTGGGCTGAAGCTGAATTGGCACAAGCGGTACATCACGCTGGGGCCTGTCGCGACGCTGCTCGGCCTCGCCTTCAAGGCCTATGATCCCGATCACCTGGTCGGCAGCGAGGACGAGCTCGGCATCACGGTCGCGCTGATCCCGACCCATCTGCCCGGCGTCTCGATCGGCCAGCGCCATCTGCCGGCTATGCAGGTGTTCCAGAACGGCCCGAACTGGGGCCGCGATGTCTTCATCCCGCTCGACTACATCATCGGCGGCCAGGAGCGCCTGGGCCAGGGCTGGAAGATGCTGATGACGGCGCTCGCCGCCGGCCGCGGCATCTCGCTGCCGTCGCTGTCGGCCGCCGGCGCCGCCTATGCCGCGCGCACCACCGGCGCCTATGCCCGCATCCGCGAGCAGTTCGGCATCTCGATCTCGAAATTCGAGGGCATCGAGGAGCCGCTCGCGCGCATCGCCGGCACCGCCTATCTGCTCGACGCCGCGCGGCGGCTGACCTGCGCCGCGCTGAACGAGGGGCGTCACCCTGCCGTCATCTCAGGGATCATGAAGCTGCACGCCACCGAGCGGATGCGGATCGTGATCGACGACGCCATGGACATCCATGGCGGCAAGGCCGTGATCGACGGGCCGCAGAACTATCTCGGCGGGCTCTACCGCTCGGTGCCGGTCGGCATCACGGTCGAGGGCGCCAATATCCTGACCCGCAACCTGATCGTGTTCGGGCAGGGTGCAATCCGCGCGCATCCTTATCTGTTGCAGGAGATGAACGCGCTCAGCGAGACCGATCGCGACAAGGGGCTCACCGCGTTCGACACTGCGTTCTGGAAGCATGTCGGCCACAGCTTTGCGACCATGTTCCGCGCCTGGGGCCGTAGCTGGACCTTCGGCCTGTTCGCACCGGCGCCGGATGCCGGCGATGCAACGGAGTTCTATCGCCAGCTCTCGCGCTACTCGTCGGCGTTCGCGCTGTGCGCCGACATGGCGCTGCTCACCCTCGGCGGCGCGCTGAAGCGCAAGGAAATGCTCTCGGCGCGCTTCGGCGACATCCTGTCCGAGCTTTACTTGCTTTCTGCCGCGCTCAAGCGCTGGCAGGACGAGGGGCGGCAGAAGGAGGATCTTCCCGCGCTCGAATGGTGCATGGCGTCGGGCTTCAAGACCATCGAGAACCGCTTTGCGGAAATCCTCGCCAATCTGCCGAGCCGCCCGATGGCATGGATGCTGAAATTCCTGATCCAGCCGTTCGGCGCGCGCGTCACGGGGCCGTCTGATAGCGTCGTGCATCTCTGCGCACAGCTCGTGCTGTCGCCGTCGGCGGCACGCGACCGCCTGACGCCGGACCTCGCCTTTGTCGAGGACGACGGCGGCATCGCGCGACTGGAAAAAGCCTTCCGCCTTGTCACCGAGTCCGAGGATGCGGCCAAGCAGCTGCGCGCGGCGCGGCTGCATGACTGGAAGGAGGCCGTCAAGAAAGGCGTCATCACCGAAGCCGACGGCGAGAAGCTCGCCGCCGCCCATGAGGCCGTGGCCAAGGTCATCGAGGTCGATGATTTTGCGCCGGAGGCGTTGTCCCCGATTTACAAGAAAACCGCCGACGTGCATCAGTTCTTCCAGGAGCTTGGTGAGCAGAGGGCGGCAAGCTGATGGCGCGACCAGTCTTTATCGTCGACGGCAGCCGGACGCCGTTCCTGAAGGCGCGTTCCGGTCCCGGCCCGTTCACCCCGGTCGATCTCGCCGTGCAATGCGGCCGGCCATTGCTGGCGCGGCAGCCTTTCGCGCCCACCGCGTTCGACCAGGTCATCCTCGGCTGCGTCAACGTCATCGCCGACGAGATGAACCCGGCGCGGGTCGCAGCACTCCGGCTCGGCATGGGCGAGCAGATGGTCGCCTTCACGATGCAGATCAATTGCGGCTCCGGCATGCAGTCGATCGACACCGGCTATCGTTATATCCGCGAGGGCATCTCCGACCTGATCCTCGCCGGCGGCGCCGAGGCGCTGAGCCACGCGCCGCTGGTCTGGCCAAATTCCGGCGTGCGCTGGTTTGCCGGCTTTGCCGGCGCCAAGGGGTTAGGGGCAAAGATCGCCGCGGCGCTGAAGGTGAGGCCGAGCTACTTCAAGCCGATCATCGGGCTGGAGCGCGGGCTGACCGATCCCATCACCGAACTGAACATGGGCCAGACCGCCGAGAAGGTCGGCCATCTCTTCGGCATCACCCGTGCGCAGTCTGATGCTTACGCCGCCGAGAGCCACCAGCGGCTGGCCAACGCGCAGAAGCAAGGCTTTCTCAAGGGCGAGGTCGAGACCGCGTTCTCCCGCGACGGCAAGTTCTACGACCATGACGACGGCGTCCGCCCGGATTCGACAGCCGAAACGCTGGCAAAGCTGAAACCGGTGTTCGAGCGCCCGTGGGGTCAGGTCACTGCCGGCAATTCCTCGCAAATCACCGACGGCGCATGCTGGGTGATCCTGGCGTCCGAGACGGCGGTAGCAAAGCATGGGCTGACGCCTAGGGCCGTCATCCTCGACAGCCAGTGGTCGGCGCTCGATCCGTCGATCATGGGTCTTGGTCCGGTGCTGTCGGCGAGCGCACTGCTCAAGCGCAACGAAATGACATTGCAGGACGTCGAGACCTGGGAGCTGAACGAGGCCTTTGCCACCCAGGTGCTGGGCTGCCTCGCCGCCTGGAACGACGACAAATTCTGCCGCGAGATTCTAGGGCTCGACGGCGCGGCGGGCGAGATCGACCGCGCGAAGTTGAATGTCGACGGCGGCGCGATCAGCCTTGGCCATCCCGTCGGCACCAGCGGCAACCGCATCGTGCTGCATCTGGTTAATGCGATGAAGCGGCTCGGCACCAGGCGCGGCGTCGCCACCGAATGCATCGGTGGCGGGCAGGGCGGCGCGATGTTGATAGAGACGGTGTGATCATGGATTCACGGATCATGGACGTTCTCGCCGATCGCGTGCTCGAGCTCGGGCCGAAGCCGGCCGCCGACAGCCCGTACAAGAACTTCAAGCTGACGCGCGACGAGGACGGCATTGCCTGGCTGCTGTTCGACCGCGCCGGCACCAGCGCCAACACGCTGTCCGCCGATCTGCTCGAGGAGCTCGATGCCATCGTCGCGGCGCTGGAGAACCAGCGGCCGACCGGCCTCGTGGTGCGCTCCGCGAAAAAGAGCGGCTTCATCGCCGGAGCCGACGTCAATGAATTTCGCGGCGCCAGCGACCCGCGCGCAGTCGAGACCGAGATCGGCCGCGCGCACGCGGTGATCGACCGGCTGGAGGCGCTGCGCGTGCCCTCGGTCGCGGTGATCCACGGTTTCTGTCTCGGCGGCGGCCTCGAGGTCGCGCTGGCCTGCCAGATGCGGATCGCGATCGACGATGCCAGGTTCGGCTTTCCCGAGGTGATGCTCGGCCTGCATCCCGGCCTCGGCGGCACCGTGCGCTTCACCGAGCTGGTCAACCCGATGCAGGCGATGACCTTGATGTTGACCGGCAAGACGATCGACGCGCGGCGCGCCAAATCGCTCGGTCTGGTCGACGCCGTCACGCAGGAGCGTCACGTCCGCAACGCCGTGAAGGACGCGGTGTTCGGCCGGCTGAAGCGCGCCAAGCCGGGCGTGCTCACCGCAATCCTCAATTTCGCGCCGGCGCGGGGCTTGCTTGCCTCGCGGATGCGCAGCGAGGCCGAGAAGGCCGCGCCGCGCAAGCATTATCCGGCGCCCTCAGCGCTGATCGATCTCTGGGAGAAGCACGCCGGCAACCGCTCGGGAATGCTCAACGCGGAGAAGGCGTCGTTCGCCAATCTGATGGTGACGCCGACTGCGCAGAACCTGATCCGGGTGTTCTTCCTGCGCGAGCAGATGAAGAAGGCGGCCGGCAGCGGCAACAAAGTGCAGCACGTGCACGTCATCGGCGCCGGCGCGATGGGCGGCGACATCGCGGCCTGGTGCGCCAACCAGGATATGCGCGTGACGCTCGCCGATATGAAGGCCGAGCCGATCGCGGGCGCAATGAAGCGCGCTGCGGATCTGTTCGGCAAGATCATGCGCAGGAAGATTGACCAGCGCGATACGCTCGACCGGCTGATCCCCGACATGGACGGTGAGGGCGCCCGCAACGCCGATCTGATCATCGAGGCGGTGCCGGAAAAGCTCGAGCTGAAGCAGAAGGTCTATGCCGGCCTCGAGCCGAAGATGAAGCAGGGCGCGATCCTCGCCACCAATACGTCGAGCATCCCCTTGCAGGATCTGCGCACCACGCTGGCACGGCCGGAGCGGCTGCTCGGCCTGCACTTCTTCAATCCGGTGTCGCGGCTGCAACTCGTCGAGGTCGTCAGCCATGACGGCACCGATGCTGCGATGCTGAAGGAAGCGCTCGCTTTTGTGGGCGCCATCGATCGCCTGCCGCTGCCGGTGAAGAGCTCGCCGGGCTTCCTCGTCAACCGCGCACTGACGCCCTATATGCTGGAAGCGATGATGATGCTGGACGAGAAGACCGACCAGCGCCTGATCGATGCGGCTGCCGTCGAGTTCGGCATGCCGATGGGCCCGATCGAGCTCGCCGACCAGGTCGGCCTCGATATCTGCCTCGATGTCGGCGACATGCTGCGCTCGAAGTTCGGCGACGCCCTGCCGCCGACGCCGGCCTGGCTGCGCGAGAAGGTCGCCAAGGGTGAGCTCGGCCGCAAGACCGGCAAGGGCTTCTACACCTGGAGGGACGGCAAGGCGGAGAAAGCGCCGCTGCCGGAGACCGGTCCGAAAGTCAGCGACGAGATGATCGACCGCCTGGTGCTGCCGATCTCCAATGTCTGCATCGCCGCCTTGCGCGAGGGCATCGTCGACGACCCCGATATGGTCGACGGTGCGATGATCTTCGGCACCGGCTATGCTCCGTTCCGCGGCGGCCCGCTCAACTACGCGCGCACCCGCGGCGTCGAGGCTGTCGTATCCGCGCTGCGCGCGCTGGCGCAGAAATTCGGCGATCGTTTCGCACCCGATGCAGGCTGGGAGACCTTCAAGTGACCGACACCCAAGCGCCTGAAACGCATGTTCACGCACCGCCGATCAGCGGCAACGAACCGCAGGGCGATCTCTGCATCCGCACGCTGGCGATGCCGGCCGACACCAACGCCAATGGCGACATCTTCGGCGGCTGGCTGCTCAGCCAGATGGACGTTGGCGGCGGCGTGTTCGCTTCCAAGCTGGCGAAGTCCCGCACCGTGACGGTTGCGATCGAGGCGATGAACTTCCGCAAGGCGGTCTATGTCGGCGATCTCGTTTCGGTGCATGCCAATCTGGTGCGCGTTGGCCGCACCTCGATCACGGTGCATCTCGAAGCCTGGGTGCTGCGCCGCCGAGAGCAGCAGTCGATCCTCGTCACCGATGGCAATTTCACCTATGTCTCGATCGACGATCAGGGCCGTCCGCAAACAATCCAGCGCGATGGTGCGACGATTTCGACCTGACGTCTTTCGCGCGAAAAGCGCCGCCGATTCGGTGCAAGAGAAAACGCGTCGAAACTGAGACAGGAACGCGGCTCGATCGCAAAAGCGGCGCTTCGCTTCGCAAATAAACCGAGGAACAAACAGACGGTGATGCAGTTGTCGGCTCGGAATCAAACCGAGGCCGATAATGTCTGACTGCTACGTCATCGAAGTGAGTTCACAGACCGCGGGTATCGTGGTGCGCGATACCAAGGGTTACGCGTTTTTTGCAGCCTCGCAGCGCTTCCAGGCCCTCGAAGGCCAGATCTTCCGCAACGCACGCGAGGCCGAGCGCGCGGCGCGACGGCTTGTCACTGGGCAAGATCTGCAGCTGGCCTCCTGACATCCGGCCTCGGCGGCGCGTCATTTGCGCGCGCCGCGAGAGTCTGTATTGATGCATCCGAACTCACGGAAACGTTTTCGGATGTCGCAGACACAAGGCAAAGCACTGCTGTTCGATATCGACGGCACGCTCGCCGACACCGATCCGCTGCATCTGGCGGCGTTCAACCGGGTGCTCAGCCCCCATGGACACAGCTTCGATCACGCGCGCTTCGGCAAGGAGCTGCAAGGCTTCTCCAATGCGTCGATCGGCGAGCGCTTCCTCGCCCACGAGCCGGCCGACCGCCGCGCCAGCATCCTTGGCGAGAAGGAGCGGATTTTCCGCGAATTGGTCTCTGGCCAGATCGTGCCGGTGCCGGGATTGATGGCGCTGCTCGACCGGGCCGATCGCGCCGGCGTGCCGATGGTGGCGGTGACCAACGCGCCGCGCCCGAACGCCGAACTGCTGCTCGCGGGACTGGGCATCGCGCACCGTTTCAAGGCTGTCGTGATCGGCGATGAACTGGCGCACGGCAAGCCGCATCCATTGCCGTATCTCGAGGGGCTGCGCCGCGCAGGCGCGGAGGCTTCGGCTTCGCTCGCGTTCGAGGATTCGCGCTCCGGCATCCAGTCCGCGACGGCGGCGGGCATCGCGACGATCGGGATGCGAACCGGGCTCGGTCATGCCGATCTGCTCGCGGCCGGCGCGGCCGCCAGCGCGGCGGCATTCGATGATCCGGAATTGATTCGCCTTGTTGCATCCGCCATGGCTTGGTGAGGAAATGGCTTGGTGAGGCATTGTGCCGAAACGTTGCCGGCTCCACATTGCTGCAACGCAGTCCTTAACCCCGGCGATGCTTGCTCGTTGACCTCGGTGCCGAACGGTCGCACGATGGGTCATTCGCCGTTTCAAGGGGGCCGCCGTGGCCGGACTCTCCCATCGCCAGACTGAAATCCTCAACATTGCACGCGCATTCGGCCGGGTCATGGTCGAGGACCTTGCCAAGCGGTTCGAGGTGTCGGCGCAGACCATCCGCAAGGACCTCAACGATCTCTGCGACGAGCGGTCGCTGACCCGCATCCATGGCGGCGCCATCATCGCCTCGGGTGTCGAGAACCTCGCCTATGAGGCGCGCCGATTCGTCGCCGCCGAGGAGAAGAAGGCGATCGGCGCCGCTGCGGCCGCGCGGATTCCGAACGGCTGCTCGCTGTTCATCAACATCGGCACCACGACGGAAGAGGTCGCCAGTGCGCTGACCTCGCATGAGGACCTGCTTGTCATCACCAACAACCTCAACGTCGCGATGCTGCTGTACCGCCATCCGCGCATCGAGGTGGTGGTGGCCGGCGGCACGGTGCGCCGCGCCGACGGTGCGGTGGTCGGCTCGACCGCGACGCAGCTGATCGGCCAGTTCAAGGTGGACTACGCGATCATCGGCGCGTCTGCGATCGACGAGGAGGGCGCGCTGCTCGACTTCGACTATCGCGAGGTGCAGGTGGCGCAGGCGATCATCGCCAACGCGCGCAACGTGATGCTGGTGTCGGATGCGACAAAACTCCGCCGCAGCGCGCCGGTGCGTATCGCCCATATGAGCCAGATCCAGACCTTCGTCACCGATTCGCCCTTGCCCGCGGGCCTCGCCAACATCTGCCACAGCCGCGGCATCGAGGTTGTCGTCGCGATGGACAAGCCGCAGGCCGATATTGACGACAACGGCGCCGACGCCGCACCCGCGACGCTGCGCAGCGCGTAATTCCGAACTCTCTGATCAAAGCGTTCATCATCGGACCCGTCACCCTGAGGTGCGAGCGGAGCGAGCCTCGAAGGGTGCGCGGCCCGGCCGGTGGCCGTCGACCCTTCGAGGCTCGCTCCGCTCGCACCTCAGGGTGACGGGTTCAACAGGGAGTTCGGCGTGATGGCGATAAATCCGCGAACCCGCTGCCCCCGCCACGATCATTCCGCCCAAAAAATCCCCAGCAAGAGTTCCCTATTTTCACTTTGCTTTCGTTTTTGGTTGTGATCTACTCCAATCCGAAAGTAAAACCGTCAAAGCGAAAACGGTTGCCGGGGGAAGCGTTCTTTGGATCGAATTTACGACCTCGCCATCATTGGAGGCGGCGTTAATGGCTGCGGCATCGCGCGCGATGCGGCGGGCCGGGGCAATTCTGTTTTCCTCTGTGAAATGAATGATTTGGCCAGCGGAACGTCGTCCTGGTCGACCAAGCTCGTGCATGGCGGCCTGCGCTATCTCGAGTATTACGAGTTTCGTCTGGTGCGCGAGGCGCTGATCGAGCGCGAGATCCTCTGGCAGATCGCGCCGCATATCATTCGCCCGCTGCGTTTCGTTTTGCCGCACCACGCCGGCCTGCGCCCGGCCTGGCTGCTGCGGCTCGGTCTTTTCCTCTACGACCATATCGGCGGCCGGCACCTGTTGCCGGCGACGCGCTCGGTCGACCTGACGCGCGACGTGGTCGGCAAGCCGCTGATCCCCGGGCGCTACACCAAGGGCTTTGAATATTCCGATTGCTTCGTCGACGACGCGCGGCTGGTGGCGCTGACCGCGCGCGATGCCGCCGATCGCGGCGCCGAGATTCGCACCCGCACCCGCGCGGTCGAGATCAGGCAGATCGATGGCGTCTGGCATGTCACGGTCGAGGACGGCGCCACCGGCGCCCGCGACACCATCAAGGCGCGCGTGCTGGTCAACGCTGGCGGTCCCTGGGTCGAGCAGGTGCTCGCCACCGGTGTCGGCGTCAACGCGCGGGCCAAGGTGCGGCTGGTGCAGGGCTCGCATATCGTCGTGCCGAAACTCTACGACCACGACCGCGCCTACATCTTCCAGAATGCCGACGGCCGCATCATCTTCGTCATTCCCTACCAGAACGATTTCTCGCTGATCGGCACCACCGATCGCGACTATGACGGCGATCCGGCCGAGGTGAAGGCGACGCGTGAGGAGATCGAGTATCTCTGCGCCTCCGCCAGCGAATACCTTGCCAAGCCGGTGAAGCCCGAGGACGTGGTCTGGAATTACTCCGGCGTGCGTCCGCTCTATGACGACGGTGCGAGCGAAGCCAAGGCCGCGACTCGCGACTACGTGTTCGAGCTCGATACGCCCGGCGGTGCGCCGCTGCTGTCGATCTATGGCGGCAAGATCACCACCTATCGCCGCCTCTCCGAAGAGGCGCTGGAGCGGCTGTCGCCCTATCTCCGCGGCGCGAAGGCGCAGGAGGGCTGGACCGGCAAGGCGCCGCTGCCCGGCGGCGACATGGATGTCTCCGCGGTCGCCGCGCTGAGCGCCGAGCTGGTTCGCAACTATCCGTTCCTCGCACAGTCCCACGCCAACCGTCTCGCCCACGCCTATGGCACGCGCGCCAGCAAGGTCTTGGGCAATGCAGCAACGGCTGATGATCTCGGCCGCGCCTTCGGCGCCACCTTGACGGAGAGTGAAGTCCGGTACCTGATGGCGAACGAATGGGCGCGGACCGCGGACGATGTCGTCTGGCGACGATCCAAGCTGGGCTTGCGGATGACGGCCGGTGAAATCGCCGCGCTCGACGAGTGGATGATCGCCAACCGCGTGTCAGGTGAACGTCCCCTCCGCGAAGCGGGAGGACGGGCATGAGCGTTACACTGCAGAACGTCACGCGAACCGTGGATGGCATCCAGACCATCCGCGATGTTTCGCTGACGCTGGAGCGTGGCACGCTCAGCGTGCTGCTCGGACCGACGCTGTCGGGCAAGACCTCGATCATGCGGCTGCTCGCGGGCCTCGACAAGCCGACCACCGGCCGCGTGCTGGTCGACGGCAAGGACGTCACCGGCGCCGACGTGCGGCAGCGCTCGGTCGCGATGGTCTATCAGCAGTTCATCAACTATCCCTCGCTGACGGTCTACGAGAACATCGCCTCGCCGCTGCGGGTGCAGGGCAAGCCGAAGGCCGAGATCGAGCAGCGGGTGGCGGAGGCGGCCAGCCTGTTGCGGCTCGAGCCCTATTTGAAGCGCACGCCGTTGCAGCTTTCCGGCGGCCAGCAGCAGCGCACCGCGATTGCGCGCGCGCTGGTCAAGGGCGCCGACCTCGTGCTGCTCGACGAGCCGCTCGCCAACCTCGACTACAAGCTGCGCGAGGAGCTGCGCGCCGAGCTGCCGCGGATCTTCGAGGCCTCGGGTGCGATCTTCGTCTATGCCACCACCGAACCGTCGGAGGCGCTGCTGCTCGGCGGCGACACGGTGTGCATGTGGGAAGGCCAGGCGCTGCAGACCGGCGCGACGCCGAAGGTTTACCGCCATCCCGACACGCTGCGGGTCGCGCAGGTGTTCTCCGATCCGCCGCTCAACATCATCGGCATCGAGAAGAAGGGTGACCGGGTGATCTATGCCGGCGGCGAGCAGGCGCCCGCGGCCGGGCTGTACGCCAACCTGCCTGACGGCAGGTACAAGATCGGCTTCCGTGCGCACCAACTCGAGGTCGGGAGCGTCGTGCCCGGCCGCCACAAATTCTCGGCCACCGTCACGGTGACCGAGATCACGGGGTCGGAGAGTTTCGTGCACGTTCATGTCCATGATTCGAACTGGGTCGCGGTGCTGCACGGCGTGCATGAATATGAACCCGGGCAGGTGCTCGAGGCCGCGCTCGATCCCGAGAATATCTTCGTGTTTGACGCCGCTGACCGCCTGGTCGCGTCGCCCGCGACCGCGTTTGCTAGCGAATTGTATGGCAGTTCGCTTGCGGCACGCGCGTCAGCCAGCAAGAGCAATTGAGGGAGATGCCCGATGGCTCGCATTGACCTCGTCGATCTCGCGCAATCCTACAGCGGCAATGACGCGCCGCTGGAATCCTTTGCGCTGAAACCGGTGACGATGACCTGGCGGCAGGGCGGCGCCTATGCGCTGCTCGGGCCCTCCGGCTGCGGCAAGACCACGCTGCTGAACCTGATTTCCGGCATCGTGACGCCGTCGCGCGGCAAGATCCTGTTCGACGGCCAGGACATCACGCCACTGTCGACGCAGAAGCGCAACATCGCGCAGGTATTCCAGTTCCCTGTCATCTACGACACCATGACGGTCGGGCAGAACCTGGCCTTCCCGCTGAAGAACCGTGGCGTCGCGAAGGCCGAGGTCGATGCGCGGGTCAGGCAGATCGCCGATTTGCTCGACCTCACACCGTATCTTAACCGCAAGGCGACGCGGCTCACCGCCGACGCCAAGCAGAAGATTTCGCTCGGCCGCGGCCTGGTGCGCTCCGACGTCGCCGCCGTGCTGTTCGACGAGCCGCTGACCGTGATTGATCCCGAGCTGAAATGGCAGCTGCGCTCGAAACTAAAGGCGCTGCATCGCGAACTCGACCTCACGATGATCTACGTCACCCACGACCAGACCGAGGCGCTGACCTTTGCCGATACCGTCGTCGTCATGCATGACGGCCGCGTGGTGCAGAGCGGCACGCCGGCCGAACTGTTCGACAAGCCGGCGCATACCTTCGTCGGCTACTTCATCGGCTCGCCCGGCATGAACATCGTGCCCGCCGAGGTCTCAGGCCACGAGGCGCGGATCGACGGCCATGTCATCGGCCTGCATCGAAACTATGGTGTCCTGCCGGCCGGCAAGAAGATCGAGATCGGCGTGCGGCCTGAATTTGTCGATGTCGCAGCACCCGCGTCCGGGCTGCTGTCGGCCACCATCGAGCGGATCGACGATCTCGGCCGCATCCAGTTCGCCCGCGTCCGGATCGGCAACACCAAACTCGCGGCGCGCGTGCCACCGGGCTTCTCGATCTCCGGCGATACCGCCGGCCTGATCTTCAATCCCGCCAACGTCCACGTCTATGCCGACAGCCATTTGGTCGAAGGGGTCGCCTGATGGACAAGACCATCAACCAAAAAGCCTGGTTCCTGGTGCTGCCGGTGTTCCTGGTGGTGGCGTTCTCGGCGGTGCTGCCGCTGATGACGGTCGTGAACTATTCGATGCAGGACACCTTCGGCAACAACCAGTTCTTCTGGAACGGTGTCGGCTGGTTCAAGGAGCTGCTCGATCCCTCGACCGATCTCGGCGGCCGCTTCCTGGCCTCGCTCGGCCGCAACCTGTTCTTCTCGGCCGTGATCCTTGCGATCGAGGTGCCGCTCGGCATCATCGTCGCGCTGTCGATGCCGCGCGAAGGTTGGAGCGTCGCCGCCTGCCTCGTCATCCTCGCACTGCCGCTCTTGATTCCGTGGAATGTGGTCGGCACCATCTGGCAGATCTTCGGCCGGCCCGATATCGGCCTGCTCGGCTATGTGCTGAACCACCTCGGCTTCAACTACAACTACGTCTCCAATGAGGTCGACGCCTGGGTCACGGTCATCGTGATGGATGTCTGGCATTGGACCAGCCTGGTCGCGCTGCTCTGCTACGCGGGCCTGAAGTCGATCCCCGACGCCTACTACCAGGCGGCGCAGATCGACGGTGCCTCGCGCTGGGCGGTGTTCAAGGCGATCCAGCTGCCGAAGATGAATCGCGTGCTGCTGATCGCGGTACTGCTGCGCTTCATGGATAGCTTCATGATCTACACCGAGCCGTTCGTGGTCACCGGCGGCGGTCCCGGCAACTCGACGACCTTCGTCTCGATCGAGCTCGTCAAGATCGCGCTCGGCCAGTTCGACCTCGGCAAGGCCGCGGCGCTGTCGCTGGTCTACAATTTGATCATCCTGATCGTGTGCTGGGTGTTCTACACCGTGATGACCAATGCCGGCTCCGAGCGCCCGGTCAAGCAAGGAGCGGCGTGATGCATTCGATCCCCGGCCGCCGGCTGATCATGGCGCTGTTCTTGATCTTCCTGCTGTTGCCGATCTACTGGCTCGTCAACATGAGCTTCAAGACCAACGCCGAGATCGTCTCGACGATGACGCTGTGGCCGCATACGCCAACGCTGCAGCATTACCGGCGCATCTTCACCGACGAGAGCTGGTACTCCGGCTACATCAATTCGCTGGAATATGTCGTCATCAACACCGTGATCTCGATCGCGGTGGCGCTGCCGGCGGCCTATGCGTTCTCGCGCTACCGCTTCCTCGGCGACAAGCATTTGTTCTTCTGGCTATTGTCCAACCGCATGGCGCCGGCGGCGGTCTACGCGCTGCCGTTCTTCAACCTGTATTCGGCGATCGGCCTGTTCGATACGCCGTGGGCGGTCGCGCTCGCGCACTGCATCTTCAACGTGCCGCTGGCGGTGTGGATCCTGGAAGGCTTCGTCTCCGGCGTGCCGCGCGAGATCGACGAAACCGCCTTCCTCGACGGCTATTCGTTCCCGCGCTTCTTCATCAAGATCCTGGTGCCGCTGATCGCGAGCGGCATCGGCGTCGCCGCCTTCTTCTGCTTCATGTTCTCCTGGGTCGAGCTGCTGCTGGCGCGCACGCTGACCTCGGTGCAGGCCAAGCCGATCGCAGCGATCATGACGCGCACGGTCTCGGCTGCCGGCATGGACTGGGGCCTGCTTGCCGCGGCCGGCGTGCTCACCATCATCCCCGGCGCACTCGTGATCTGGTTCGTCCGCAATTACATCGCGCGCGGCTTCGCGCTCGGCCGGGTCTAGGAGGCGCTCATGGACAGCATCGCATGGATGGCATGGACCTTGCCCACCGCGGTCTTCTTCGTGCTGCTTGCCTCTACGCTCGGGATGATGACCTGGCTCGCGATCGCCTATCCCGAGGCGGAGCGGGTCGGCGTGCTGCGCATTCCGACCACGCGCGGCGACCGTCTGTTCGTCTCGCTGGTGCTGGCGGCGGTGATCCACCTGCTGTGGGTCGGCCTCGTCGGCACCGATCCGATTTTCACCCTGCCGATCGGGGAGGGCGTCGAGATTTCGAGCCTATGGCTCGGAACGGTAATTTCGCTTCTTTCAGCCGTGGTGATTTTTCGCACCGTCTGAAGAACGCGAAAAAGAGCAGATCCGGGGTCTACCCGGGCCTGATTTAGTCGCTGCAACCGGAGGAATCTAATGCGACATTTACGAATGACTAAAGATAAGCTTTTGACGATGACCAGCGCGGTCGCGCTCGTCGCAGCATCGGTCACTCTTGTCGCGCCGGCCCGCGCCGACGAGGCGGCCGCCAAGAAGTGGATCGACAGCGAATTCCAGCCGTCGACCCTCTCCAAGGACGACCAGATGAAGGAGATGCAGTGGTTCATCAAGGCCGCTGCCCCCTTCAAGGGCATGGAGATCAACGTCGTCTCCGAGACCTTGACGGTGCACGAATATGAATCCCGCACGCTCGCCAAGGCGTTCGAGGAGATCACCGGCATCAAGGTCAAGCACGACATCATCCAGGAAGGTGACGTCGTCGAGAAGATCCAGACCCAGATGCAGTCCGGCAAGAACGTCTATGACGGCTGGATCAACGACTCCGACTTCATCGGCACCCACTTCCGTTACGGCCAGGCCGTCGACCTGACCGATTGGATGAAGGGCGAAGCCAAGGACGTCACCGATCCGATGCTCGACATCGACGACTTCATCGGCAAGTCGTTCACGACGGCACCGAACGGCCACCTCTATCAGCTGCCCGACCAGCAGTTCGCGAACCTCTATTGGTTCCGCTACGACTGGTTCACCAACCCGGAATACAAGGCCAAGTTCAAGGCCAAGTACGGCTACGATCTCGGCGTGCCCGTGAACTGGTCGGCCTATGAGGATATCGCCGAGTTCTTCACCAACGACGTCAAGGAGATCAACGGCGTCAAGGTCTACGGCCATATGGACTATGGCAAGAAGGACCCCTCGCTCGGCTGGCGTTTCACCGACGCCTGGCTGTCGATGGCCGGCAACGGCGACAAGGGCCTCCCGAACGGCCTGCCGGTCGACGAATGGGGCATCCGCATGGAAGGCTGCCGTCCGGTCGGCTCGTCGGTCGAACGTGGCGGCGACGTCAACGGTCCGGCGTCGGTCTATTCGATCGTCAAGTATCTCGACTGGATGAAGAAGTATGCTCCGCCGCAGGCGCAGGGCATGACCTTCTCCGAGTCGGGCCCGGTGCCGTCGCAGGGTAACATCGCCCAGCAGATCTTCTGGTACACCGCCTTCACCGCCGACATGGTGAAGCCGGGGATCGCCGTAATGAACGCGGACGGTACGCCGAAGTGGCGTATGGCTCCGTCGCCGCACGGCTCGTACTGGAAGGACGGCATGAAGCTCGGCTACCAGGACGTGGGTTCGGCCACGCTGCTGAAGTCGACCCCGGTTGATCGCCGCAAGGCGGCCTGGCTCTACCTGCAGTTCATCGTCTCCAAGACGACGAGCCTGAAGAAGAGCCAAGTCGGTCTCACCTTCATCCGTGAATCCGACATCTGGGACAAGTCGTTCACCGAGCGCGCGCCGAAGCTCGGCGGTCTGATCGAGTTCTACCGTTCGCCCGCGCGCGTGCAGTGGACCCCGACCGGCAACAACGTGCCTGACTATCCGAAGCTCGCTCAGCTCTGGTGGCAGAACATCGGCGATGCGTCGTCCGGTGCGAAGACGCCGCAAGCTGCGATGGACGCGCTCGCCGCGGCCCAGGATTCGGTGATGGAGCGTCTTGAGAAGTCCGGTGTGCAGGGTGCCTGCGGACCGAAGTTGAACAAGAAGGAAACTGCCGAGTACTGGTACAAGAAGGCCGAGAAGGACGGCACCATCGCTCCGCAGCGCAAGCTCGCGAACGAGAAGCCGAAGGGCGAAACGATCGACTACGACACGCTGATCAAGTCGTGGCCGGCGAGCCCGCCGAAGCGCGCCGAAGCGAAGTAAGAAGGCTTGACCGCCCACGCCATCCGCAAACTGCAAAAGGCCGGGAGCAATCCCGGCCTTTTTTGCTGGATCTGTGGCTGTGGAGACCGGTTCAGGATTGTGCTCAAATGACGCGATGAGGTCATATGCGTCTCCTTGTCATCGCATCGTGACCTCCGGAGTTTCGTCATGCGCATGACTTTTCGCTGCGACCCGCGGCTCGCCGATCATCTGCCGCGACCGTTCCCGGCCCGCACTGCGTTGCCCGATTGGCTGCGCGCGATGCCTGCGAAGGCGCATTCCGACATCCACGACCGCGAGATCCGCACGGTCAAGCAATGCCCGCCCTTCGTCGATGCGATGGCCCACGGGGTCATGATCCCGCTGCCCTGCGATGTCAGGGTCGAGCGTGGTGCCTTCGCCTGGGACTGGGACATTCCGGAGCCCGCAACGCAGGGTCATCCGCGTGCACCGCTCAGCTTCCATCCGGTCGCGCAGTTCGCCGGCGCGCCGTTCGCCAACGGGCAGGCTGCGCTGAAATTCAACAGCTTCTGGACCATCGAGCTCGAGCCGGGCTGGTCGCTGTTCGCGACGCATCCGGTCAATCGCGACGACTTGCCGTTCCGGGTGATCTCGGGGCTGGTCGACGCCGACCGGTTTCACGACGGCGGCATCAATTTCCCGGCGGTCTGGACCCAGCCCGGTTTTGCCGGCGTGTTGCCGAAGGGAACGCCGGTCGTGCAATGCTTCGCCGTGCCGCGCGAGGCCCCCGAACTGGTGTTCGAGGCCTTCGACGACGCGCACCGGGAAGCCTATTCCAAGGTCGTCGGCGAGGTGTTGGCCGCACCCAACGTCTATCGCAAGCATTTCCGCGCCAAGCGCGGCCGGCTAGTGACCTAAGGCTGCACGCAGCGCGCGCTCATCGAGCCACAGTCGGCCGTGCGGGGCCGAGGTCAGCGCCATGGCGATCGATCCGAACAGATGCGGACGCAAGGCATAGGCGCGCGCGAAGGCCTGCATCGCGGCGTCGGGCTCTCCGCTCTCCTGCAGCGTGATCCCCAGATTGAGCGCCGCTTCGGCGTAATCCGGCTTGATCTCGAGCGCCTTGCGATAGGCGCGTGCGGCGCCGTCATGATCGCGCAAATCCTGCTTTGCGACGCCGAGATCGAACCACACCGAGGCCGGCGCCGTGCTTGCAACAGCGCGCTCGAGCAAGCTCACCGCAGCGGCGAGGTCGCCATCCTCCCAGGCCAGCCGGCCAAGTCTTGCGTTGGCTTCCTGATGCTCCGGGATGGCCTTGAGGATCGCCTCCCAGGCCTCGCGGGCCTGTGCCTTGCGGCCGGCCAGTTCCAGCGTGCGTGCCTTCTCGACGAAGGCTTCGCGTTGCGGCTTGAGCGCGACGGCGCGGTCGAGATGCGTCAGTGCGGCGTCGAATTCGCCGCCGCTGCGGGCGAGGCGCGCCGCGAGCAGCCGCGCCGCCGCATTGTCCGGGCGCCGCGCCAAGCTGGTCTCGACATGCCTGCGGGCCGGTGCGATCTCGCCTTTGGCGAACAGCACCGCGGCGAGCAGATGGCTCAGCATCGGCTCGCCGGGCTGGCGCGCAAGGCCGCGCTCGCAGAGCTCGATCGCTTCGCCATGCCGGCCGCCATTGAAGGCGACGGTGGCGCGTCGAACGATATCCTCGGCGTTGTCCTTGCTCATTCCCGCATGCGACCGTGTTCAGGCTTGCTCGATCCGCTTCATGCTATGCGGCGCCGGAGATCATGACCAGCGCTTACCGCGCCGCGGAGTCGCCGGCTGCCGCGCGCATCTGCATGTACGCCTGGTGGTGCGCCAGCGTCAGTTCCTGGCTGATATGCGACAGCTCGGTCGCGGCGGCTTCGGCGGCCTCGCCGGCGGGCTTGGCGACGCGCACGAACATCGCGGTCTCGTACGCGCGAACGGCCTCGTGCCAATCCTTTGATCCCACCAGATGCGCCGCCAGCTCCACCGCATCCAGCATCGCGGCGTTGACGCCTTCACCACCGAACGGCGACATCAGGTGCGCGGCGTCGCCGAGCAGGGTGATGCCTGGGCGGTTGGTCCAATGATGCCCGACGGGCAGCGCGTGGATCGGCCGGAGCGCGAATTGATCATTGCTGGCGCGGAGCAGGTCGAGCAGGGCATCGGCCCAGCCTGCGAATTCGCCGAGCACCGCGTGACGCATCGCGGCAGGCGAGGTGACGTCGAACCGCCGCTCGGCCCATTCGACGGGTACGCGGAAAATCGCATAGCCGCGCAGATGGGCGTTGCCGTTGCGCAGGACCATCAGGCTGCGGCCGGCGCTCTCCGCGCCCATCTTGCCGCGGCCGACCAGCTCCGACAGGGCAGGGCGCCTCGTGTCGACATCGTCGATGCCGAACTCGATGAAGGTCAGCCCGCTGTATTGCGGCTGATAGCGCGACACCAGCGGCCGCACCCGGGACCAGGCGCCGTCGGCGCCGATCACGAGATCGAACGGCCCTTCGCGCGCATCGTCGAACAGGAGATCGTAACGGCCGTCATTGCGTGGCGCGACCTCGCGCAGGCAGCGCGCCCAGGCGACGGCATCCGTCGGCAAGGATTGCAGCAGCAGGTCGCGCAGTGCCGTGCGGTCGACCTCCGGACGGTCGCCGGTCATGTCGTCGTCCGCGAGCAGCAGCCGGCCATCGCTCGTGTAGAGCCGGCTGCCCTGGTCCTCGTAACGTGCGATGCGCAGGAAGCTGTCGGTAAGCCCGGCGCGCGCCAGCGCCAGCTGACCGCTCTCGGCGTGCAGGTCGAGCGTTCCACCCTGCGGCCGCTCGGTTGCCGAGCTCTCGCGTTCGAACAGGCTGGTCTTGATGCCGGCAACATGCAGCAGGCGGGCGAGCGTCAGACCGCCGGGGCCGGCGCCCACAATGGCAATTCGAATGGGATCTGAACTCATGGACACCACGCTCACAACAGGATACATAGGGGCCTATCTAATATAAATAGGGGCCTATGTAAATGGTGGGATCGTGACCGATTGGGACCTGTTCGATCGTCCGGCGCCGCTGGTCAACATGGCCTCGCGCAGCTTCCTCAGGCTCGGTGAGCGGCGGGTGAAACCGCACGGTTTCAGCATCGGCCAGTTGCCGGTGATCTATCTGTTGCGCGACGGCAAGGCGATGTCACAGCGCGATCTCGCCCGCGCCGCCAAGGTCGAGCAGCCGTCGATGGCGCAGATCCTGGCGCGGATGGAGCGCGACGGCCTGGTGCAGCGCACGCCGATGCCGGGTGACGGCCGCAGCCAGTTGGTGTCCCTGACCAAGGCGGCCAGGGCGAAACTGCCGGCCGCGCGCAAGGCCTTGCACCGCGATCAGGACCAGGCGCTGGCCGGCTTCAGCGCGGCCGAAGCCGCAACCCTGCTTGACCTGCTGCGGCGGCTCAATCGAAACCTCGACCGCATGGTCGCGGAAGAGGTGGAGAGCGGCGAGGCTGCCGAGGCGTAGGAATGCCCGAGAGCGCGGAGGCATAACGAACAAAGGCCGGGAGCGATCCCGGCCTTGTTGCCTTCCGTCATTGCGAGGAGCAATAGCGACGAAGCAATCCATGCTTCCACGTATGCGGTTCTATGGATTGCTTCGCTCCGCTCGCAATGACGATGCTGAGAAAGCGAGGCCTTACTCCGCCGCTTCGGTCGCCTTCAGCGTCGGATAATCCGTGTAGCCCTTGGCGCCCCCGCCGTAGAAGGTCGCCTTGTCCCAGTCGTTGAGCGGGGCGCCGGCCTTGAGCCGCTCGACCAGATCGGGGTTGGAGATGAACGGCTTGCCGAACGCGATCAGGTCGGCCGCACCTGCCTCCAGCACCTTCTCCGCCAGCGCGAAGTCGTAGCCGTTGTTGGCGACATAGGCCTGCTTGAAGCGCTTGCGCAGCGAAGCGTAGTCGAACGGCGCGATGTCGCGCGGGCCGCCGGTCGCGCCCTCGATGACGTGGATATAGGTCAGCTTCAGCGCATTGAGCTGGTCGACGATGTAGTCGAACAGCGGTTGCGGATTGCTGTCGGAGACGTCGTTGGCCGGCGTCACGGGCGAGATGCGGATGCCGGTACGGTCGGCGCCGGCCTCCTTGGCGACGACCTTGGAGACCTCCAGCATCAGCTGGGCGCGTTTCTCGATCGAACCGCCATAGGCGTCGGTGCGCTTGTTGGTGCCGTCCTTCGCGAACTGGTCGAGCAAATAGCCGTTGGCGCCATGGATTTCGACGCCGTCGAAACCGGCCGCCAGCGCATTCGCGGTGCCGCGCTTGAAATCCTCGATGATCCCGGGGATTTCCGACAGTTCGAGCGCGCGCGGCTCGGACACGTCGGCGAAGGTGCCGTTCACGAAGGTCTTGCCCTTGGCGCGGATCGCGCTCGGCGCCACCGGCGCGCCGCCATTCGGCTGCAGCGAGGTGTGCGAGATGCGGCCGACATGCCAGAGCTGGATGAAGATGTGGCCGCCGCGCTCATGCACGCGATCGGTAACCTTGCGCCAGGCCGCGACCTGTTCCTTCGAATAGATGCCGGGCGTGTCCTGATAGCCCTGGCCCTGCTGCGAGACCTGGCTCGCCTCGGTGATCAGAAGGCCGGCGGAAGCGCGCTGGCCGTAATAGTCCACCGCGAGCGGGCTTGGCACCATGCCGGGCGGCACCGCGCGGTTGCGCGTCAGCGGCGCCATCACGAAGCGGTTCGGCAGCGTCAGCGGGCCAAGCTTGTAGGGCTCGAGAAGTTTGGTCGGTTGGCTCATGTGAAACGGTTCCAGACAATGACGGATGAGGAGAGATTTGTGCATTGCCGCGACGAGCGCAATGGCCGGGATATGCCCAGTTTGCAGGCTAGCCGCGCACAATTCCGCCCATGTGGCCGGCATCGAGGAACAAAGTGTGCGCGTTCACATAGGAGGATTCATTCGAAATCAGGAACAGCGCAGTATAGGCGACCTCCCAGCCGGTGCCCTGGCGGCCGAAAGGTACTGTCACGGCGCGGTCCGATCGCCTGCGGCTGGCATCTCGGCCCATCGGCGTGTCCATGAAGCCGGGCGCGATCACATTGCAGCGAATGCCGTTGTCCTCGCCGGCCCGCGCGATCGCGCGTCCCAGCGCGATCTGCGCCGCCTTGGAGGATTCATAGGCCGGGTTGCGGCCGCCGGCGCGCTGGCTCGCCATCGAGGAGATCAGGATGATCGCGCCGCCCGGCGCCATCACCTCGAGTGCCTTCTGCGCGAACAGCATGTGGCTGCGCACATTGACGGCGTAGTCGCGGTCCCAGGCTTCCGCCGTCATCTTCGGCAGCGACAGGCCGGAGGAAATGCCGACATTGAGCGCCAGCCCGTCGAGCCCGCCGAGCTTTTGCGCGCAGCGTTCGACCGCGGGCGCGATCGCCGCGACGTCGGAGACATCGACCACGTCGGTGAAGGCCTTGCCGCCTTCGCCTGTGATCTGCGCGACGGTATCGTCGGCGGCGTCCTTGTTGACGTCGAGGCACGCGACCGAGGCGCCCTCACGCGCGAACAGCACGCTCATGGCGCGGCCGTTGCCGATCGGCGGCGCTTCATCCACGGTGGTGCGCTGGCCCGCACCGACCACGATGATGCGCCGTCCGGCGAGGCGGCCGTGGTTCTTCGCCAGCCCCAGCGATTCCGCATGCAGCGAGGCGGACGGATTGACGGCTTTCGGTGCGTGGGTGGTCGGCATGGCGTGCTCCCTGACGTCTTGTTGTTGTCAGGGAGCAGTAGCACGGCCGGGCGTGCGAGGCGACGTGTCGCGCCGAAGCCTTGGCGAGAGGTGAGAAAATCCCGCCGCGGGGAATATCGCGTCAGCTGACGCCGAGGAAGTCGCGCTTGCCGATCTCGACACCGTTGTGGCGCAGGATGCCGTGCGCGGTGACGGCGTGGAAGTAGAAGTTCGGGAACGAGAAGGCGCTGAGGAATTGCTGGCCCTTCAGGGTCATGGTGCGCTCGGCGCCGATCGGGAAGGTGACGTCCTTGGCGTCGGCGCCGTCGAACTGCTCCGGCTTGAACGACTTCACATAGTCGATCGTCTTCGCCAGCCGCTGCTTCAGTTCGCCGAAGCTCTTCTCGGTGTCGGGCGTCGACGGCACCTCGCTATGGGTCAGCCGCGCACAGCCGCGTGCGGCGTGATCGCAGACCAGCTGCACCTGCTTGGTCAGCGGCAGCATGTCCGCATAGAGCCGCGATCCCAGCAGCACCTCGGGCGCGATCTTCTTAGCTTCGCAATGCGCCTCGGCCTTGGTCAGCTCGCCGGTGAGGCTGTTGAGGATCTGCAAGTACGCGGGGACGACGGCGTCATGAAAGGACATGGGGTGCTCTTTGTTCTGATGAAATCCGGATCTGCCGAACGGCGATGCTGCACATGGGGCCGCGAAGGGAAGAATACAACTGCGGACGTCTGTAACACTTGGTCAATTATTTCGCGGCGCATTCGCGCCCCGTCATCCTGAGGAGCGCGAAGCGCGTCTCGAAGGATGCACGGCCCGGTTGGTGGCCGTCGACCCTTCGAGGCTCGCTCCGCTCGCACCTCCAGCGACAAAGGCGAAGCCTTTGCGCGGGGGTGACGGTCCAAGAGCAATGCGGCCTGTTTAGACACCCCGATGCTGTCCTACCGCGTCGGCGGCATCGCGGCGTCCGCGGCCGGCTGCGTGCGGCCACCGCCGCGCATCCGGGCCAAGAGCTCCGCGGTCGGCCAGGAATCCGCCGGCAGGCCGTACTTCATCTGCATCGCCTTCACCGCGCTGCGGCTCGCCTGGCCGAGCACGCCGTCGATCTTGCCGACGTCGTAGCCGGCGCGCGCCAGCAGCGATTGCAGCTCCTTGATCTCGCCAAATGGCAGTTGCGCCACCGGCGCGTGCGGCCGCTGCATCGGCGGTGCGCCCGCGATGCGGCCGGCGAGATAGCCGGCGGTGGTCGAGTAGATCAACGAGTTATTCCACTCGGTATAGGCGGCGAAGTTTGGATAAGCGAGAAACGCCGGACCCATCCGGCCCATCGGCAGCAGCAGCGAGGCCGGCATCTCGTCATTGGCGAGCGCCTTGCCGTCGGTCAAGGTGACGCCGAGCGCAACCCATTTCGAGCGCGGCAGCTTGACGGTGAGGTCGGCCTGGTCCCAAGGAAAATTCGCGGCCTGCGGCACGCGCACCTCCTGCAGCCACGGCTCGCCGCGCCGCCACTTCAATCCGTTGGCGATGTAGTTCGCGGTCGAGCCGATCACGTCGGGGCCGCTGGCGAGCAGATTGCGATGGCCGTCGCCGTCATAGTCGACGGCATAGTTGAAATAGTGCGTCGGCAAGAATTGCGTCTGGCCGAGCTCGCCGGCCCATGAGCCGATCATTTCGTCGGGCGTCAGGTCGCCGCGCTCGATGATCTTCAGCGCGGCGATGGTCTCGCCCTGGAACATCTCCGAGCGGCGGCAATCATAGGCCAGCGACACCAGCGATTTCAGCGTCGGCAGATTGCCCATCTGGACGCCGAAGTCGCTCTCCAGTCCCCAGAACGCGGCGATCACCGCCGGCGGCACGCCATACTCCTTCTCGGCGCGCGCGAAAGCGGCCGCGTAGGTCCGGATGTATTGCTGGCCCTGCTGCATCCGGTAG